>DAORGN010000034.1:0-30985 GCA_035340095.1 Pseudomonadota bacterium | reverse complement strand
AGCTGCGCATCCAGGCGTCTTCTTCGGGGGTGAGGGGGCCTTTGTCCAGCGCGTCGAGGTTTTGGATAAGCTCGGCGCGACTGGCGGGCCCGGTGAGCGCGATGTCGACGTGGGGATTCGAGAGCTGGAAGCGGTAGCAGTCGCCCGCGGTCATCACGGGGCCGTCGTAGCCGCTCGGGCGCTTTAAGAGCTTGCCCCAGCGGGTCGCGGTGTAGGCCAAGATGCTGGGCTTTTGCGCTTTGACGTGGGGGAAGATGTCGCGCTCGGCACCGGGGTGGGCGGCGTTGTAGCGAATCATCAGAAGGTCGAGCGGCGATTCGGCGGCGAGCTTGCCGGCGCGCTCGCGGTTGTGAATCGAGCAGCCGATGGCGCGGACTTTGCCGCTTTCGCGCAGGTGGATCAGTTCTTATTCGGTGGCCGCGGTGTACGCCGTGGTGACGCCGAGCCAGCCGAGGAGGTAGACATCGAGGTAGTCGAGCTTGAGTTCCTTCAGCAGCGATTCGCAGCTGTGACGGACGCCCCAGCCGAAAAAGCCCAGCGTGGCGTAGCCGATGACGGCAACCTGATCGCGGCGGTTTTTGAACGCATCGCCGAGCGGCGCTCGCATCGCCTTGTTTTTCATCGTCCACAAAAAGAAGTTCACACCGCGGTCCATGCCGGCGCGGACTCCGTCTTCGTCGATGCCGTAGCTACAGGCGAGCCCGAGTCGGTGGAGCTTTTTGCCGTGAAACGCAGTCGGGGTGCGATAGAGCCAGTCGGACATGGGCGTCTCCAAATGCAAAGGGGCGTGTTCGCCGTCAGTGCCGTAGAAAACCAATCGTAGCGCTCGTGCCGTTTGCGATAAGCGACCATAGCAGAGCGCGACGCAGACCGCAGAAATGAAACCACAGCGCTTCGACCACCACGGCGAACGTCTCGGCGACTGCGACCATCGGCCAGTAGTCGTCGATGACATACGGGAAAAAGTACCAGACCCACGGATGGGTGATGGCCGAAGCCAAAAACGCGCAGAAAAACTTGTGCGGCCAGTCGGTCACAGGTTCGCGCCCGCTACGCCAGCGGGGACGGGCCGGGAACTTGGTCAGCACGAGCAGATAGATCGGCACTTCGATCGCCTGCGTCATCCAAAACGCGCGCCACCACAGCTCCCCATACGTCATGGCGGAAGTCTACTTCCACAGACGCGCAAGTCGCTGCCAAAGGCGCGCAAACCAAGCAAGAATCGACTGGAACACACCAGGCTGGACCGACGCAGGCGGCAGCGAGCGCGGCGAATGGACAATTCCGCCGATGCGCCCGATGAGGTTCATCATTTCCGCCTGGTCTTTGATGTCGATCTTTTTGGTCGGGCGGTTGGCCATCGTCTCGGGCGGGGCCGCGACGGGCATAAACGGTACGGTCTTGCGGGTGTCTTCGAGCGTGCGGATAAGCGGCGTCGAGTCGTTTGACACATGGACCGGGGTGCTGCCGACCATGGTGTCGTCGCCCGCGCCCGAAAGCAGAAGCCGCGCCGCTTCGTCACGCAGCGCCAGTTCGACGACGCGCATGCTCGGGTGGCGGTCCTTGGGCTTCTTCGCGAGCATTTTGAGCACAATCGCTTCCAGCTCAGACGAAATGAAGTCGGCTCGCTCGGGCCGGCGCTTGCGCGGTGGGACGGGCTGGGCATTGAGGTGCTTGTACATCACCTCGAACGCGCCTTTGCCGTCGAAGGGAATCTCGCGGGTCAGCATTTCGTACAAAATGCAGCCGAGCGAATACTGATCCGAACGCCAGTCGACGGTTTCGCCGCGGGCCTGCTCGGGGGACATGTATTCGGGCGTGCCGACGGTCATTCCGGTGCCGGTCAGGTGGCTGTTGACCGACTTGGCGATGCCAAAATCCATGATTTTGACAAACGCGGGCTCGCTGTCCCCCGTCTCGCTGTTTTCGTCCTGGTTTTCGCCCGTCTTGTCGGGGTCGATAAGAAATATGTTGTCGGGCTTTAGGTCGCGGTGGACGACGTTCTGCTTGTGGATGGACTGCAGGCCGCGCGCAATCTGGACGCCGATGTGGCAGACAAGCTGGCTGTCCATAAATCCAGCGAAGATGGCGTCGCCGACGGTCTGACCGCTCAGGAACTCCATCACGTAATACGGCTGGTTTGTGGGCAGGACGCCAAAGTCGCTGATCTCGACGACGTTGGGGTGGCGAATCACCGATGCCAGGCGCGCCTCTTGCTCGAAGCGCTTTCTGTCGGTCTCGTCTTTCGTCGGTCGCATCACCTTGAGGGCGAAGAACTTGTTCAAAAACGAGTGCTCGACCTTGTAGACGATGCCCATGCCGCCGACGCCAAGGCGCTTTAACACTTTGTAGCGACGGTCGACCACCGTGCCAATCAGTGGGTCATTTACGGTCTGGTCCTGCGACATGAGGCCTGCAAAGGCAAACTGCCGAAGCTCATTTACTTTATCAAACCATCGTCGAAAAATGGCTCGCTTTTTCACCAAGGGAAGAAATGGAGGACCACATGCAAAAACAGTCGTCGACGGAAACGAAGCAACATGAGCCGACATTCCGGCAGCGTGGGCGCGCCTTCGCACTGCTTGTGGGCGTTTCTTTGGCGGCCCTGGGCTGTGGGGATGGAACGGCGCTTCCCGATTCAGAACAGCCAGCGCAGCTTGCGCAGCCGCTGTCCTGCAAAGGCGCACCGTATCCAATCGTCCTGGCGCACGGCTTTGCCGGTTTTGAGCGGATTGGTCCCCTAAACTACTTTTTCCAAGTCGGCGCCGATCTGCGCAGCCGCGGAGAAACTGTCGTCGAAGCCAAAGTTCCACCGTATGAATCGTCGGATGTGCGGGCTGCCGCGCTGGCTGCGGTCGTCGATGACACGCTCAAGACGTACAACGCTTGCAAGGTCAACGTGATCGGCCACTCGCAGGGCGGTATCGACGGACGAGCGCTGATAAGTGGCAAAAAATACGGAAACAAAGTGGCGTCACTCGTCACCGTCAGCACGCCGCATCGCGGCACTGAAATTGCCGACGTGGTAAGCGGACTGGTGCCCGGTTTTTCCTACGACGTGATAAACGCCATCCTCAAGGCGGTGTCGGGGCTGACGGATGCGCCGGGCAGCCCGAACCTAAAAAATGCGCTTGCGCAGCTTACGACGCCGGGGATGCAAAGATGGAATGCCGCCAATCCCGACGATCCAGCGGTTCGTTACTACAGCGTCGCTGGGCGATCGGCGGGACGGATTGCAAACAGCGAGTGTGCCGGCGGCGCGTGGGGCAACTCGTCGCGCATCGACCTGCTTGATCCGCTGCTCGCGCTGCCCGAAGGCGTGTTTGCGATCTACAGCGACAACCCGCTGGTCCCGCGTGTGAACGACGGGCTGGTGACGGTGCAGTCGGCGAAATGGGGCAAGTTCCTGGGCTGCGTGCCCGCCGATCACCTGGATGAAGTCGGGCAGATAGGCCATCTATTCCCCGACGTGGTGAGCGGTTTTTCGCACAAAGAGCTGTATCGAAAAATCGTCGCTGAGCTTCGCAAAGACGGGCTATAAGAAAGGGCGTTTGCTTGACGCAAGTTGAGATATTTGTCCCGCTCCAGCAGCTTCAGCTCGACGAAGACGAAGCGGTGCATGCGGATCCAGAGACCGCGCTGTGGGCGGTGGCGATGCTCGAAGCTGCACGACGGGCTGGCATTCCGCGGCCTGGTGGGGCCCGGCTTTTGCGCAAGTCGCTCGACGCGCGCAAAGGCTTCCCGATTGGCTATCGCATGCAGATCGAGGTCTTTCCCGAAGGCGCCGAGCTGCCCCCGGCGTGTTCTCGAATTGATCTGCGCCGTCCGGGCGGCAAAGGCAGCTGGCCGTTCCTGCAAGGCGGCATGCAGCGGCTTTCGCCCCCGGCTTCGCTGACGGAAAAAAAGCGCGTGGTGGTTGTCGGCAGCGGTCCGGCGGGAACCATGTGTGCGAAGCGGCTGTGCGAAGCGGGCGCGGACGTGATCCTGATAGAACAAGGCCAGCCGGTGCAGCCGCGGCGACATGACCTGGCGAAGCTGACCCGCGGCGAGCTGTCGAGCGATTCGAACTACTGCTTTGGCGAGGGCGGGGCAGGGACATTTAGCGACGGCAAGCTGTACACCCGCAGCAAAGATCGGGCGGCGATTGGCGAAACCATCCTGACGCTGATCGAGCATGGTGCCGATCCTCGAATCAGCGTCGAGTCACGTCCGCACATCGGTAGCAACCGCTTGCCCAAGATCCTGCTCGAGCTGCGCGCCGATCTGACGGCACGCGGGGTGCAGTATCACTTTGGTGAAAAAGTCACCGAACTTCTACGCGCACCGTCGGGAAAGCTGCTCGGGGTGCGCTGCGCATCGGGGCTTTCTGTCCTGGCCGATGCGGTGGTTTTGGCCGTCGGACACAGCGCCCGCGGCATCTACGAACTCTTGGTGCGGCAAGATATCCTCGTCGAGCGCAAGCCGTTTGCGATCGGGGCGCGGGTCGAGCATCCGCAGCCGCTCATCGATCGCATTCAGTACGGACGGGCGGCGGAACATCCGGCGCTGCCGGCGGCGTTTTATCAAGTGGCAGCGTCGGTCGGTGAGCGAGGCGTCTACAGCTTTTGCATGTGTCCGGGCGGCTGGGTGGTTCCTTGCGCGACCGAGCCCGGCGGTCTGTGCGTAAACGGGATGAGCCTGAAACGTCGCGACTCACCGCTGGCCAACAGTGCATTGGTGGTGTCCGTCGAAGATCGCGATGTCGCCCCGTTTGAACGCTTCGCCGGCGATCCGCTGGCCGGGATGTGGTTTCAGCGCGCCGTCGAGGAGCGGGCCTTTTTGGCCGGTGGCGGTCGCTTTGTTGCGCCGGCTCACAAGCTGACCGATTTTCTCGTCGGAAAGCCGAGCAGTGATGTGCTGCCGACCACCTATCGACCGGGCATCGTCAGTGCGAACTTGGCGGATGTGCTGCCGCCGTTTGTCGTCGATTCGCTGCGGCAAGCGGTGCAGCGGTTTGGCCGTACCTTGCCGGGCTTTGTATCGCCGCAGGCCCAGCTTGTCGGGGTCGAAACGCGCACGTCGTCGCCGCTGCGCATTGTTCGCGATGACAAGCTGATGTCACCATCGCTTGCCGGACTCTTTCCCGTCGGTGAAGGCGCAGGTTATGCCGGCGGGATTGTCAGCGCGGCGATCGATGGTCTGCGCAGTGCGGACGCCGTGATCAGCTATTTGCGCAGCTAACCGCTCATCAAAAGGGTTTGTTGGGGCGATTTTTCGCTACTTTTTTGCTAGGGTTTCACCGACGGAAACGCTGGCTTTGGCGCCTTGACAGCAGCAAAAAGTCAAGGTAAATCCAGCCCCTCACCCATAGGAGTTTGCCTGATGCCTTCTGGCTGGAACGCCATGTCTTGCGTGGCGGGATCTGCTCTTCGTTCTGCTTGTTTTGCCTTCGGAGCGTTGCTCTTGTCGTCTGTGAGTGCCTACGCATCCGAAGTGGTAACTCTCGCCGACAACACCCAGATCGCAGGCAAGCTCACCCATTACTTCGACGGCATCATCGTGATGGAGACGAGCGGCGGGCAAAAGCTTGAGCTGCCGCGCGACAAGGTGAAGTCGATCACCTTCAAGCTGCCACCGCCGCGGGCGGAGTTTTCGACGCCGGAAAAGACGTTTGAGCGCTGGCGCGGGGCGATGGCCAAAGGCGACGTGCAAAAAGCGATCGACTGCTACGCGATGCTGTATCAGGGGCAAGTCGGTCAGCAGATGATGCAGTCGCCCGACGAGCTCAAGAAGGCGCAAAAAGACTTAGAGGGCGTGCAGTTTGAGCTGCGTGGCAGCACCTTCAAGGCGCAGGGCGAGTTCAAGCTGGCGACGCTGAAAGTCCGCCGTAGCAAGGGCGAAAACGTCCAGACCGACGAAGTGAACCTTGTGCTGGAGAACGGCGAGTGGAAGATGACGCCGTAACTTCTCTCCGCGGCCTCTCGGTGCGTCTGGCGATTGTGTCGGCCCTGCTGTTTGCGGGGACCGGATCTGCCATGGCTGCGCCGCGACCTGTGGGAGTTTCGCTTCTGCCAAAGGGCGTGGCGGCACCGCTTGCGAAAGTGGCGCTGTCACCGCTGCCGTCGTTGGCTGGCCCAAATCAGTCGACAACGGTCGCTCCGCCGATCCCGGCTGCGTCGACGGCAATTCCACCGGGGATTTCGCCGCTGCCGCTGCCGCTGCCGCTGTTGGCGCAAGCGCAGAACAAACCGACGACGACAGCGACGCCTGACCCGGAAGATCCGCAGCGTTTCGCGACGCCGTCGCCTGGGCAAGTGGTCGACGAAGAGGACGAAGAGTCCGAAGAAGAAAAAAAGCGCAAACGCGAAGAAGCCAAAAAGGCCAAGCCAGAGTGTGACAGCGACGCGCAGTGCCCCGACAAGACGGTCTGTATCAAGCAGAGCTGCCAGAGCGTCAACCGGCCCTTGTCGGCGATTCTGTACTTCCACCGCAAGGGGCCGATCGGCTACCGGCTGGTGCTGCCGTTTTATTACAGCTTCTGGCGGCCCGATCGCACGACGAAGGTCTTGTTCCCGCTGTTTGCCGACCGCAAGGATGACAAAGAAAAGACCCGCGACACCTGGGTCTTTCCGACGTACCAGTACAAGCGCGAACCGGGGATGCGGGCGCACCGCATCTGGCCGATTTTTTTCTATCAGAGCTACGGCGACAGCGGCGAAAAGGGCAAATCCGTTGGACTTTTGCCGCTGTTCTGGGTGACGCGACGGACCGACGCACAGACGGTGGTGTTGCCGCCGCTTCTGTTTTGGCATCACCACAACGTCGAAGAAAAGCGGACTGACACCGGGTTTTTGCCGCTGCTTCTGTTTGTCCGCAAAGATCCAGAGCTGTCGCAGGCGTTCTTTTTGGCGCTCGGTTTTTACCGCAAGACGCCAGATCGCACCGTCGGGGGCTTCCTGCCGCTGGTCTTTCACTCGAAGACGGCGGAAAAGCGCCACACGATGGTGCTGCCGCTGTTCTATGACGGCGAAAACTACCAGACGGGTACGCGGACTTCGACGCTGTTTCCGCTGTACCTGTATCACCGCGGCGCCGACAAGAGCCGGCTTTTGGTGACGCCGCTCGGCGGTTCGTATCGCAATCCGGAAGAAGAATCGACGACGACGGTGCTTTTGACCCCGCCGACGTTCCATCGCGATGATCCGGTGCGGCGCTTTACGACGGTGCTGCCGCCGCTGGCGATGTGGTATCGCAACAAGACGACGGGCGCGGCCTGGGGTTATACCGGTCCGTTCTTCTTTACCCGCGACGAAGAAGGTGGCAGCGAAGGTCTTCTCCCTCTGTACCTGCACTTCTTTAGCAAGCGGGCGCAGAGCGACACGCATGTGTTTGTGCCGGCGTTGGCCGCGCTTCATACCTCGCCGACGCGCAAGTTTGGTTTTCTTGGACCGGTCTACGGCTGGTCGTCGAAAACGGGCTCGGGTGGCGGTCTTCTGCCGCTCATTTCGGTTGCGCGGGGTGACAAACCGCACGTTGCGATTTTGCCGCCGCTGTTCATTTATGCCGCCGACAAAGAGGCCGGTTCGAGCTACGTATCGGTCGGTCCGGTGTTCGCACGGGTGAAGACGCGCGGCGAGGACGCCGGCTATACCGCTGGGGTGTTCCCGCTTCTGTGGCTCCACCGTCGCGGACAGAGCAGCACCCAGATGCTGTTTCCGCTGCTCTACCATCACCGTCGTCCGCACGAAGAAACGCTCCAGCTTGGACCGTTTTACTGGTATCGCAAGTGCCCCGAATACATCGGTGACAAGCGCGCCGAAGTGCGGGCCGGACTTGTGCCGCTTCTGTTCTGGAAGCGCTCGCCCGAGAGCAGCTACACCGTGCTGTTCCCGCTTTTGTGGCAGGTGCGGAATCCGCGTGGCTCGGCGCTGGTGATTGGGCCGTTCTTCCACACCACCGAAAAGCGCCCCGAAGGCGAGGTCAAGACGACCGGCCTTGTGCCGCTGTTCTATGCCTCGCAAGGACCGAAGTCGACCTTTGCGATTGCGCCGCTCTTTGCCTATCACCGCACGCCGGAAAGCAAGACCGTATGGGTCGGTCCGTATGTCGAGACGGTGCGAGGTCTTGGCACCCGTGAGCAGGTCATCAATCGCGCGGTGCTGCCGCTGTATTTCTTCCACTGCTCACCGGGTCGACGGGCATCGGTGCTGTTCCCGCTGTTTGCGGACGTGAAGGACAAGGACACCGAGTTCCGCCAGATCGCGCTGCTCTATTACGGCGTCAAGACCCCCGAGCGGACGGCGCATGTCCTTCTGCCGCTGTTTTTCCATGTGCGGAGTCCGGAGCGGACCTCGACCGTGCTTTTGCCGTTCTTCTATTCAAAAAATGAGAAGACGGGCGGGGTGTCGGCAGGTCTTTTGCCGCTGTTCGCGTTTGGCAAGTCGAAGGAAGCCACCTGGGCGACGACGCCGCTTGGCTTCTTCTACAAAGACGAAAAAGCGACGCGGGCGGCGGCACTTTTGTTTTACGCCGACGTGCGCAAGGACCGCGAAGACTTCGGTGTGTTCCCGCTGTGGTTCTACTCGCGACGGGACACGGCGCATGGACTGTTCATTCTGCCGTTCATTTATCACTCGCATGACGCGGCGCGCAGTCGGCACCTGACCGTGCTTGGACCGCTGTATTTCGGTCGGCGCGGCGAAGCGACGTTCGGTGGCTTTGCACCGCTGTTCTACGGTCGCAACGATGGCGACGGCTCGTATCGCTTCATGGCGTTGCCGCTGGTTTACTTTTCGCACCGTGCCGGCAAGGCCCCAGAAGACTGGTTGATTACGCCGCTCGTCGGTGTGAATCGCAATCCGGTTGGTTTCCGGTTCTGGATTGGGCCGCTGTATGTGCGGAAGCAAGATCCGGTGACGTCGGCGGCGCTGTTCCCGCTGTTCTATTACACCCGCGACGACAAAGCGCACACCTCGACGAGCATGCTGCTGCCGTTGTGGCTCCAGACTCGCTCGCCGGAGCGTAGCTTGACGATGGCGACACCGCTGTTTTGGCATGAGCGGACACTGACGCGCCGGATCACGACGTTCTTCCCCTTCGTGCTCGATGTGCATCACCTGCACAGCGACCGGCTGACGGCGGTGGGTCCACTTGTGCCGCTTGTGGTTCGTCTTTCCGACTATGCGGCCAAGACGACGACTTGGGTGTTCCCGCCGCTGCTCACTTACGTGAAAAAGCGTGCTGACGGCTATCACAACGCGGTGGTGTTCCCGCTTGTGTGGCACTTCGGTGGCAAGGATCGCTCGACGACGGTGCTGTTCCCGCTGTTCTACCATGTGCGTCGTCCGGCCAGTCAGTTCACGGCGCTGCTGCCATTCTTTGCGTATCGTCGCGATGAACAAGGCACAAAGACGCTGTTTTTGCCGCCGCTGCTCACCTGGGTTCGCAACTACGAAGACGGCAGCCGTGATCGCGTGGTCTTCCCGTTTGTTTGGCACTTTAAGCGACCCAAGCAGACGACGACGGTGTTCTTCCCGATCGGCGCGCACTGGGCCAACGAAAAGGGCCACTACACGCTGGTGCTCAACAGCTACTACTACAAGGGCACGGGCGAGCGGGCCGGCGCGTATCGCTTCGAGTTCTGGCCGCTGTTCCACGTCGGACGTCCGCGTGCGGGCGATCTGGAATGGAGCATCCTGTCAGGTCTGGTTGGTTACTCACGCGATGGCATCCGTCGCACGCTGCGGCTCCTGTGGGGCGTCTTTATTCCGCTAGAACCCGTCGGTGCGCAGGCGTCTTGGTACGGCGCAAGCTGGCGCATGGCATCGGACCGCTAGTCGCTTCTGGGGGGCCTTGTGGCGACGCGGGCGCGGCTGTTTGTTTCTCCGGACCGGCTGGGGCCAAGTGTGGTGTTGCGCGGCGCGGAACATCACTACCTGGCGTCGGTGCTGCGGCTGCGACCGGGGGCCCAGGTGACGCTGCTCGATGGACAGGGCCGGCAAGCGCTGGCTGTGGTGTCTGCGGTCCACGCCCAGACGATCGAGCTATCGGCGGAGCCCCCGACGCATGTGTCGGTCGCGCAGCCCACTCTGGTGCTTTTCGTCGGGTTGCTCAAAGGTGACAAGCAGGACTTCGTGATCCAAAAAGCGACCGAGCTGGGGGCAAGCCGCATCGTCCCTGTGCAGTGTGATAGGAGCGTGCCGCAGCTTCTCGGTGAGCGGTCAGCTGCAAAACACCGTCGCTGGCAAGACATCGCAAAAGGGGCGGCCCAGCAGTCCAAGCGCGCCGACGTTCCCGACATTGCGCAGGTACAGACACTCGAAGTGTCACTGCGGGAAGCCGAAGGACAGAAGCTGCTGTTTTACGAAGGCTGCGCACCACCGCTTGCGCAGGTGCTTGATCCGGGGGCTGCGCCAAAGGTGGTGAGCCTTCTGATTGGACCAGAAGGGGGCTTGGCTGATTCGGAAATCGAAGCCGCGAAAGCCGTCGGTTTTTCGTCGGTCAGCCTCGGTCCTTTGGTCTTGCGGGCCGAAACCGCTGTCGTCGCTGCGCTGGCCGTTGTGGGTTATCTTCTTTCGCAAGGAGCGGACGATGCCAAGTCCTGCTGAGCTGTTTATCGTCGGATATCAGGGCACCGAGCTGCCTACTTCGCTGGCGACGCGCTTTCGTCGCGGCGACTTTGCCGGGCTGATTTTCTTTCGACGCAACTTCCAAAATCCCGATAGCGCGCGTGCGATTGCAATCGACATGGAGTCCGTGCTGCGTGGCTATGCTCCGTCGTCTGCGGTGGAACAGGCGGCGCCGATTTTGGCGATCGATCACGAAGGCGGACGGGTGCAGCGGCTGCGCGGCGACGTCACGGTGTGGCCGCCGATGCACAAGCTTGCGGACAAGCCCGAGCAGCTTTGCGAAGCGGTCGGTCAGGCCATGGGCTGGGAGCTGGCGGCGCTCGGCTTCAACGTGAGCTTTGCGCCGGTGCTCGACGTGCATACCAATCCGGCCAATCCGATCATCGGCGACCGGGCGTTTGGCACGCTACCGGAAGCTGCGGCCTCGCGGGCACTTGCCTATCTGCGCGGGCTGGAGCGGAACGTCGGTCTGCGTGGCTGCGGCAAGCACTTTCCGGGTCATGGCGACACCGAAACCGACTCGCACCTGACGCTGCCTGTGGTGAAGCGCGATCTGGCGACGCTGCGGCAGGTCGAGCTGTTGCCGTTTGAGCGGGCTTCGGCGGCGGACATTGGGATGCTGATGACCGCGCACGTTGTCTATCCCGCCGTCGATGCGCGGCCCGCCACGCTGTCGCGCAAATGGCTGACAGACATGCTGCGCGGCGAGCTGGGCTTTTCCGGCGTCGTTGTGTCGGACGATCTGGACATGAAGGCGGTGACGGCGCAGCAGCTCGGAATTGCCGATGACAGCGGGGTGGTGGTTGAGAGCCTGCTGGCTGGCTGCGATGCGTTTTTGTTCTGCCAAGATGCGGAACGGCTCCTGCGCGCCGAAGAGGCACTCAGCCGGGCTGCTGAAAAGAGCAGCATCGTCCGCGACCGCATCGCCGAAAGCGCCGCGCGGCTGAGCCGTTTCCGTGCCACCCTGCGGTCAAGTGGTCCGACACATGAGCGGATTGCACACTTCCCCGTACAAGATCACTTGCTTCTCACATCGCAGGTCTTAGTCTGACCGCGTGCGCGCGCTTCGTTTCATTTTCAAAAACGTGAGCCATTGCGGGGACTTGGGCGGCTGGCTTGACAGCAGGCCGTCTGCCGTGGCTGGGATCGTAGCAAGCTCTTGCAAGCGGAACTGGTCATAGGCTGACGCATGGAAACCCAGCACGCGATTGTCAAAAGCTATGTCGCTGCGCACCAGCCCGTGACGCAGGAAGTGCAGGCGGTCCTGCCGATCAGCGAGGGACGGCTGCCTTCGGACTTGCGCGGCGTTTTGTTTCGCAACGGACCGGGCCGATTTGCCAACCACGGCCAGACCTATGGACACCTGATTGACGGCGATGGCATGGTGATTCGCTTCGCCATCGGCAGCCACGGTCCAGACGGCCAGCCGTGCATTCGCTATCGCAACAGCTACGTCCGCACCACCGAATTTGTGTACGAGCAGCGATCGGGCCGACTTCTGTATCGCAACTTTGGCACAAACCGCGCCGGCGGATTTTTCGGCAACCTGTTTCGCACCCACGTAAAAAACGTCGCCAACACCAGCGTCATCTACCACCACGGCAGGCTGTTTGCGCTGTGGGAAGGCGGCTTGCCGCACCTGCTGGACCCGGTGAACCTCGACACGATTGAGCGCTACGACTTCTTTGGTGCGCTGAAAAACCGCGGACCCTTGCTTGAGCGCGTGCTTCTGCCCGAGCTGCCGTTTTCCGCCCACCCCAAGGAAGACCCCAACACTGGCGAGCTGTGGAACTTTGGCCTGTACCTTGGGCCGCATCCCAAGATCCTGCTCTACAACATTCGCGGTGGGGTGGCGCTGACGGTGACGCGGGAAATTCCTTTGCCGGCGCCGCTGCTCGCGCATGACTTTTTGCTGACGCCAAACTGGCAGGTGCTGTTTCTGTTTCCGGTGTCGCTGCGTATGTTGCCGACGCTGATGGGCCGTCCGCCGTCGGGATCGGTGCAAGAAGTCGAAGGCGGAATGACGACGATTTTGCTGATTCCGCGCGATGGCGGGCCAGTGAAAAAGTTCCAAGCGTCGCCGTGTTTTGTGCTCCATTTTGTGAACGCTTACGAGGACGAAAACGGAGCGCTGGTCGTCGACGCCTGTCGCCAGGATCACTTTCCTGACGCGCCGCGACCGGGCGAGCTGTTGGCAGGTCACATTTCGGACATCCCGCATGTGAAGCTGACGCGCTACGTGATCGACCCAAGCGCCGAAGAAGGAACCGCCGTCAGCGAGAGCCCCCTGGGTGGTTTTTCGTCCGAGCTGCCGCGGATTCATCCGGCCCGGCAAGGCCTGCCCTATCGCTATGCGTTTACGGTGTCAGCGATGCCGGATGCGCCGCACGGGCTGTTTTCGGCGATTGCGCGCTTCGATGTCCAAACCGGCGACATGCAGCTCCGCGACTTTGCGCCGGGAATTCCGGGGGAGCCGGTGATGGTGCCGCGTCCGTCTGCGCAGGATGAAGACGATGGTTGGCTGCTCACCGTCGTGTATCACGGCAGTGAGCATCGATCGGCGCTCTATGTGCTGGATGCGCGCGACCTGTCGACGGTCTGCGTGGCCGAGCTGCCACATCACATTCCGCCCGGTTTTCACGGCAACTTCGTTCCGGCTGCGCACTGTCCACCTGGCTGGCATTCGTAGCGCCGGACTTGGGCGCCGTCACGGAAGCTGCGGCAGATCGAAACCCGTCGGGGGATACAGCAGATACGCCGTGCGATGCGAGTGGGCCCACGCCGCTTCGAGCGCTGCCCGCGGATAGACAAGCTGCACCGACGCATTGTCGCGAGCCGCCGGGTCATTTGCGATCACATCGCCGTTTTTGTCGAAGCCGCGCACGACGATCAGGTGGCCGTTGGTCTTGCTGATCGGCGCACCGGGCAGCTCGCCCGCTTTGAACGCGATGCTGATGATGAGCGGCACCCCGGCTTTGATAAACGGCGCCGCATGCGCAAACGAATAAAAGCGCGTGACGTAACCGGCAAGTCCCAGCGTGCTCGCATACGCGGTGTTAAACGGCCAGTTGCCGGTGCCTTTGTACACCCAGTCATAACAGCCGATCGCAGCGTCGGGCACTGTCTGGTTTAGCTGCGGATCGCCGAGCTTTTGGCTGTAGTACTCCATCACCATGCTCGTCGAGGTTGGGCTGCACCAGACTTCGCCGCCGCCGCCGTACTGCTGGTATTCCGGTTTTTTGTATTCCGGAAGCTCTTGCGAGCGCTGCGGAACCGGCAGGTTTTTCCCAAACACCGACGGATCGAGGTCTTGTTTGGGATAGTCCGTCTTGTCGCGCGAAGCCACCGCCGCGACCAAACCCAATGCCGGCGTTTTGGCCGCATCGGTGGAAAACAGCGTCACGCTGAGCTGATACGCCGTCGCCGTCTTTTGATTGCGCAGCTCAAAGGTATCGGTATCGACATAGCCGGTATCGTCCGCGGCTTCCTTTATGCTGTGCCGCTTCACCACTGCTGCATCGCTGCTCCAAATGGGGAGCTTGTAATAGCGGCTCCACGCACCGCCGACTTTCATCCGCACCCGCAGCTGCAGCCAGGTTCCCGGTGGCGTCTGCGCATTCCACGACGCAATCAGGTGATCAATCGGCGCTCGCGGCGTCACTTCCGGCGATGTCATCGTGCCGAAAAAAAACGATCCGCCACTGTAGTAGTTCACACCGCTTGGGAGCCCGCCCGGCATCGGATCGGTCCCTGCACACAGCCCGCTTGCGGCATCAAAGCGCGCCATCCCACCGTCGATGTCGACGCTTTCGCAGCGCAGCGTTCCCTGTTTTTCGGGCGAAAGGACAAGCCGTACCCGATTCCCATCGCGACTTGCGACGATGCCGTTTTTGCTCCATCCGAAAAAATCGGCTTCTGTCTGCTGCACAAAGGTGTGGTTGTACTGCAGGTTTGGATCAATCGGCGGCAGGCCCAAAATCTCCGTTCCCACAGACGGTGGAATGTTGCCTCCCAGCTCGATTCCTTGATTCCCATGCGTGCAGCTACACAGCGCAAATACGAACGTCCCCAACAGGAAGCGATGCGAGCGTGCAGCAGATTGCGAAAGAAGAGAGCAAGCGGATTTCATCGGGAGTCCTCGCCGCGGTTTGGTTCGGTGGTCGGTGCATCATAGTCAGCTTTGCGGAATCGACCAGACAACCGCCGCAACTTTCGGGCTGCTTGCTTCCCGTTTCGCGTCGTTCGTAGTAGCTTCGTCCGACCATGACCCCGTCCGCTCCTCCTCTTGACGTTGCCCAGACGCTCGAAGGCAAGCGCGTTCTGTTTATTGGCGGCACCGGCTTCGTCGGCAAAGTCACGATGTCGATGCTGCTGTGCAAGTATCCGATGCTCGGCAAGCTGTATGCGCTGGTTCGTCCCGGATCGGGCTACACCGCCGAGACACGGTTTTTCCAAAAAATTGCCAAGTCGCGTCCCTTTGATCCGGTCTGGAAGACGTTTGGCGACGGCACAGAAAAATATCTGCGCGAAAAAGTGGTGCCGCTGGCGGGTGACGTTTCGCGTCCGAATGTCGGTCTTTCCGACGCCGATCTGGCGCTTTTGACGCAAGACGGGCCGCTCGATGTGATCTTGAACTCGGCGGGTCTGGTGTCGTTCAATCCGTCGCTGGAATCGGCGCTGCGCATCAACGTCCACGGCGTTCGCTATGTGCTCGATCTGGCGCGGGCGACATCGGCCAAAGTCGTGCACGTCTCGACCTGTTTCGTCGCTGGTCGCCGCGAAGGCGAAGTCTGGGAAGACGAGTCACTGATTGGCTATTTCCCTCGCCGTCCCGGTCACGATCGCTCGTTGTCGGCAGGATCGGCGCTGCGCAAAGGCGATTTCGATCCCGAAGCAGAGATTGCCGACTGCGAACGCTTGATTGAACAGACCCGTCAGCGTTCCGAGGACCGCGCCCACCTGTCGATGTTCCGCGAACAGGGGGCCGACAGGCTGCGCCAAGAAGGCCGCGATCCCGACGACGAGCGGCACCTGAAAGCAGCGCTGCAGCGCGAAAAAAAGACCTGGACCGCCGAGCGGCTCACCGAACTGGGCATGGAGCGCGCGCAGCACTGGGGCTTCACCAACACGTACACCTACACAAAGAGCATCGGCGACCAGCTCTGTGCGATGGCGACGCTGCCAGAATCCGAGCGCAAAGACGGCAAAAAGCCGGTCCGCGTCGCGATTGTCCGTCCGGCCATCGTCGAATCGGCGATGAGCTATCCGTTCCCCGGCTGGAACGAAGGCTTTAACACCACCGCACCGCTGATTTTCATGGTGTTAAAAGGCCACATTCAAGTTCCCGCTTCGCCGGGGACGGTGCTGGACATGATTCCCGTCGACATGGTGGCGTCGGCGACGATTGCAGCCACGGCAGCGACGCTGGCCGAGCGCAATGAACTGATCTATCACCTCGGTTCAAGCGACTCGAGCCCGCTGCGGATGCCGCGTGCCGTCGAGCTAACCGGTCTTTACAAGCGGCGACACTTCCGCGAAAAGCTCGAACACAAGCAGGGCGACGCGGTGATGAACCGGCTGCGATCGCGGCTGGAGTCGATTCCCGTCAGCAAAACCCGATATCAAAAGCTCAGCGTGCCGCTTCTGCGTGGGGTGGCCGAAGCGGCGTCGGGCATGATCGGCGATGCACTCGACAAGATGTGGGGGATGCCGCGGCTGACGGCACTGGGCGAACGGGCGCGCGAAAAGCTCGACGAAACGGCGCAGCTCGCGAAGCAGGCCGAAGGGATTTTTGACCTGTTTTTCCCGTTTGTTCACGATAACGCGCCGATTTTCCGCGCCGACAACACCCGACGGCTGTTCCGCAGTCTGACGCCACATGACCAGACGCTTTTGCGCTGGAATCCGGAAACGATCAACTGGCGCGAGTACATGCTGGACGTCCACATTCCGGGTCTGGAAAAGTGGATTTTCCCGTCGCTGGATGAAGAATTTCAAGCCCGCGCCAAAGCGGTCTACACCTACCGCGACTTGCTCGAAATGCTCGAGTCCGCAGCGAAGGCCTACCGCGGTCGGACGGCGATGCGACTTCTGCCGCCGCTTGATGCCGACGGCGAACCGATTGGGCACGGCCAGCGCTACACCTATCGCGATCTGAGCGAGCGCTCGGCAAAGGTCAGCGAGACGCTGCGGCGACTCGGGCTGCCGGTGTCTGGCAAAGTGCTGCTGCTGTCGGAAAACCGTCCCGATTGGGCGATTTCGTACTTTGGCATTTTGAAATGCGCCGCCGTGGTGGTTCCCGTCGACAAGGACGCCTCACTCGAAGAAGTGCTGAACATCTGTCGTTTTGCCGATGTCTACGCGGCGATTGTGTCAGACAAAGTGCAGGCGCGGATCGACGTGCGGGGCGCGCTTGCGCAGACGATGCCAAGCGTCAAAGTGCTCAATTTCCGCGAGCTTTTCTCTGCCGAAACGCCGCACGCGCTTGTGGCGGCAAGCAGTCTGCCGGCGCTTACGCTGTCGGGCCGCGCCGACGAGATGGCATCGCTGATTTTCACGTCGGGCACGACCGGACGGCCCAAGGGCGTCATGCTGTCGCATCGCAACTTCACGTCGCTTTTGGCCAAAATGGGCGGCGTCTTCGATGTCGACAAGCACGATGGTCTTCTGTCGGTGCTGCCGCTGCACCACACGTTCGAATTTTCCGCCGGTCTGCTGATGCCGATGTCACGCGGGGCGCAGATTGCCTATCTGCCCGAGGTGAACGCTGACTCGCTGCAGAACGCTTTTTCGTCGGCGCATATCACCGGAATGGTCGGCGTGCCGGCGCTGTATCAGCTCTTGTATCGGCGCATCACCAAGCAGATTTCGGATCGACTGCCGCAGCGCGCGGTGCCATGGGTGCTGCGTCTTTTGGAGCGGCTGTACGACCTGACGCGGTCGGCGCGCGAACGGACCCGCAAGGCGCTGGGCATCGAGCTGAACTTGCCGCGGGCACTGTTTTTGCCGGTGCACCAGCGGTTCGGCGGCAAGCTGCGGCTTCTGATAAGCGGTGGTTCGGCGCTGCCCATCGAGACGATGAAAGAGTTCCGCGGGCTCGGCTTTAACCTGTACGAAGGCTACGGCATGACCGAGAGCGCGCCGGTGCTGACCGTGACAAGGCCGGGTTCGCCGCTTCTGCTTGGCAGCGTCGGTGAAGCCCTGCCCGGTGTCGACGTCAAGATTCACGAGCCGGATGCGACGGGGACGGGCGAAATCATCGCGTCGGGTCCGAACGTGATGCTGGGGTATTACAACGACCCCGAGCTGACCAAAGAGACGATCAAAAACGGCTATCTGCACACCGGCGATTTGGGCCGAATCGATGGCAAAGGCCACCTGTTTATCGTCGGACGCAAGAAAGACGTGATCATCGGTGCCAACGGCGAAAACGTCTATCCCGACGAACTGGAAGAACGCTATCGCGAGTCGCCGTTTGTCAAAGAGCTGTGCGTCGTCGGTCTGGCCGAAGCCGAGCTGAAAGAAAATCCATCGCCCGACGACAAAGGCGAAGCGGTGGCCTGTCTTATCGTCCCGGCCTACGACGCGCCGCAGTCGGAAGGACTTTCGCGCGAAGCCGTCCGCGAAAAAGTGCGCGAGCATGTCCGCAATGTCTCGGCGAAGCTGTCGGTGGCCAAGCGAGTCAAGATTTTGCACCTGACCGATCTGGAGCTGCCGAAAACGGCGACGCGCAAGGTCAAGCGCAAGCAGGTGGTCGACGAGCTGCGACGGCTCGAGCGGACGCGGCGACAGGCGCAGGCCGAAGTCCAAAGCGGCGGTACAGCGACGGCGGGAGACTGGCTGCTTTCGCTGCTCGCGGATGTGACGGGCAAGCCGCGCTCTGCGGTGCGTCCGGAATCGACGATGCAGGAACTCGGGCTCGATTCGCTGTCGTTTGCCGAGCTGGGTGTTGCGCTTGAAGCGGCGGGCGTGCAGGTGCCAGAAAACGTCGACATCACCAGCATCGTCAGCGTCCCCGAGCTTCAGAAAGCGATTGCCCAGTGGGGTCGTCGCAAGCCGGTCAAAGAGGCGCCCAAGGAAAAGACCAAAAAGAAGGACAAAAACGAAAGCACCGACGACAGGCTGGTGCTTCCCGATTGGCTGGTGCGGGCGGGCAACCGCGGACTCAACGCGGGCCAGCGGGCGCTTTATGAGCGGGTGTTAAAAACGCGGGTTACGGGCAAAGCATACCTGCCAGCTTCGCGACAGTTTATCGTCGCTGCGAACCACAGCAGCCACCTGGACATGGGGCTTGTGAAGCATGCGCTCGGCGACTGGGGCGACCGGCTGGTGGCGCTCGCGGCGAAAGACTACTTCTTCGACGATCCGCTCAAGCGCGTCTACTTTGAAAACTTCACCAACCTGATCCCGATGGATCGCACGGGTTCGCTGCGAGAGTCTCTGCGGCTGGCGGCACGAGTCATCGAAGACGGCTATGTGCTGCTGATTTTCCCCGAGGGAACGCGGTCGGAATCGGGGATTATGCAGTCGTTCAAGGCGTCGATTGGCTACCTGGCGCTGCACCATCAGATCGACGTGCTGCCGATGTACCTGGAAGGTACACATGACGCGATGCCAAAAGGCAACGTGCTGCCCAAGCAAGGCACTCCCGTCGCCGCACACATTGGGCCGGTGCTCCGCTTTGAACAGTTGCAAAAAGCGGTCGCGAAAGTGCCGCGGACCGAACAAAACCGGGAAGCGGCGCGGCTTGTCGAGCTGGCGGTGCGCAAGCTGGCACCTGTGGGTCCGAATCGTCAGATGCCCAAAGACGCCGACGTCGAGTAGCTGCGGGTGCTGGCCTGCCTGGGCGCGCGGGCTGCCTGGGCGGGCTAGAACTTCACTTTCAGCTTCAGGCCCTTCTTCTTTACCTTGATCGATTTTTCGCGCAGCTCGTCGGAAGTCGGGCTCAAAAAGCCGAGCGTGTATTTGCCCGGTTTGAGCATCAGATCGTCCGTCGGGCAGCTTAGACCGCTGTCATTTCCGTCGACGAGGATTCGCAGCTCACCATCGCGCTTGCACTTGACTTTGACTGCCGCGGTGCCGCTTACGTCGTCGGGAAGGCTGGCTTTGATCAGCTTGGCGCTGATGGTCTGACCGCCGCTGGCCTCTTGTTTCCATAGCTTGAACGAATCGGCGACGATGAGCAGCTTGTGGGTCCCGGCCTTGACCTTCAGCTTGAGCGGCGCTTTTCCCTTCGATTCTCCGTCGAGAAAGACCGCAGCAGATGGCGCGCTGTCCACCTGGATTTCGTCGCTCGGCAGCTTGGCGACGACGTCTTGGGTAGATGTCATGCCGTCTTTCGCACCACCGTCGCTGATTACCGAATTGCTTGTCGAATTGCCACCGATCAAAGCGAACATGATTCCGCCTGCAACGACGGCAGCGCCCAGACCGATGCCCGCAAATGCCGCCGGTGACAGCCGTCTTGGCTGACTTTCCGGCGGTGGGGATGGTTCGACAGCCGGGGCGCTTGGGCTGCCCGACGGAGATTGGCTCATTCCCGCTGCAGCAGCAATTTCCGGGGTGACGGGCGGCAGCTCTGGCTGGGAGTAGTTGCCGGTCGAGTTGAGCGCAGGATTTTCTTCGAGCAGCTCCGATGCTTCCAGCGTCGATGGATCGCTGACGGGCGGATCGGCTGCGGGGGCGCTGGCCGCTGCGGCGGCTTGCTCGGCGGCGAGCGCGGCTTCGGCGGCCTCTAGCTTAAACTGATTGGTTGGCTCGTCACCGACGGCTTTCGATGGCTTGGCGGTCGTCCGTTTTGCCTTCGGAAGCGGCATCATCGCCGGGTTGGTATCCGTCACCGAGATGTGATCGGTATCGGGCGGCGGCGTGCTTGGGCGCAAGCGGGCCGGCAGTGCCGGTTTGTTTTTTCCATCGCCCCCTGCGAGCTCTGCCTCGGCTGCATCGACATCGGCGGTCGGCGTCACCGCAGACGCGCCGTTGCCTGCCATTCCGGCTCCAAATGCGGCCCGTGGGTTTATCGTCACGGGGCTGGCGGCGGCCTTTCCGTCCGCGGCGTCCGCCTTGTCTTGTGGCGCAGCCTTTTCGCTACCGACCGCGTCTTTGGCGGCTGCTTTTTCGGGCGGCTTGGCCGGGGTCTTGCCGACGGCGATCTTCATGCTCGGCGGCGGCGGCAGCGGCTCGGCTGCCGAGCGATCGCTGGTCGTCACCGGCTGTGGAACGGTGTCACCGGCCAGCTCAAACAGCTGACCAAATCGGGCGAGCTGAGCCGGCGCCGCTTCGGTCACGCGCACCGCATCGAGCTGCTTGATAAGTTCCAGCATGCTCGACGGACGCTGCCCGGCTGACTTTTCCATCGCGCGCTGACAGATGGTTTGCAGCGACGACTGGGCCGACTTTGAATCAGGCGACAGCTTGTCTTGGCTGACCAGCTTGAGCTGTTCCGCAAGCAGACTGCCCAGCGCAAACACATCGCTGCGCGGCCCTGGCACCCCACTGTCGAGCAGCTCCGGCGCAACATATGGGCCAAGCGACTTGAGCGCTCCGTCGAGCTTCCACGGCCCTTGCGGCAGCACCGCCCACAGTCCCAACTCGGCAATGTGCGCGTCGCCTCCCGGTGAAATCCAAATGCACGACGGCGACAGCATGCCGTGCATGACGCCGCGTTCCTGCGCCGCCAAAAGTGCCCGCGCAAGCTGCTGTCCGATAAGCGCCACAATCTGCGGCAGAAGCGACTTGGCCTCGTCGCCAAGCAGGTCGATTCCGGACTTCAGTTTCCCCAGATCGGCAAAACCAACAAATTCGTAGGCGACGAACTGATCGCCGCTTTGGCTGCCGAACTCCTCGATGTGCAGAAGGTTCTGGTGCTGGATTTCAGACACGCTGCGCAGCGCTGCTTGCAGACGGAGATTGGCGGTCGAGTCCTGGGCAATCTGCGACGCCCCGATCCGATAGACCAGGTACTGCCGGTCGAGACCCGCCAGGCCAAATCGCTTGGCTCGCCATACCTCGCCGACAGGACTTTGGCCAAGCCTCTCGACGCAGGTATAGCGCCCGAGCGTGAAGGTACGCGATAGCACGGCAATCATGTTACCACGTCTTCGTTAGAAAAAATTGTTTGTTAGCTCAATGTTTTTCGGCGCTTGAACGCGATCGCACAAAAACACCCGAGAGGACTTGACCCCTGGCTGCGCTTTTTGTGGATGAATGTGTGACGGAAATGACGACGAATCGACGGGGGGGCTGCAGTTTACATCGAAGCGGTCGCGGCAGGATTCTTTTTGCGACGCAGACGCACCTGCGGCAGACGGATGCGCGGTGTTTTGGGCTGCTTGGGCTGCTGCACTTTGCCGCGCACCGGCGGAAGATAGGGAATCTGCGGCAGATCGACCGACTGCGGTTCGGCCAGGTCATCAATGCCGACCTGCGAAAGGTAGCTGGCCTGCGCCGCCGGGGAAAAGTCACCTGCGACGAAATAATCGTAAGAAAGCGTACTTATTTTCCCGAGTCGACGCTCTGCCGCAGCGAAAAACTCACGGGCGTCAAACTCGGCGTTTACAAAATAGCGCTCGCGAATCGCGTCGGTGCGGGTGCGCTGGCTGTTTTTGGCCACCCAGGGCGTCGACAGCAAGATGCCAAACTGACGGAAGTTGCGGACCCACTTGCTAAACTGAAGCACCGACGGGGCCGATCCATAGGCGCCGCGGAATGCCTGCTGCATCAGGTCAAGGATCGGCTGCTCAACTTTCAGCGACAGCGAGTTTCCGTGTTTGGTGATGCGGCAGCGCTCGGCAAAAGCAGGCAGGCCGATCTGATCGTCGCCAAGTCGCCACAGATGGATAAACAGCGCCTGATATTTTTCGGTCAGGCGATGGTGGGTGCTTTCGTGGCCGCCATGACGCAGTGTGTCGCGACGGGCGCAGTAGTTGACAAGCGGATGCATTGCCAAGTCGATTGCGCAGTGTGAAAGCAATCCACCGACGAGCGCGAGCCGTTCTTGATCGCCAAGTCCAGGCAGGGTGCGGGCGGCGCGAATGTACGATTCGACCAGTCGCTCGGGATGGACCGAGTGCAGACGATAACCCCACGGCTCGTCGAGCGCGGGAGCGCCCAGTCCGTAACGCACGGCTTCAAACACCATCGGTGCGTAGTAGTAGGGCAGGTCGTGGAAAATCGACCCGAAGCGGGCATAGACCGGTTCCGCTGCACAGGCTCGACGCATCGCGAGCGGGACGAGCGGGTTGTGTTGAACGAGATCGCCGAACGTAAGGTGAAGCTGCGGCGCAGGCATGCGACCGATTCTAGCAGCAAGCCCCCCACTTCGGCGTGGGGATCTCCGTCGCAACATCGACAAATCAGGGATGATGGTCCGGCCAGTGGCGCAATTCTAGGCTGCGGGCTGGGCTGTTTCGTCGGCGAGCACGCTGTAACAGACGACCCGGTTGCGGCCTTGGTGTTTGGCGGCATAGAGCGCCGCATCGGCGTGCGCAATCAGATCAAGCGTCGTCACTCCGTCACCGGGGAATGTCGCAACACCGAACGACAGCGTGCAAGAAAATGGGCCTTTGGCGCTCTGCAGCGACAGTTTTTCGGCTTCTTGGCGGATTCGTTCGGCCAAAAGTCGTGCCCCTTCTTCCTCGGTCGCTTCGAGCAAAATCGCGAACTCTTCGCCACCGTAACGTGCCGCCACATCGACCTTGCGCACGGTTTCGTAAAGCAGCTTGCCAACCTGTCGTAGCACTTCATCCCCGACGAGGTGGCCGCGGGTGTCGTTGATTTTTTTGAAGTGGTCGATGTCGCACAGGATCAGCGCCAGCGTGCGGCTCTGCCTTTCGGCTCGCTCGCGCATTTCTTCGATTCGCTGCTGGAAGGTGCGCCTGTTGTAAAGTCCGGTCAGTCCGTCGGTGGTCGCGAGTGACTCGACGGCCTGATACATCCGCGCGTTGTCGATCGAGACGGCAATTTGGTTGGCCAACACTTTGAGCAGCGGTTGCCGTTCGGGCGCAGCGGCGTCGCTTCGACCCGCGACGACGAGTGTGCCGCGCGGCTTGTGATGCAGCAAAAGTGGCAAAACCAAAAGCCACTTGTAGCCGCGCAGGCGGGTGTGGTCGTCGAAAACCTGGGTGTCAGCGCCGTGATCGCGCAAAATTCCCCCCACCGGCAGGATGGTGTGACGCCGAATCACCGATGAACAGAGCCCTTCGTTTTGGGCAAAACGCAGTCCGTTCACTTGCGCACAGATGGCTTCGTCGCCGCTGACCGCAAGCACCGTGTGGCGTTTTGCCTGGTCGTCGTATTCGGTCAGCGCCGCAAAGTCATAGGCACACAGCTTGGCCACCGCGCTGAGCGCTGACTGCTGGACGTCTTCGGGACGCAGCGCCGCCGTAAGCTGCCCCGATGCCGACGCCAGCCGCCGGTTTGCATCCCGGCCTCGCTCGACGCTGCGGAACACGCGCTCGGACTGAATGCTGCGCAGAATCACCGGCACCGCGGCTTTGAGCGCTTCTTCTTCGCTTGGCGAAAACGGCGCGGCATCTTCCCCCTCGCGGGCCATTTTGTCGACGCACAGCATGCCGGTCAGCGCACCGTCTTCAAACAGCGGCAGCACCATCGCCGCGGCAAAGCGCACCCTGTCGTCGGGGCGCACCGGGCGATCGTAGTAGCTAAGCTGCGCGAGCTTGGGCGCCGTCAGCTGCTGCACCGCTTTGGTCTTGCGCACCGATCCCAAAAGCCCGGCACTTGGCGACACCGCACGCAGAAGCGGCAGCGGCGCATCGGTTGACGCAGCGACGACTTCCAAAACACCTCCATCGCCACTTTCCCACAGCACCGCGCAGGTGGACAGCCCAAGCGCCCGACGCAAAAGCCCAACCAGCGCATCGAGGTTTTGCCGCACCATCACGACGGCGCTCCGCAACAGCAACATTTCCGCTTCGCTGCGGTCTGTGTGATCCGCTGCCGATTCGTTGCCGCTGTGATCGGTCCATTCTGTCGTCGCCGCGACGAGCGAGTCTTCGGTCAGGTTCAGACGAAACAGCTCGGCTTGTCGCTCGATGTCGAGAAGCGCCGCTTGCATCCTTTGCTTGTGCTCCATTTGCTGACGCAGAAGCTCGCCGCGGAACACCGCTTCGCGCAGACCCATAAACAGCCCCAAAATCAGCAGCGAACCGAGGATTTCGCTTGGGGTGTGCTGACCTGCGGCATAGCGAAAAAGACCTTCGCAACACAGCGTCAGCACCGACAGCCCCAAAAGCCGCAGTCCGTGGTGAAAACCAATCACCGCCGCGACGAGCGCGTAACGCACCACCGCCGCTTCGCCCCACAGTCCGCCCAGTCCTTGTGCCAGCGCAAAACCGAGCACAAGCTGCGCCGCCCCCGTCGCCATGTGCCGATCCGGTTGGCCTTCGTCGCGGCCCGTCTGGACCGGCCACAGCCGCAGCACCATCAGCAAAAGCAGCAGCACAAAGCACAGCACAGCAGAGATCGCCGCCGTCCCTGATCCAAGCGCGCGATATTGCCCATTGGCGAGCAGCAGCAGCACCAGACCAAGCACGGCCCACAGCGCCCACCACTCCCCACGCACAAGCCGCGGGTGTTTGCGCCACAGAAGCCATTTTTGCAGCGTCGTTTCCGACGGAACTTGGCGCGCTGGCAAAGCTTACTCCACTTTGAACAAAAGCTCGTCGCTGTGGATAAGTCCCAGCTCGTCCCTGGCCACGCGCTCCATTTCGGTGTCGTCTTCCTGCACGCGCAATAGCTGGAGCCGAAGCTCGCCATTTTCACGACGCAGCCGTTCGTTGCTTTCGGTCAGTTCGCGCAGCTCGCGACGAAGCGAAATGTGCTGCTGAAGCCCGACGCGGACGTACAGCCGATAGGGCACATAACCGACGAAAGCCGCCAGCGACAGCGCTGCTCCGATGCGCAGCGCCCAGATCGTGACGAGCCACGACGGGCGAGAGCGCCGTACCGAAGCCGCGACGTGGGAAGCGTACATTGGCTGGGATTTTGCGTGGAGGCCGAGTCAAACACAAATTTTTGCGCGGCCCGGCTTCTGTCGGGGGTGATGAACCGATCGTCGCTGATCAGAGCAGTTCGATGTGCTGACGGGCGGCGGCGAGCAAGCTGCCATTTTCACACAGCGTGCGCACTGCCTCGATTTCCTGATAGAGCGGCCTGTCGTGGGTGTATTCGGGCACGCGCGAGCGAACGACGCGATACACCGCCGAAAGTGCCGTCGCTGGCAGCAGCGGAGCACGCAGCGAAATTCCTTGGGCCGCACAGCACAGCTCGATCGCGAGCACGGTGCGGACGTTTTCGACGATGCGCTGGAGCTTGTCGGCAGCATGCACACCCATCGAGACGTGATCTTCGCGACCTGCCGACGATGGGATCGAATCCACCGATGCCGGATGCGCGAGGATCTTGTTTTCCGATACCAGCGCCGCCGCCGTCACTTGCGCGATCATGTAACCCGAATTGAGCCCGCTTTCGCGTACCAAAAAGGCCGGCAGCCCCGACGACAAGTGCGGATTGACCAGCTGCTCGATGCGTCGTTCCGAAATGTTGGCTAGTTCCGCCGTCGCAATGCCAGCAAAATCCAGCGCGAGCGCGACGGGTTGACCGTGGAAGTTGCCGCCGCTCACGATGTCGTAATCAAGCGCATCCCCTGGCTCGACGAAGATCAGCGGATTGTCGGTGGCGCTGCGCGATTCTTGCAAAAGCACCTGCTTGGCGTAGCCGAGTCCGTCGCGGGTCGCTCCGTGTACCTGCGGCATGCAGCGCAGCGAGTAGGGATCTTGGACTTTGCCGCAGTCTTTGTGCGATTCGACGATCGGGCTCCCGTGCAAAAGTGCGCGCAGGTTTTGCGCCGAGATCGACTGACCCGGCTGCGGACGGGCGGCGTGGATGCGCGGATCGAAAGCGCGTGGCGTCCCGAGGAGCGCTTCGAGCGACATCGCGCCGATCACATCCGCGAGCGCGCACAAATCAAGCGCATCGGCGAGCGCGAGCAGACCAATCGATGTCATGCACTGCGTTCCGTTGATCAGCGCCAGACCTTCTTTCGCCGCGAGCACAATCGGGGTAAGTCCCGCTTCGTCGTGCGCTTGCGCTGCTGTTTTGGCTGACACGTTGCCGGGCAGACCGACTTCGACATCGCCTTCGCCGATAAGTCCGAGCGTTAGGTGCGCAAGTGGCGCCAGATCGCCCGATGCACCGACGGAACCTTTGCTTGGCACGCACGGGTGGATGCGACGATTCAGCAGCTCGCACAGGCGCTGCGCGACGGACAGCCGCACGCCACTGTGTCCCAAAGACAGCGTACAGGCGCGCAAAAGCAGCATCCCGCGCACGGTTGGAATCGGCAGCCGTGGACCAACGCCGGCTGCGTGCGAGCGAACCAAGTTGTACTGAAGCTCGACGATTTGCCGGGCGGAAATTCGCACGTCGGCCAGAAAGCCAAAGCCGGTGTTGATGCCGTAAGCACTCGCGGCTTCATCGCCGCCGCTCACGAGCTTATCGACGACGGCGCGTGATCGTTCGATGCGCTGCTTGGCCCCGTCGGACAGAACCACGGCGCGGCCTTGCTGACAGATTTCCCGCATCGACGTCAAATCCAGCACGTCTTCGCCAATGCGGAACGGCGAAGCCTGGGTTTCACTCGGCTTTACGATCGACATGCGCCGCTTCGTAACACAAATGCATCTTTTTCGCGGCTTCCCCCTTGCTGCGGGCCGTGGCTGTGTGGAATCCATAAAGAGTTCCCCCGCAATTGCCCATGTCTGCCGCTTGGATCTTCATCGCAGGACCGAGACGGCAAGGAGGCCCACATGTCGGTACACAGTGCTCGGCGCGCCAAGGTTACGCATCTCGAACTGCGCAAAATGAAGGAGCAAGGCGAACGAATTGCCATGCTCACGGCGTATGACTTTAGCTTTGCTCGGCTCTGCGATCAGGCCGGGACGGACATTCTCCTCGTCGGAGATTCGCTCGGGATGGTCGTCCAAGGCCAGAAAAACACCCTGCCGGTGACGATGGATCACATGATCTATCACTGTCAGGCGGTGGCGCGCGGCGTCGAAGCGGCGAGTGGTCGTGCGATGGTGGTCGGCGATCTGCCGTTTATGTCGTATCAGTCCGATCTCGACGAGGCCATGCGCAACGCCGGACGGCTTATCAAAGAAGGGCAGGCCGAAGCGGTCAAGCTCGAAGGCGGCGCCGAGTATTGTGAACTGGTCCAGCGCCTCAACCGCGTCGGCATTCCGGTGATGGGGCATGTTGGACTTACTCCACAATCGCTGCACGCGCTGGGGGGTTTCAAAATCCAGGGTCGCGACGATCAAGCGGCCCAGCGGATCAAAGCCGATGCCATCGCACTCGCCGAAGCGGGCTGTTTTTCGCTGGTGCTCGAAGGGATTCCGCAAGAGCTGGCGCAAGAGATCACCGATTCGCTGCAAATTCCGACCATCGGCATCGGCGCCGGTCCCGAGTGTGACGGCCAAGTTTTGGTGATTTACGACTTGCTGGGCATGAACGAAGAATTCCGTCCCCGCTTCGTCAAGCGCTACGAAAACTTCGCGGTCCGCATCCGTACCGCCATCGACAGCTACATCGGCGAAGTCCGCAGTGGCGCCTTCCCCGGTCCCGAGCATTCGTTTTCGCGCAGCGAAAAGAGCAAGTCGGCACCGCGGGCCGTCGCCGCCTTTGGCGTCGTCGCCGAATCGGAAGGCCGCGTGCTCGACAGCGTCGGCGTTGGCTGCATCCCCTTGCGTCCAACAAACCACAAACCAACCTAAACAAAACCCCGGAAGCGGTGGGTGTCACACAAAAGGGATTCCCATCCGCTTCCTTTTGGTCTGTGATGTTCTGAAGAATAGAGGGGCGAAGTCATGGCCGAAGACACTGCAACCCGCGAGCTGAGCCGAACCGTGTTTCAGGACTCCTTTGCAAAGCTCCAGCCGGTTATCTTGGCCGAGTGGGCGGAGCTTGATCCGGTTTCGCTTTCGGACACCGGCGGCGATCTCGACAAAGTGATTGCGCTTGTGGCCGAACGAACCGCGCACACCAAAGCGCTCGTGCGCAAGCAACTGCAAGAGCTGTGGGTCATTTTGTCGGAACCGCCGCGTCGTCGTCCACCGTCGGGAGCGCCGCCTTCTGGGGGATCTGCGCGATCGCAAAAAGGACTGCACAATGTCCTGCCAGAGTCCGCGGATGAACTTCTGCGCGAGCTCGAAGAACGGACCAGCCACATCCTCAAAGAGCTGCGTGGTGGGGTGCTCAAAGACACCCGCGTCAAAGTCCGTGAAAATCTGCTGTTTTCGCTGCTGGTGACGCTGGGACTCGGTTTTATCATCGGTGTGCTCTTTACCGGCTGGGGCCCACGGCGTGGCCGCTAATCCCAGTACAGAACCGGGGCAGAACCCGGATCGCGCCGCCGATTCCCAAACCAAAGCGGGCGATTTCTCTGCGCGAGCGGCATATGACCGCGATTCCTATTCCGATGCCGACAGCGACGCGGAATATGACGACTACGATCGCGATGAGAGCCCTTCCTATGTTCCCAGCATCAGCGGACGGATGTTCCGTTTGCTCGGTGGTTTGTTTTCCGTTCACGCCGAGATTGCCAAACAGGAACTCGGTCGCGACAGGTCCCGCATCCTGGGCGGAATCATCCTGCTTGTCGTCGGTCTGTCGTGCATTTCGATGGTGATTCTGCTTCTGCAGGGCGTGCTGGTGTGGCTCTTTATGCGGCTTGGCATCGCGCTCGGTTTTGCGCTCCTGATTGTGGCGGGAATCGATCTGCTGTTTGCTGGAATCGCGATCGCGCTTTCGCAGCGCGCGCTGGCAAGGCCGGTGATGCCAGAAACGCGGGCGCTGCTGCGGCGGACCATCGATTCTGTGATTTCCTAGCGAGCGTTTGTGATGTCACGCCTTGCTTTCTTGCTCGTCGGAATCGGGCTCTGCGCGTGTGGCGGAACCGGTCTTTCCAGTCGTCCTGGCGATGTCCCTTCTTCCGCACATCACAATGGTGAAAGGAATCCGATTGGGAGTCCAGTTGGGAGTCCGGTTGGCAGCGATTCTGTCTCTCAGATGCAATCCCAAACCGCGATTCCTATCACCCGCAATGCGCTGTCTGGAACCTGGGACTGGCTGTACCGCAGCAGCACCCAGCAAGGGGATCTGCGCATCGAGGAAGAAGAGTGGAATCTTCACCAAAAAGGCAGCCGCGTAAGCGGGGACTATCTGCGGCAGGTGACGATCCTGTCTTTGGATCAGAAGCCGTTTCGCTGTAATGGTCTGTTTGGTTTTTTGCTGACCAGTCGCGTGCGGCTCAGCGGTGAAGTACGCGGCGATGCGTTTGTCCTACAGGAAACATCAGTCGAACAGGAACCGTCGCCGTGCAGCGACGAAAAAATGTCCCCGCGCAGCTATGAAGGGAGTCTGCTTGGGAATCACCTGTCGCTGCGCTATCCAGGTGGTCAGCAAACGCTTGTTCGGCGTGGCAAAGACAGCAAAGTGGCACCGCTTACACCACTGGAAGGCGGTGGGCGCGAGTCGCTTTCCGAAAAGGATCTGGTCTTAAACGGAATCTGGGATTTTCAGCTGCGCAGCTCTGTCGACAGCGATGGTGATCAGCACAGCGAAGTCGAAGAGTGGCACCTGGTCGACATGGGCGGAAAACTCGCGGGCTACTGCGATCGCATCGTCGAACGCAGTCGGCAGCGCGGTGTGTTTGCTTGCAGCGGCAGTGCGAAGTTCCGATCCGTGACGCGCTACACCTTGCGTGGGCGACGCAGCGGCGAACACTTTTTCCTCAATGAAACGGACTATCGCAGCGAGCCAAGTCCTTGCGAAAACGGCGGACGCCGGGTCGATTCCTATCGCGGCACAATTCTTCCCATGGGTCAGCTTTTGCTGGAGTGGAGCGGCGGCCAGCAGATCCTGCGGCGTCGTCGCGAAAAAGACTGACCCGACTGCGCTGGTCGTGTTGTCGCGGTCTCCACTCGCGGTTCCGGCGGGGTTTGTGGTAGGTTCCGGGCGTCCTCGATTCGGACAGCTTGCCTTCGCTTAGACGACAAGCCCGCGTGGTCGACAATCGGCCCGTCGGGATTTGAAAGGACCAAAACCCCATGAACATCCCCGCCTCTGTGCAAAGCTGGGTGAACGAAATCGCCCAAGTGACCCGCCCTGAGCGCATCTACTTTTGCGATGGTTCCGAAGCAGAAAATCGCCGCTTGCTCGACGAAATGAGCCAGAGCGGCGTGCTCTTGCCGCTCAAATCGGAAACGTATCCAAACTGTTATTTGCACCGCTCTCATCCCAGCGATGTCGCCCGCACGGAGCACCTGACGTTCATTTGCAGCGACAGCGCCGAAGAAGTC
>DAORGN010000033.1:0-31501 GCA_035340095.1 Pseudomonadota bacterium | reverse complement strand
GTCGATGTCAGCGACGAAGCGCCGATCATTCGCTGGGTCAACTCGGTGATCTTTCATGCGGTGCGCGTCAAGGCTTCCGATATCCACTTTGAGCCGCGCGAAAAGGACATGGTGGTGCGCTATCGCATCGACAACGTCCTTGAGGAATACAAAAAAGCGCCGCGCACGTTCATCAACTCGATCGTCGCTCGCGTCAAGATCATGGCAGGGCTGAACATCGCGGAAAAGCGGCTGCCGCAAGACGGTCGCATCCGACGCAAGATCGCGGGCAAAGACATCGACATGCGTGTCGCGACGGTGCCGACCGCATTTGGTGAACGCATTACGGTGCGTTTGCTCGACAAAAGTTCGGTGCTGCTCGATCTGGCGGACTTGGGGTTTGGTGCGGATCACCTCGAAACGATGGTCGAGATGATCAATCGTCCGCACGGCATCTTGCTGGTGACGGGTCCGACGGGTTCAGGCAAGACGACCACGCTGTATGCGGCGCTGTCGAAAATCAACACGCCGGACATCAACATCCTGACGGTCGAAGATCCCGTCGAGTATCAGCTTGAAGGCATCTCGCAGGTGCAGGTCAATCCCAAGATTGATCTGACGTTCGCGGCGGCGATTCGATCGTTTCTGCGTCACGATCCCGACGTCATCATGGTCGGCGAAATCCGTGATCAGGAAACCGCGTCGATGGCGATTACCGCGTCACTGACGGGTCACTTGGTGTTTTCGACGATTCACACAAATGATGCAGCGGGCGCGGTGACACGTCTTGTGGACATGGGAATCGAGCCGTTCCTGGTCACTTCGTCGCTGATGGGTGTGCTGGCGCAGCGCCTCGTGCGGCGTTTGTGCATTCACTGTCGCGAAACGTACAAGCCGACGGCAACCGAGCTTTCGCGTCTGGCGATTCCTGCCGAAGATTTTTTTGCCGGGCGGTACAAAGTCGCAACCTACATCACCAAAGCGCCGCCGCCGCCGCCGGGTCATCTGTATCGGGCGCGCGAAGGCGGCTGCAACGTGTGCAGTCAGCGTGGTTATCAGGGACGTTCGGCCATTTATGAGCTGCTCGAAATCACCGATGCGGTGCGCGAGCTGAGTCTGAAAAAAGCCGATGCGGCGACGCTCAAAAAAGCGGCGATACACAGTGGCATGCGGACGCTACGCACCGACGGCGCGGGCAAGGTCTTGGCTGGCATTACTTCCATTGAAGAAGTGATGCTGGTGACCGCCGAGGACAAGGAATAGGACGATGCCGGTTTTTCGTTGGAAAGGCTACGACGGCAAAGGCAAGCAGGTGCAAGGAGTCCGCGACTCCGAAAGCCCGCGGACTTTGCGTCAGGCGCTCAAGCGAGAAGGCATCATGCTGTCCGACGTCAGCGAAGCCCAAGTTGGCGTCGGCAAATCCAAGAAAAAAGCCAGTGACTCGCAGCTAGACACAGTTGGGCAGGGTCTTTTTGTTGGTCTGCTCGTTGCGCTGCGGCTGGGTTTTGTGGCGCAGGCGTTTGCCGAATATCGGCGCACCGCCAAGCCGATGGAAATTGCGGTGCTGACGCGACAGCTCGGGACGCTTTTGCGCGCCGGCGTGCAGCTTTCGGAATCGCTCGCGGCGCTCATCGAGCAGGCCGAAGATCCGAATCTGAAACAGGTGATGTCCGACGTCAAAGTGCAGGTCAACGAAGGTCTGCCTTTGTCATCGGCGATGGCGCGGCATCCGGGCTGTTTTGGCGAGCTGTACGTGAACATGGTCACCGCCGGGGAAACCGCAGGAAATCTTGAAGCGGTGCTGCTGCGTCTGGCTGACTTTTTGGAATCGCAGAACAAGCTGCGCGCCAAAGTCATGTCGGCGATGATGTATCCGATCATCATGACGGTGCTCGCCGTCGGCATTTTGACGCTTTTGATGACGACGGTGGTGCCGAAAGTGACGGCGATTTTTGCCGATACGGGACGGGCGCTGCCGCTCAACACCCAGATATTGATCTTCATCAGCACGCTGGTCAGCGATTACCTGTGGCTTTTGCTGATCATCGGCATTGGTAGCTTTGTCGCGTTCCGTCGCTGGGTGTCGACGCCGAAAGGTCGGCTGAGCTGGGACACGTTCAAGCTGCGGGTGCCGGTGCTCGGTGGTTTGGAACGGAAAGTCGCGGTGAGCCGTTTTGCCAAGACGCTGTCGACGATGCTGGCGTCGGGTGTGCAGCTTCTGCGGGCGATGGAAATCGTCAAAAACGTGCTCGGCAACACCGTGCTGATGAATGTCATTGAGCAAGCGCGCGAGTCGATCCGCGAAGGTGAATCGATTGCGGCGCCGCTCAAGCGCAGTGGCCAGTTTCCGGCGATTGTGTGTCACATGATTGCCGTCGGTGAACGATCGGGTCAGCTGGAACAGATGCTCGAAAACGTCTCGGGTGCTTATGACCTGGAAGTCGAGACGCAGCTGGAACGGCTGACCGCGCTTTTGTCACCGCTCATGATCTTGGGCATGGGTGGCGCGGTATTTTTCGTCGTCACGTCCATCATGCTGCCGATCATGCAGATGAACGACTTTGTGCAGTAAAGATCCCGTTTTCGACAAGGAGACTCACATGACGCTCCCAACCCCTGTTTCCGCTTCGCAAACCTCGGTTCTGTTCCGACTGCGCCGCGCCGCCCGCCAGCTCGCCCAGAGCTTGTCGCATCGTGCGCGCCGCGACACTTCGGCTCCGCGGCTCCGCCGGGTCGAAGGAGGCTTCAGCTTGACCGAAATCATGATCGCGCTGGCGATTGTGAGCTTGGTGATGGGTGGTGCCGCCGTCGTCGCGTTTGGTCAGTTTGAAAAAGCGCGCAAAAAAGAAACCGTGACGATGATTCACAAAGTCAAAGACGCGGTGCTTCAGTGGCGGATGGATGCGACGGGAGAGCAGTGCCCCGGATCGCTCAATGACTTGGTGACCGCCAAGATTTTGAACAAAGAGCCCAAAGACGGCTGGGGTCGTCCGTTCGTCATGAAGTGCCCCGGCGAGCACGACACCGACGGCATCGATCTGTGGAGCTTTGGCAAAGACGGCAAAGAAGGCACCGCCGACGACATCAAGAGCTGGGAAGACGACAAGTAAAACGCCAAAGGCCCATGCAGCGGAACGGGGGACATAGTTTGGCGGCAAGACGCGCCGAGGCTGGCTACTCGCTCGTCGAGCTGATGATCGCGTTGGCGGTCGTCGGTTTGATTTCGGGCGGGGCGGTCATGGGCCTGCGCAGTCTGGTCCGCAGTGAGCTGCGTTCGCAGTCGAGCAAGCTCGCCGCTGCGATCCGCTACAGCTACGACCGTGCGCTGACGACCGGGGCGTTTTATCGGCTCCACTTTGATCTCGACAACCAGACCTATCGGCTGGAACGGTCCGAGTCGCGCGTCCTTATCGACACCAAGCTGGCGACGCTGTCGCGTGGCCGGGGCAAAGATCGCGATGAACTCGACAAGGAAGCCGCGGAAGAGGACAAGCGCGCCCTAAACGGTCTTCCCGAGGAGCTTTTGCCTCCGCAAGCGCCCCGTCGCCCCAAGTTTGCGGAATACAAAGACAGCACGCTGCCCAAGGTCAAGCTGTCGCGCATCAAAGTGCTCGATGTGCTGTTGCCGCGCGAAAAAGATCCGTATGTGTCTGGGCATGCCTATCTGCACTTTTTTCCCGACGGTCACACCGAGCGGGCGGTGATTCACCTTGGCACCGATTCGCAAGACGACGTGCAGTACACCTTGTGGGTTCACGGGCTGACCGGGCGCGTCGAAGTGTTGCCCGGAAGGCAAGGACCACCGCCCGACTTTGATGTCAGCGGAAGCGACAAAGGAGTCCCCTGATGCGACGCAAGCAGGCAGGATTTACGCTTCTGGAAGTCATGATCGCGATGGCGATTTTGGCGGTGTCGCTCGTCAGTCTGTACCTGACAACGGGGCGTGCGATTCGCGTCAGCATGCATGCGCGCGCGATGACGCAAGCGACGTTCCTTTGTCGGCAGAAAATGTCCGAAATCCAGAACGAGTTTGTCACCGAGGGTTTCAAGGACGATGCGGGTGTAAAGGAAGACCGCGGCGATTTCCAGGACCCGGCGTTCAAACAGTTTCGCTACGTCACCATCATCGAAAAAATCCGCTTGCCAGCGACGGATCAGATGCAGTCGGCAGCGACCAAGCTTTTGCAAGACAAGCAGTCGGCGGCCAGCAAAAACAAGACGGCGTCCGCATCGTCGTCTTCTTCATCGGGAAACCTGGGGGGCAGCATGGGCGGCTTTTTGGGTCCGGTCAAAGACATGCTGGAACAAGGCATCCGCCGGGTCACGGTCCGCATCGAGTGGGACGAGCCCGGCCTGCCCGATCAGCGAATCGAAGTCGTGGCGTTTTTTACCGATGTCAGAAAGGCTCCGGTGTCGCTATGAAACGGCGGCAGGCTGGCTTTACGCTCATCGAAGTGATGGTGTCGATAGGCATTCTGTCGTCGATCACCGTGCTTTTGTGGGCGACGAGCCAGGGCACATTCCGGACCAAAAAAGCCGTCGAATCGAAAATGGCGCGCTATCGCGTCGCACGGCTGGCGATGGATCGGATGTTGCGCGATGTGCAGATGGCCTATCTGTCCGACAACAATGTCGTCGGTACAGAGCAGACTCCGCGCACCTATTTCGATGGTGTCAATCGGCCCGACATCGACGAGCTGCGCTTTAGTTATTTTGGCCACCAGCGGCTGTATGCCGAATCCAAGGAAGGCGATACCGCAGCGGTGGCGTACTTCGGCCTGCGAGACAAAAGCGACGGCGGCAAGTTCAACCTGTGGCGCAAAGAGACACGTCGTCTGCAAGCCGACCGCATCGACAACGCCAACATTCCCGGTGAAGCCGAGATCATCGCCGACGATGTCGTGCGACTCGAGCTTTCGTACTACGAACCGGTTCGCAAGGAGTGGCTTGATACCTGGCGCACGACCCAGGCGGACGGAATGCCCAACAAACTGCCCAGTCGGGTGCGCGTGAAACTGGTGATTCACGACGAGCGCGGCGAAGAACTGCCGCTGCAGAGCGAAGTCCGAATTGCGATGTTTCAGAAGCTGGATACCAAACCCAACTAGGTCGTTTTTTACGGAAGTACGAACATGGATCGAAAAGACTGCGGCAGCCTTGATGTAGCGAGCGTTCCGACCGGAAAACCGGATCGGAAACGGCGGCAGCGTGGCATGGCGATCCTGACTGTGCTCGTGAGCTTGGCACTGCTTGGGGCGACGACGGCAGACCTGGCGTATAACGCCCAAGTCGAAATGGAAGCCGCCGCCAACAGCCGTGACATGCTGCGCGCGGAATATCTGGCGACATCGGGAATCGAGCTGGCGAAGCTGCTCGTGGCGGTGCAAGGCGGAATGCAGAACATGCTCCAGTCGCTGCCGGCGGAGTTTCGCGATGCGATTGTGATCACCGACTTCGCGGGATTTTTGGCGCAAGCGTTTGGGGGTGACAAAGAAGCCCGTGATGGGCTCGGCGCGATGGTGGGAATCGACCTCGGCAGCGTCGAAGGGATGGGGACTCCCAAAGGCACTTCGTTTGATCTTGCGATCACAAGTGAGGAAGGCAAGTTCCCCATCAACTGCGGCGGTGGCTATAACCCAAACAAAGAAGCGCAGCGCAGCTTGTACTTGCTGCTGGATTCGCTGGTGCGTCCGCCGCGCTTTGACCGGCTGTTTCAGGTTCCCGACCGCGATGGCGTGGTGATAAACCGCGAAGACGTTCCGACCAACATCATCGACTGGACCGATGTCGATGTGTCACGTTATTCTCCCGTCGGTGCGGGCAGTGCAAGTGAAGAAACCTATGACAAAGGTCGCGACCGGTACGAACCGCACAATCAGTACTTCGACACCATCGAGGAAATGATCCAAGTCCGCGGTGTTTCCGAAGACTTGTGGGCGTACTTTGGCGACTTTTTCACCGTGTACGGAACGCAGGATTGCAAGGTGCTGGCATCGGCGATGGAACCGACGGCGTGGCCGCTCTTGGCGGCGATGATTGCAGCGTCGGCAGTGGATCGCACCGCGGTCTTTGATCCCAACACGTCGTTTGTCGCGCAGCAGCTTGCGGGGATGCTCAAGTCGGGTCTGCCGATGCTCAAGTCGATGTCGGGCGAGCTAAACAAGCTGGGTTCGTGCAAGCCCGACCCGCGCTGTCCGAACGCAACGCCGCAAACGACGACGAACAAGACGACCAGTACGACGACCAAGACCGCGACTCCCCCACCGGCCAGCGATGCCATCGAAACGCTGTCGAATGTGATCTGTTCGAGCGCGATTGAAAAGCTGCCGCAGATGGCTGAGTCGTTGTCATCGATGACGGGCATGTCATCGCCGCCGACGCTCACGACACCGCTGAAGCCGATAGCGCTGTGCCCAGGGATGCTGGCGCGTTTTCTGCGTGATCGTCCCACCGCGGCGGCTGGGGCTCAAGGCGGGTCGAGCGCAGGCAAGAGTCCGCGGCGTTTTTTCCGCATCGATGCCACCGGCAGCGTGCAGCGTTCCGCTCAGAAAAACACCCAGGTGCACATTCGCGGCGTCTGGGACAGCCAGAGCATGAACATGAACCCGGTTTGCGTAAACCACCCAAGCTGTTTCAAAAACGGCACCTGGCTGTATTACCGACTCGATTAGCGACGGAAGTTTGAAATGTCGACGATATTAGGCATAGACCTTGGCAGTTATTCGGTGAAGGTGGCCCGCATCGAGCAGGGCTTCCGAACCGTTCATCTGGCCAGCATCGAGGAAGAGCGCGTTCCCGAGCCCGGTGAAGGCACGCCGCTGCCTCCGAAAGCGGTGGATCGCAAGCACGAGTCGTCGCTAAACAGCGAAATGGCGGCAGCCGATGCATCGCCAGCCATTGATCTGACGACCGATTCGCTGCTCGACCGCCAGATGCGGGCGCTGCTGACGATTCTGGGGCGACAAAAGATACGCGCCGAGAGCTGTGCCGTCGGAATTTCCGAAGACGTGACGCTGCGTCTTATCGAGATGCCGCTTTCGGACGCCAAAAAGGTCGCGCAGACGCTGCCGTTCGAGCTGGCCGGTCAGCTGATGGAAGACCTCGACGGGCATGTTGTCGATCAGCTGCCTGCCGATGTTCCCGCTGGTTCGGGGGCGTCGCTGTGGCTTGCGGCTTGTGCCAAACAACAATCGGTCGAGCTGCGGCTTGGTTCGCTCGGACCGCTCGGGATCGATCCGCGCGTCTGTGGTTCAACGGCTTTGGCGACGGCGGCGCTGTGGATTCAAAGCAAACAGGGCTCGATGCCGCAAAAAGACCTGCCGCTGTGGGTGGTGGATCTTGGGCATCGCATGACCCATGTGCTGGCACTGGCGGCGCATCCCAAAAGACCCGGTCAGGTGCTGACGCAGTTTGCGCGCACGATTCCGCGAGGTGGCCAGCAGATCACCGAAGCCATCGCCAAGCACATCGGCATGGGTCTTATCGCGGCGGAAAAGCTCAAACACGACAACGGTCTGTCGGATTTTTCCAATCCGCGGGTGGCCAAAGTGATTCGTGATTCGCTCCGACCGCTCTTGCGTGATCTCAAGCAGACGCTGGGAACGTATGTGAGCCGTTTTGGCAGCGAGCCCAAAGCGCTGTTTCTGACCGGCGGGACGGCGCAGCTTCACGGTGTGCAAGACCTGCTGGCCGAGGAACTGGGGGTTCCGGTGCAGCCGCTTTTGCCGCCGGAAGGTGCAACGTGGCTGGGTCCGGGCGTGCGTGAAATGCCAGCCGGAGAATCGATGACGTTTGGCGAAGCGAATGCATCGCGGACGTATGTGTCATCGACGGCGCTTGTGCATCGCTGGCCGACGGGAACTGCTGCGGTGGGGCTTGGCCTTGGCGCCGCGCTGGGTGGACCGAACTTCAACTTCCGCAAAGGCGAGCTGGCATTCCGCACGGACTACGCGATGCTGCGCGAAAAAGCGCCGCTGCTCGTCGGTTTTGCGGTGTCGTTGGTCGCGTGCGTGGGGCTGTGGGCGTATGCGTCGCTCAAGCAGCTGGAAAAGGAATCCGACCGGCTGCGGCTTCAGCTCATCAGTGAATCGACGTCGCTGTTTGAAAAACCGGAAACCGACGGCCACAAAGTGTCGGCAGAGCTCGCGGCAGCGCTCAGCCAAGACAAAGCGCAGGGACAGAGCATTCCGCAGGTTTCGGCGCTCGATTTGGTCGAAGACATTTCGGCGGCGGCTCCGTCGAGCAATGCCGCAGGCGACGCGAAGCTCGATGTCATCGAGCTGCACATTCGGCCCAAAAAGACCGACATCAAAGCGACCTGTGCATCAGCGCAGTATGTCGATGATCTGGCGACCAGCTTGGGCAAAATTCCCTGCTTCCGCAAAGTCCAAAAGGGCAAAGTGTTGACGTTAAAAAACACAGGCCCCGACGGAAAACCGGTCGAAGTAAAGCAGTTTTCACTGGAGATCGAGACGACATGTCCGTAGCCGATGGTCTCTCCCTCGTTCGCCAGTTTGTGATGGAGTCTCGACGATGAGCAGCAGCGAGCCCACTATCATCGGCAAAGTGCCCGGATTTGCCCGTGTGCGCGAATTTCTCGACGGATTGGCTCCGCGAGAGCGTGCACTGCTCATGACGCTGGTTATTACCGTGCTCGGACTCGGCATGCTCGGCGGGGCGGTGTATCTGTACGACCGCATCGACACCCTGGAAGAACAGACCGATGCGATGCAGCGGGCCCTGCGCGACATTGCCAAAAAGCGCGGACCGTATCTGCAAGCGCGGGCGCGGGCCCAGGAACTGGATCGCCGGATTGGCACGACGCCGCTTCAGCTTTCGGGTTTTTTGGAAGGTCTGGCGAAAGAAAACAGCATCGAAATTCGCGAAACCAACCCGCGCACGCCCGAGCCGATGGGCAAAAAGTACATGCAGCAGTCGGTCGATCTGCGGATCAGCAAAGTCGGCCTCGAGTCGCTGCTCAAGTTCATGCACAAGATCGAGACGTATCCATCGAACTTGGTGCTGGTGACGCAGCTTAACGTCCGCTCTCGCGACGACAAACACCAGGAATTCGAGGTCGACATGACCGTCTCGACGTATGAACATGCGCCGAAGACCGCGGCCAAAGACAAAAAGGGCGATGGCAAGACGGACTCGCCTGCGGAAAAGGAGCCGTAATGCGCCGGCAACTGATTCGTCTTTTGCGACGGCTGCGGAAGACCAACCGCGTCGTCACGGTGCTGCTTTACGCCGTGTTCGGCACGCTGACGTTTTTTGTGTCTTTGTCGCTGTCGCTTCCCATCGACAAAATCAAAGACCGCATCGAGCGTGAGCTGTCCCAAGATCAAGGTCCGCCGATTTCCGCGACGGGCGGCTTTGGCATTGGCACCGGCATGGATGTCGCCATCGGGGAACTGGATCTGCATGTGCTGCGGCCCGGTGTGTCAGCGACGGACGTGCGACTGAAGCCACGCAAAGTTCCCGGCAGCGATGCGGCAGCGGCGAAAAACCTGCGACCGATTGTGATTGATAGGCTGGATGCGCGGGTGAAGCCGCTCGATGCGGCGTTTGGGACAAAGAGCGGATCGCTGTCCGTCGAAGCGTTTGGTGGCGAGCTGACCGCCGAAGGCAGCCAAGGTGATGACGGCGTCCAGGTGGTTGCCAACCTTCACGATGTGACGCTGCTGCGGCTGTCGGCGCTGTCGGGGCTTTTGCCTCTGCCGATGCTCGGGACGCTGGCGCTGTCTCTGCACTTCAAGGCGCCGAACCAAAAACCGGCGACTCCTGCTCGGGCTGGTGCGGCGCCGCTGCTCAATCCGCCGCCGCCTCGGCTGGATGTCGCAAAAGCGGTCGGTGATCTGGAAATCAAGCTCGGGCAAGCGACGATCGGCGACGGCAAAGCCAAGCTGGTCGTACCGGGCGATGCGTTTTTGTCGCAAGGCATCACGTTTCCCAAGCTGCGCCTGGGCGACGTCATTGGCAAAGTCACCATCGAGCGCGGACGTGCAAACATTGTCGACGTTCACGCCAAAAGTCCCGACGTCGAGCTGTGGGTCGATGGCTATCTGGAACTGCGTGATCCGATCCAGCTTTCCGATGCGCGCCTGTATGTGCGCTTCAAGCCGTCGCCGCAACTTACCGCGCGCGAACCGACGATGGAACTGGTGGTCAACAGCCAGTCGCAGGGCAAGCGGGCCGATGGGGCCATTGGTTTTGCCATCACGGGTTCGCTCGCCAATCCAAAGGCCAAGGCGGCCAAAGATCCCCCGGACGGAGTGGTGCTGCGCGCCGGGACGCTCGGACAGGTGTCGCCGGCAGCGCGGCCTTCCTTTTCACCCGGTACACCGCCTGCGCCGTCGCCGTCGCCGCCACCCATGATGCCAAGCCAAGCGGCGCCGCAGCCGCAAGCGATTCCCAGCCCGCCACCACCGAGCAGTGACACAGTGGTGGTGCCGCCGCCGCCACAAAATCCGCCACCGATCCAGCAGGCGATTCCCAGTCCACCGCCGCCGCCGCCCAATCCGCTGGCGAGCGCCGGCCCTCCGCCGGGAACTCTGCATGTGCCGCCGCCCAATCAGCCGACCCCAAGCGAAGCGGCGGCTCCTTCGCAACAGCCCCATTCCCCGTCCCCCGAATCAGCCCCAAAGCCCGAAGCCAGCCCCGTTCCCGCCCCACAATAATCCGGTAGCAGTTGACAGTGTTTCCGAAAAGGCACCAAATGGTGCTCTTTTTAGATCAGTTGGCGTTTTCCCCACATGTCCCTCGCTTCCGTACTTTTCCCTGGCTACCGTCGTCGAGTGCTTGGCCTCCTGCTGTTACATCCGAGCCAGAGCTTTCATGTGCGTGAGATTGCTCGCTTGACCGGAAGTTCAACCGGTTCCCTGACCCGTGAACTGAGCAAACTCGCCGATGCTGGACTGTTGATTCGGGAGCGGCAAGGCAACCAGGTTCGGTATGCCGCGAATCGTGGCGCCCTGGTCTTTGAGGAACTGGCTAGCATCCTGCGCAAGACCTCGGGACTCGCTGATGTGCTCGCGGCGGCTCTTTTGCCGCTGACGACGAGAATTCGTGCGGCTTTCGTTTTTGGTTCGATGGCGACGGGAAAAGCCACCATGCAGAGTGACGTCGACATCCTGATCATTGGCGACGTCGAGTTCGGCGAGGCTGTTGAATGCCTTTTTCCCGCGCAGGCTACGATTGGGCGCGAAATCAACCCCAAGGTGTTTTCGGCCCCGGCGTGGCAAGCGCTTTTGCATAAGGGCGGTGCCTTCATTTGTGACGTTCTGGCCAAACCCAAGCTCTTCGTGATAGGGGGCCCAGATGACCTTGGATAATTTGGTCGGTCTGTCTCTCGAAAAAATTGAAATGGACGAAGCCGCAGTGCGTCGTCTTCTCGATGCCGCAGCACTGAGCTTGCGAGATGCGCAGCTTGATGGGCTAAGTCCCGAGGGACGATTCGATCTTGCGTACAAAGCGATCATGCAGACAGCCAATGCCGCGCTGCAAGCGAACGGATATCGAACGCTTACCAGCAAGCCGGGGCACCATCAGACGATGGTGCAGTCACTTGCGCGGACGATTGGACTCGAGTATCCGAACGTGATTTTGCTCGACAAGCTGCGAAAGCAGCGCAACGACATCGACTACACAGGAGAGGTCGTCAGCAAAGAGTTGAGTCAAACGTGTCTGCGCGAAGCGAGCACGTTGTACACGCGAGTCTGCGACCACATCGCAGAGCGGAAGAACGCCGTTCGCTGAGCACCGAGCGGACAGTAGCTCGCTACGGCAGCTCTTTGGCTTCTTTGGCTGGGCAGACCGGTCGCAGCGTACAGGTTGCGCAGCTCGGCTTGCGGGCGAAACAGACGCGACGACCGTGCCAGATCAGACGGTGGCCTGACATGATCCAGCGGTCTTTGGGCCACAGCTTTTGCAGATCCAGCTCGATTTTTTCTGGATCGTCCTGTTTGGTCATCCCGAGTCGCTGGCTGAGCCGTCCGATGTGGGTATCGACGACGACACCGCTCGGAATCCCAAACGCCGTTCCCAGCACCACGTTCGCGGTCTTGCGCGCGACGCCCGGCAGCGACAGCAAATCCGGCATGGACTGCGGAACCTTGCCGCCAAACTTTTCGACCAGCTTTTTGGCGCAGGCTTTGATGTTCTTCGCTTTGTTCCGATAAAAGCCCGTCGAATAGATGATCTTTTCGAGCTCTTCGAGATCGGCCTGGGCCAGCGCCGCCGGATCGGGAAATCGCGCAAACAGCGTCGGTGTGATCATGTTGACGCGATCGTCTGTGCACTGCGCCGACAAAATCACCGCGATGAGCAGCTCGAACGGACTTTTGTACACAAGCTCGCAGTGCGCATCGGGATACAGCCGGTCCAGCTCATCGAGGATGTCGGCAATCCGCGCGGTCTCGCTTTTGCGTGTCCGCCGTGTCGTCGTCTTGTTTTCCACCGCGGCCCCCGGCTGCATGGCTTACCGTCCGGAAAGTCCCGCGAGAGCGGCGTGAATGGCTTCGCGAGCGGCCTCGATCTCGGCTTCATATCCACCGAGCCACAGCCGACCGACCGCACCAAACGTCACGACTTCCAGCAGATGCACCGGCGCGGCTTTTTCCGCTTCATTGGCGCAGAGCGCGGCGTACCCGGCGGGCTGAAGCTCCAGCGTGTACAGCGTCTGCTTTTCGCCAATCATGTCGCCATGACGGAAACGATTGATGAGCTGCGAGTGATAGCCCTCGATGCCGGTGATCGTCTGTTCCGACAGCACTTTCGGCTTGAGCCGCGCGCTTTCGTCTTTGCCCATCGCCGACAAAATCGCTGCTCCGGCGGATCGGACTTCGCCTTGATCGAAGCTGTGCAGTTCCAAAAGTCCGTAGGCTCGCTCGACGATCTGCATGCCCGGAATGACCCGCGTTTGCTTGAGCGCCACGTCGGTGAGCTGATTTACGGCAATGCCCGGCGCGATCTCGACGATCAGCGACGCTTGCCGTTCCAGCGGCAGAAAGCCCTGGGCCACCGTTTGAAGAAAGCCCGTCAACTGCGGCTGAAGGATGTCGAGAAAGCTGAAAGTGCGGAGTTCCATGGCGGCTCTTTTTTCGGTTGGCCTCGTCGAGAAAACCCTTCCCAAACGAAGATGGCGCAACCTAGCACAAGCGGCCCAAACGCGACAAGCACGCGCCTACAAGTAGTACGCCAGGCCAAACAGCAGCTGGGTTCGCAAACCGTAGCCTTGCGGCTCACTGCTCGACGTTGGATCGAACGGCTGCGACAGCACCGTGCCGTCATTTAGGCTGATCTTGGGCACATACAGAAGTCGCACCGACACCCGCAGCGACAGCGAATTTGCGGCGCTGGCAACGAGCGGAATTTCACCATCCAGCAGCGCATGCATGCCAATCAAGCTGCTCGCAACTGCGCCACTGCGGCTGCTGGCAGCAATCGAAGAATCGAGCGCGGTGCGGACGATTTCCAGCGACGGACCGATCCCCATTCGCAGACCGTGAAACAGCCGCGCTTTGTACGATCGATCCTCGCGATTGATGAAGAAACCGAGCGGACGCACATCGAGTCCAGCCACCACCGAGACCCGATCGGGAAACGCGGGTGGGGCATCGCCGCCGGGCATGCTTGTCGTCGGCACATTGGCCTGTCCCGCCGTCGATGAAAGCCCCAAAAGCATGCCAATTCGACCGCGCCACAAAAAGTCGCCTTCAATTCCCGCGACCAGCATTGCGCAGCCAGTTCCCGGCGCGTTGCGTGTGTCACCGGCGACGTGGCAGGTCCGCGGATCGGTCTGAAATCCCGCCGACAGCGCAAGCCCAATCGTCGTACTGCCCAGCGAACCGAGATCCGCGTGCGCCGCCGATTCCCCCAAAAGCAGCGTGACAGCAGACATCGCCGCGGCCACGACAGGCCCTTTCCGACGGGCTTTACGGACACGCGACACTCGCAACATGGGCGGCAAGGTAGCCCAGGTCGGGTCCAAAGGCAAAGGCTGCAAAGTCTACGGTCCGGATTGCAAATTGTGATAGTAGCCACTCCTTGCTGATGTCGTGGTCGTTGCCAATGCGCGCTTTTCGTCTGTGGCTGCTGGGTCCGCTTATCGGGTTGGGATTTGGCGGCTGCGGGCCGTCGCTTGCGGACCGGGTCGATGCGCTCCAGCAGCTTTTGGAAGCGCAGAGCGAACAGATTCAGCGGCTGCGGCTCGAAATCGGCGACGGAATCGGCATGGCGATGTGCACGCCGGAGCTCAGCCAGCTTATCGAAGACGTGCAGCGCGAGTGCGAAGCGCAGACCGAAACCTGCACCACCAAACAGATTCGCCCAGCGGTGATTGCCGCAGATCCCGAACACAAGGGCCGGTTTCTCAAGCTGATGTCGCATCTGCGTCACGAGGTCTTTTATTTCCGGGACGGCGCAAGCCAGGTGATTCCGTTTCGGGCCGAGCGGCTGCACAAGCTTTTGCGCTCGGCGCTTCTGCGCAACACCCAGTTTTTGATCGTGTCGTCACCCGACAGTGGGGAACAGGAAGCGCATCGGCGGGCCCGCGCAATGGAACAGATATTGGTCGAACGCGGCATTCCGCGCGCCAAAATTCGTCGCTGGGTCTACGCATTTCCGCAGCTCAAAGAAGAAGTCGAGCGCTCGGTGGATCTGCCGGGGCTTGGCGAAACCCGCGATCTGCACCGCGGCGTCTGGGTCTTCCGTTCCGACTGCTAATGCCGCCGCTTGGGCCGCTGTTCGGTGCGCGACAAATCGGCGCAGCGCTTCCCAATCTGACCAAGAACGTGTGACGCCAGAGCCCGGCCACGAAACTTGCGAAAGCAGGCACGGCGCGATGATAAAATCACCACGAGCTTGCTCTGACCTTCGTGCGCGCCCTGGCTCCAACCAGTGCTTTTCGCATCGAGCGTCTTTCGTCTCAATACGCGAGGAGAAACAGCATATGAAAAACAAGAAGCTTCTGTGTCGATCGGCGTTGGTGTTGCCTTTGGGACTTTTGCTTTCCGCTGTGGGCTGTGGTGGGTATCAATCGAGCGATGGCACTGCGGTGGCGGCGCTCAACCTCCAGCTCAAGGGCGACTTTTCGGGTGGCACGGTGGTTTCGCAGCCTGCCGGCATCGACTGTGGCACCACCTGCGCCAGCACGTTCGCGGTCGGCCAGAGCATCACGCTGACGGTGAATCTGAGCGACAGCACCGACTTTGTCGGCTGGGACGGCGACTGCACCGGCAGCTCTCCGACCTGCACGCTGTCTTTGGACAAGGGCAAAAACGTCGGTGCGACTTTCAAGAGCAAGACAAACCGCGCCAATGTCGATCTGACCATCGGCGGCGCGGGCGGTGGACTTGTCACCAGCATGCCGTTTGGCATCCAGTGTTCGGGCGGCACCTGCTCGGGCGGCTTTGACAAGGGCACGATGCTGACGCTGACCGCGGCGCCCGACACCACGTCGTATTTCACCGGCTGGACCGGCGGCTGCACGGGATCGGCGCGCACCTGCACCATCACGCTTACGTCAGATGTTCAGATTTCGGCAAACTTCGGCAATCCGGCAAGCTGTGAGCAGCTCCGCGCCGACAACCCAACGCTGACGGACGGCGCGCGCAAGCTGTTTGTCGGCGGTGACAAGACCAAGTCGTGGGATGCCTACTGCGTGATGTCGGTGACGCCAGCGCTTTCCTATCTGCCGCTGACCAACGTCGCTGCGACCCAGAACTTTTCGCAGATTCCGACCGGTGGTGGCGTGACGGGCACGACGGTGAAAACCAACTACACCCGGCTGCTCATCGATCCTTCAACGCTGAAGATCGACACCAATGACAGGCGTTTCGCGGCTTCGACGGGGGCTGCGGCCAAAGGCACCACCAACATCACGGCGATGCCGTATGCGACGGCGATGGCTTGCAACGGCACCACCACCGCTGGCACCGCCAACATCGACCTGACCGGGACCAAGTTCGCCGTGGCCACGGGCGCGCTTGTGCTGGGCGGAACCACCGCGACCGGCATGGCGACGCCGACGCCGGATGGTCAGGTGCGGGTCATCAACTTGACTGGCAACGGCAGCGCCGCCGCCTGCGGCTGGTTTGCACCGACGGGAGCTTCGACGCCAATCAACAGCGCCGGCTCGCCACTTCAGCTCGTCTACTTCCCGTAATCGCCCGCTTCACCCTGGCCCGTTCGTCGCGGATCGCCCGGTCCGTGCGCGCATCTTGGGCGGGGGCAAAATCCTCCCCTTGCTGCATCGCTTGCCATTTGGTCTAGTGCCTCCTTTCGGAGGTGCTCGCGATGGCAAAGTTTGCTTCCCGACCGTGGCTACGTCCGCTGCTGCCGCTCTTTTCGGTGGCGCTTTTGTCCTGCTCGCACAACGACGCGCCTGTGCCAGACGATGCACCGCCGGGCCCGTGTGCGGCACAGGGTCTGTCCGAAAAGAGCCGTCTGCCCGCTGGTGACGCGCAAGGCCATCGCGACCCACTCGGGGCCAAGGCGGCCAAACAAGCGCGGGCGTCACGCATCAGCGATCCGGCCTGGATTCGCCAGGCGGACACCGCGCGGCATCCGGTGCGCACCGGCGACTATCTGCTGATCAACGACAAGATCGCGGTCTACATCGAAGCGCCGGGCGTTTCCGATGGCTATCAGCCGTTCGGAGGCGAAATCCTGTCGCTCGATACCGTCGGTCCAGATGGCAAACCGAGCGGCAACTCACTGTACGGCGAGACCATCATGGCGCTCGGTCGTCAGGTGCTAAAAGCCGAAACCGTCAGCGTGATAAATGACGGATCGGATGGCAATGCCGCCGTGATTCGTACATCCGGCGTGCTGACCGACCTGCCGTTTCTGGAATTTCTGGGATCGGTGTTCGCCGACAACTTCTACCTGCCCGCGGCGATCGACTACATCCTTTTGCCGGGTGCCGAAAGCGTGAAGCTGCGGCTGCACATCCTGAACACCCGCGACGAAGAACTGCCGCTGTACCGCTATCAGCTCTTTGTGCTGTTTCAGTCGAGCCGCGGCCAGCTTTTTACCGAAAAAGCCGGCTATGGCGACTTGAACGGCGATCAGCAGTGGCTCGGGTTTGACTCTGGCGATTCGTCGTTCGCGATGCACTTTCTGTCGGGCAGCTATACGCCACTGCTCGGTCGCTCGGGTTCTATCATCGGTCGCGGCGCTGGTTTGACCGCGAAGGCATGCAGTCCGCTCAGCACCGATTACGTCGAGTTCATCGTCGGCGGTCCGCATTCCGACGGACTTTCCGAAGCGGTGCGTCGGGTGCTGGGTCAGCCCGCCTATCGCGCCGTCACGGGCACCGTCACCGATACAAGCGGCGCGCCGCAGGCCGGTGCCTATGTGCATGCGCTGCGATCGGGCGGTGGCGGTTACATTGCGCGAACCCAGACAAACGCGCGCGGCGAATACACCCTGCATCTGCCCGCCGAACCGGTCGAGCTATCGGCGACCCAGTACGGACAGCCGCCATCGGTGAAGAAGATCGTCGCACCGACTGAAAACACCGCCAACCTCAAGATGGAAGCGACCGGAACGCTGTCGGTCACGGCGGTGGAAAAAGGCAGTGGTGTCGCGCTGCCGGTGCGGGTGCAGGTGATTCCGCAGGCGGGTCCGCCGTCGTTTCCCGATTCCTATGGGGTCCGTGACGAAGCCGGCGGGCGCAGCGTGCAAGAGTTTGCCGTGAGCGGCAGCACCAAGCTGGCGATTCCTGCCGGCAAGCAGCGCGTCATCATAAGCCGCGGCCCCGAGTGGGACTTGTTCGATCAGACTGTCACGGTCGAATCAGGCAAGACCACCGAAGTCCGCGCCGAGCTTCTGCACACCGTCGACAGCCAAGGCGTGATGTGCGCCGACTTCCACATCCACTCGTACTTTTCCGCCGACTCGTCCGATGACGTCGAATACAAGGTCAAAGGCGCGATAGCAGACGGGCTCGAAATCCCGATTTCGAGCGAGCACGAGTACATCATCGACTTTCAGCCGATTGTCCGTCGCCTGGGACTTACCCGCTGGGCGTTTGGGATGCCGTCGGAAGAATTTACGACGTTTGCGTGGGGCCACTTCGGCGTCATTCCGATTACGCCGCGTCCGGACGAACCGAACCGTGGCGCCGTGCAGTGGTACGGCAAAAAACCGCCCGAGGTGTTCCACACCATTGCGCAGCTTCCAGAAAAGCCGGTGCTGATTGTGAATCACCCGCGCTCGGACAGCTTTGGCGGCTACTTTTCGTCCGTCAGCTTTGATCGCGCGACGGTGAGCGGCGACCCGGATCTGTACAGCGATGAGTACGGCGCGCTCGAAGTCTTCAACGACAGCGACTTTGAATCCAACCGCAACGCGATTGTGCAGGACTGGTTCGCACTGCTAAACGCCGGCAAAAAAGTCTGGGCCGTGGGCAGCTCGGACAGCCACGGTCTGCGCACCAGTCCGGTCGGCTACCCGCGGACGTGCCTGCGCTTTGGCCATGACGATCCGACACGGCTTTCGGCGGAAACCGTGCGGGACGTGCTGCGGGCCGGCAAAGCGGTGGTGTCGGGCGGGCTGTACATGACGGTGAAGGGACCAGACGGCGAAGGCCCCGGTGAGCAGATTCGTTCGGCGGGACGCCCAGTGCAGTTCCAGGTCGTGGTGCAGAGCCCAAGCTGGCTTACCGCCAAGCGGCTGGAAACGATCGTCGATGGTGAAACGATTGCAACCGAGGAGCTGCGCGAGACGGTGACGCCGCAAGGGCACCGCTATGAAACGACCGTCAATGTGATGGGCAAGCCCGGACGCAGCCAGCACTGGGTGGTGTTCCACGCCTCGGCGGGCGGGTTAGACCTCACCCCCGTTCACCCTGGCCGCCGCCCCTTCGCCGTCTCAAACCCCATCTTCTTCTAAACCTTCCCCACGTCCGCGCACCGCGAAAAAAGCGCGCCGGAAGGTGCCCCCACAGCGGATGTTTCGTTAGGGCCTGAGCTCGGACCAGTGTTGGAAGACTTTCATGCCGGTGAAGCGCGGGGAATCGGGGGCTTCTTTGGTGACCAGGTGGATGTAGATTTGCTCGACGCGGCTTGGCTGTTCGCTGCGCAGTCGCGCATAGATTTCGGGGTCTTTTTCGCCCGAGTCACCAAACAGAATCAGTTTTTTTTCCGGCAGCGCCTTCGCGATGTCCAGAAGGTGCGGATACTTGAAGCCCATCTGATCCAGCAGTGGTTCCGATGAAAAGCGCTTGAGGATGATCGTCCCCATCGGCAGTCCCACCCGCGCAAAAAAGCTGGCGATTCGTGGTTGAAAGCCCCACGGACTGCCCGACAGGTAGAACACCGGCTTGTCTTTGCCAAACTGGCTGAGCACCTGCGGCGCGTCGGGAAACGTCACAAGTTCCCACGTACTGCGCAGCAGCGCGTTTTTGACCATCTTGGATTTGTCGGTGATCTGCGAATCGAGCACCGTGTCATCGACATCCGATACCACCGCCAGACCCGCCGTTCCGTCGTAGACCGGGATCGATCCGGCAAGTGGCGGCGCGTCATATCCCGGCGTGCGCAAGTGAATTTCGACCGGCACCGCGGGCGGCGCAAGCTTGGCCGGCAGCGTGACTTCCAGATAGCCGCGGTCGTCGCTTGTTGCCGATAGCAAGTGGTCGCCGACTTTGATGTCCACCGCCGCGTGCGGCAGCGCACTGGCGTCCAGCGCTTGCAGCGTCTCTTGGATGCGCTGGATCTTGCTTTGTCCGGGTTCGGGCGTCGGGTCGGGCGGGCCTTTTTGCACCCGTCCGTACAGCATTCCAGGCGCCGAGCTTCCGTACCCGGTGTACAGCACAAGCGACGCCTGCTTTGCGCCCTTTTTGTGACACCCCGTGCCGCAAGCCAGAATCGGAAGCAGGCCGAAAGCCAGTGCAGACCCAAGTCGCATCGGTACAGCGTACCGCGACCTCTGCTGGGATGACACGCAAAGCCGGACACCGAGTGGTTAGGCGGGATGTGGCGCGGGGGATGCCGCCGGGCTGGTTCGTTTCTTTGGCTGCCGGTAGTACAGCCGAATCGCGCCGCGCTCGCCGGGGTACAGCGAGATGAGCGCGCCTTCGTTTTTGCGAAGCTGCCGCACAAGCTCGGCCCGCGCCGCCTGTTCGTCGAGGAACGCCCGGCTTTCTTCCACCTGCGCCTTCTTCAGTGCTTTTTCCGCTGCCGTCGCATCCTGCGCCAGCTTGGTCAGCTCTTTGCTGTGCGTCTTCCACAGATCCGGGTGATGTTGCTTCAGCTTTTGCAAAAGCCCGACGGTCGCATGTTCTTGCTCTTCCCCCGACAGCGACAGAAGTCCCGACAGGCCGTGCGGATAGACCTCTTGGTAGGCGGGGTTTTTGCGGCTCCGTCCGACCGCCGCCAGCACTTCCAGTTCCAGCACGCTCTGCCGACGGTCATGCTGGTATTCGGCGCGCTCGGCCAGCGCCTGCACTTCAATCCGCCCCAGCTCGGCTTTGTGCATGTCAGCCTGCGCGGCGGACAGTGCGTCCAGTCGCTTTTTCACAAGCGGCGCCAAGTGGGCCGCGTCCGGGTCGGCCAGCAGCGCCGCATAGTGGTAGCTGCCGTCTCGAATCAGTTCATCGGTTCCGGTCCGTTCATCGCGAATCTGCGGCATCAGGTGCTCCTCTGTCGGGAAGTGAAACGAAAGGAGGTTAGGACAGATTTTTTGTTCCGCCACCCAAACCGCAGAGCTGTCGTCGGAAAAAAAATCAGCGGCAGGCCAAGGTGCCGCCCATTTCCGCGCGCAAAAACGAGCGGCAGGCTGGGATGCCGCCCATTTCTGCAAACAAAAACGAGCGGCAGGCTGGGGTGCCGCCCATTTTGGGAATCCGAAATGAGCGGAAGACGAGGCCGCCGCCAATTGCGGGAAGCCAAAAGGAGCGGCAGACGAGCCCGCCGCCGATTTGCGCGCAGCCAAGACTGTCGTCAGAGCACTTTGCGCAGCTCCGAAAGCCCGAAGGTCCAAGACGGCGGAGCCAAGGCGCTCGGCTGGTTCGTCTTGCATTCGTCCGCGAACCTCCGCGCAGCCGGCTCGCAGTCAGACTCGTGTCCTGTCAGGTGGGGATACTCGGTCCCTTCATCGACAGGCTGTCCCGAGTTGCCAAACACAATCCACGTCTCGATATTGCGACGCGGAATGAGGTGCGCCACTGGCTCGTTTGCAGCGGGCGGCGTGATCTTTTGCGCTTCGCAGGCACGCACAAGCTCGGCCCGGCGGTCGGCGACTGAGCGTGGGCTTTTTTCCGAGTTGTCCACGTCGATTTGAACAATCAGGCGGCAGCCCATCGCGCGGAAGCGACCCGCATTCTGCCTTCGCTGGCTGACGAGCTGCGGATAGTTTTCGCGTATATGCATGCTGCCGCATGGATAGACTTTGTAACCGTCCACAAGACCTTGTGCCGTTCCGGTGCGACCTGTGACGGGAAATGGTACTACGCGGAGCCGTCGCAAGAGGCTCGGATCAATCTGTTCGAGCACTGATTCGACAAAGACCCGCGCCTGCTTGTCTTCACACAGAAGGAGGATGCTGACGCTACGGCTCATTGTCCCATCCGCGAGCCACCGTCTCGGATGCACTCAGCTGCTGGGCAGACTGAAATGGCGCCGTGCGGGTTGGACCCATGCCGTCACGGAAAAACCGAACCCCATACTCGGGTGCCAGCAGGTTGATGACTTCCGGGTGATGGCTGATAAGCCACACTTGCGGCCCTCCGGACTTTAGCGCGGCCCGCTCCACATCCAAAAGCCAGGGCTGAATTTCCGCCAGCGCCACATAGTTGTCCGGTTCGTCCAGCGCCAGCACGCTTCCGGGTGTTGCCGCGACGTGGCGCAAGAGGTGAAGCGCAATCAGTGCTCGTTGCCCATCCGATAGCTCGTCAAAGCGGAAGCTTGCCGTCTTCCCCTCTGACTCAAAGCGGGCGTACAGCCACCCCGAATCGGCATGCAGTTCTTGCAATCCGGGGATGATCTCTTCGAGCGTCCGCAGCGCGGAAAAGACCGACTTGGGCCTCGTCTGAAGGATGCGCAGATACCAGTCTGCAAAGTTGCTGAAGTTGTGGCGAAGCCAGGCGGACGACTCTCCCTGTGGACTGTCTGCAAGGCGTGCTGTCATCTGACGGGCATCGGGTTGTAAGAACCACAGGTGCCAGACCGCCGACTGAAAGACACTTGATGGGGCGTCCGTTCGATTGTCACCGATGTCCATCGCTGAGCGCGTCGGCTTGATAGACAACTGCGGCCAGCCGACTTCATAGGCCAGCTCGAGCTTGTTTTCTTCTCGCTGGATGCACAGCTCGCCATTTTTGCGCAGGCTCTCGTGCTTTACGCGATTTGCGCCAGGCTCTTTGGGGTTTTGCGCGATGACCAAGCGATAGCCAAACAAATCCGTGCCCACCCGCAGATCGATCTCGACCGTCTGGTCTGTACGCTTGTCCTCCCATCGCGTCAGGCTGGTAGCTGGGAAGGCTTCCTCGCTGCTGTACTGTCCACCGACAAACCTGCGAATCGCCCGCAGTGTTGCCAAAAGAGCTGTCTTGCCCGACCCGTTTCCGCCCAGGATGAGCGCGAGCTTGGCTGGCTTCCACTCGAAGTTGACGAAAGTCCGGATGTTGTCGAGGTAGATGCGTTCGATCATCGTGCTGAGGTATTTCGACCCTGGCGCCATGACAGCATGCTTTGCGCACAGGGGGAAGAGAGGTCTTGGGGACTTATGGGGTGGGGTGGATTCGGGTGCGGGGGGATTTGGGTGCGGCGTGGGTTTGACAGGGGGTGCAGGTCGGGCCGACAATCCTTTGCGTGCTGTACCTGTATGTGTTTGCTGCGGTGGCCGGGGGGCTGCTCGTGCTGGTGTCGCTTTTCGGCGGCGGCCAGCATGACAATCAGTCCGACGGAGACGACCAGGGCCAGGCGCACGGCGACGCGCAGGCGGGCCAGGCGCACGGCGGTCATCTGGATGCCGCAGCGGGACACGGCGACGGGCACGGCGATGGACATGGCGACGCCGCAGGGCATGGCGATGGCCACGGACACGGCGATGGACACGGCGACGGGCACGGTCTGTCCACCCACGATCAGGGTCATGCGCACGACGGCGATGGCATGGCATCCGGGGTGCCGACGGCGCTCTTGTGGCTGATGTCGATTCAGGTCTGGACGTATCTTTTGGCGTTCGGTGGCCTGACCGGGCTGCTTTTGCGGACCGTCGCCAAAGTTCCCGAGCCGATCTGTGGGATGTCGGCGCTTTTGGTGGGGGTGTCGACGGCGTTTGCGGCGCGGGCGGCGATGCAAAGGCTCAGCGTGACGCGCGAAAGTGGCACGCTGGTCGAAGAAAAGATGGTCGGTTCGACGGCAGAAGTGCTGATTCCGGCCCCACCGGGTGGCTGCGGCAAAGTGCGGCTCGAAGTGGCGGGGCAGACGGTGGATCTTTTGGCCAAAGCGTCGGACGGCGGCCCGCTTCTGGCTGGATCGCTCGTCACGATTCTCGATGTGCGCGACAGCCAAGCCGAGGTCAGCGTCGACCGCAAAGACGAACGCGAACAGCAAGCGAAGCAACGTGGAGCGATCCAGGCCGGACGCTCTGCACAGGAAAAAGGACAGTAAACATGGCGCAAAACCCCTTGGGTCTTTGGGCACTCGCAAGCCGAGCGCTCGACGAACCCCCTCCGCAGGCCTTTTCCGACGACGCGCGGCTGGCTGGCGTGGTGATGTTGGCGGCGGCGTTTGTCGTTGGCCTGCTCGTCTTTGTGTGGATGCTGCGGCAGTTTTTGTACATCTGCCGTCCCAATGAACTGCTGGTGGTGTCCGGTAAGTCGCACCGCACTTCGACGGGAGAAGCGACCACGTTTACGGTCGTGCTGTCGGGCACGCACTTTCGGATTCCGTTTTTGCAGACCGTCGACCGCATGGATCTGCGGCTGATTCCCATCGAGCTGTCGATGCCCAAAGCGCTGTCGTCGGGCGGCATTCCGCTCGACATTCATGCGATTGCCAACGTCAAGATTTCGTCGGACCCGCGCTTTGTCTATAACGCCGTCGAGCGCTTTTTGGGGCTCCCGCGGGAGACGATCTGGCAGACCGCCAAACAGACGCTTGAAGGCTCGCTGCGCGACGTGATTTCGCAGCTTACGCCCGAGCAGGTCAACCAAGACCGCATCGAGTTTGCCAACCAGCTTGTGCAGGTCTCGAACCAGATTTTCAACAAGATGGGCCTGCAGCTGGACACCTTGAAGATCCAGCGCGTCGAAGACGAGGCCGGCTACCTGGTCAACCTGGGCCGAGCGCAGATTGCCAATGCGGTGCGTGACGCGGAAAACGCGGAAAACCAGGCCAACCAGGAAATCGCGCAGTCCGAAGCGGCGGCGCGGCAGCTTGCCGAAGTGGCGCAAAAAGATGCCGAAATTGGCGTCGCCCAGAAGCGCAACCAGCTGCGGCAGGTCGTCGGTCAGCTCGAAGGACAGGCGCAGGCGGTCGAACGCGAGGCCACCGCAGCAGCGGAACAGGCCCGCGCCGAAGCCGAACAAGAGCTTCAGACGGTGCGCAAGGATCTAAACCAGCGCAAGCTGTTTGCGGAAATCGTGCTGCCCGCCGAAGCGGATCAGAAAGCGCAGAGTCTCTTGTCGGAAGGCTCCGCCGCGCCGCGCCGCGAGCAAGGTCTGGCCGCAGCCGAGGCGATGCGTCTTTTGTCCGAAGCGCTGCAAGCCGCCGGTCCGCAAGCGCGGGAACTGTTTGTGCTGTCGCAGCTTGATACGCTGGTCGCGCAGGTCGCGAGCAAAGTCAAAGACCTGTCGGTGCGCGAAATCCAGATCGTCGATACCGGCGATGGCACGTCGCTCGCGCAGGTGGCGGCGGCCTATCCGGCGATTGTCACCGAAGTTCTGTCGACGCTCAAGGGCCTGACCGGCGTGGACATCAAGAACTTGCTTACGCCGCCCACAGAAGGAGGCAGCCGATGAGCGCGCTAGGCATCACCATCATTTTGGCGATGGTGCTCGCGGCAGGGGTGTTCCTGCTGTTTACCATCATCAACAACATTTCGGTCTGTCCGCCGTCGGAAGTGCTGATCTTTTCGGGTCGGACGCGGCGGCTTGCGGATGGGCGGCTCGTCGGCTATCGCGTGATTCGCGGTGGTCGGGCGATGCGGATTCCGCTCATCGAAACCAAAGACCGCATGCAGCTTACCAACATGGCGATTGAGCTGTCGGTGACCAATGCGTTTTCGCGCGGTGGCATTCCGCTGAAAGTGCACGCCGTCGCCAACGTCAAGCTGCCGAGTGAAGAGTCGCTGCTGCACAACGCGATCGAGCGCTTTTTGGGGGCGTCGCGCGAAGGCATCATGCGGGTCGCCAAAGACACGCTCGAAGGCAACCTGCGCGGTGTCATCGCCGAGCTTACGCCCGAGGAAATCAACCAGCAGAAGATGATCTTTCAGCAAAAGCTCATCGAGGAAGCTGACAAGGATCTGCATCGGCTGGGGCTTCTGCTCGACAACCTGCAAATCCAAAACATCAGCGATGACGTCAGCTACCTGTCGTCGGTGGGTCGGGTTCGTTCGGCGCGCATCAAAAAAGAAGCGCGGATTGCCGAGCTGCAAGCGTGGGCATCGGCGGCGGTGCAAAAAGCCCACAACCAGATGAACGCCGAGATTTCCAAGATCGACACCGACACGCAGGTCGCGCAAAAAGAAAACCAGCGTCGCATCGTGGAAGCGCAGACCAAGCGCGAGGCGGTGATTTCGGAAGTGCGCGGCCAAGTCCAGGCGCAGCTGACGGAAGCCAAGGCGCAGCTGCGGGCGTGGGAAGCGCGGGCCGAGCAGGTGCGGCGCAAGCTCGAAGCCGATGTGATTTCGTCGGCGCAGGCCACCAAGTCGAAAGCCGAAGCGGACGCCAAAGCCAACGCCGCATCGATTGTCGCCGAAGGTCGGGCGGCAGCAGCGGCGCTGGTCAGTCTGTCGCAGGCGTATCAAGCCGGTGGTCGCAGCGCGCGCGAGTCGCTGCTTTTGCAAAAGCTTCTGCCGGTGTTTTCAGAGCTGACCGGCACAATGAAAGCGATAAAGGTCGACAGGCTGACGCTGCTCGGTGGGGCGAGCGGTGGATCGGGTGGTGGCACGCCGCTGGGTGCCCAGGTTGTCGCCGTCAACGAACAAGTGCGGGCTGCCACTGGAGTCGATCTGGTGTCCACGGTCCAGCGTGCGGTGCTGCGCAGCGCTCAACCGCACATCCCTTCGCCCCCCACGGGCAAGTAATCCCGTCGGCGTCTGCCTGCGCCATCTCTCCATCAATCAGGAAAAGCGGCGGTCTTGGGCGTGCAGACGCTCGGATCGCCCAGGCTCGTCAAAAGCCGCAGCGATTCTGGGCTTGCCGTCTGGTATAGCGCTTTGCCGCCCTGGCCAAAGCACTGCGAAAAGCTCACGTAGCGCTCGCTGAGCCCGGCGTTGCGCAAGTCGATGGATACTTCGCCATCGGCGATTTTCCCGTCGGATCGGCCTTGGCCTTTTTCGTTCCAGCGGCTGCGCAAAAGCACAGTTTCCAGCAGGGGACGGTTGGCGTCGTCGCCGTGGATGTTTTTGCGAACGTCGAACAGGAAATTGCCGCTGTCATCGCTGCCGTGCTCGACGTGAAATCGACCGTCGCGGGGCGGATCTTGGCGACATTTGCGGCCCAGCGGGTTTTGGCTGCCCACTTTTTGCAGGGTGATGTCGAGCAGGGCTGGGTCTCCAAGGCTGTCGTACTCGAAGTCGATCTTGCCCTGTTCGCAGCTGTCGGGGACCAGCTTGCGGCGGTTGTCGAAATGGACGGTCATGCGACCTTTGGCGGCGCTTGATTCGTCGCCTTTGGTCACCGATCCATCGAGGACGACCAGAAATTCGTTGTCGCTGCCGGCGCTTTGGTTGCGGGCCGATAGCGTATAGGCAAACACCGCTTCGCCCAGCCGATTGACGACCAGACGATAGGTCAGCGGGTCGGCACCACCGGGTTCATAGGGGCCCCACGTTCGGCTTTCGCCCATGCGGGTCGTCGCCGGAAGCTGGACCATCACCCGCGCCACCGTCAGTAGCTGGAGCGCATAGGAATTGAGCAGCGCCGCCATCGACTGGGTCAGTTCGTAATACTGCGCGGTGTCGGTGTTTTTGGGCGTGCTGTCTTCGCGTGGCAGCCGTGGGGACATCGTCGAGACGCCAGGGAAGGCAATCGTGACGTGCTGCACCTGCGGGGGCGCACCGCGAAACTCGGCATCATCGGGAAGACCGCATGCTTCCGTTGCGACAAGTGCCGACAAGCCAAGCAAGTAGGCTCGGCTGGCCCGGCGCTTGTGCCGTGGCTGTTTCCGCATCCGAATAAGTCTCCGCTAAGTCGCTAAGCGGGCCGTTACGTTGAGAAGAAAAAGGCCCAAGCCGATTTATAGATCAAGCGTTGGCCCAGGCGGGCGCTTTTGTGCAGAGGGGCGGGTCTACAGCGTCGGCTTGCAGCGGTGGCAGCTCCACAGAAGCCACGCTTCGGTGTGGGTGACGCGATGGATGATGTCGGGCGCGCGGATGCTTACTTCAACCTGTTCTTCGGATACGTCGTCGACGTGGCCACAGTCGGAACAGACCAAGTGATGATGGCGATCGGTGCGGATGTCCCAGTGGACCTCGCCGCGGGGGCTGCGCAGGGTGCGGACGATCGCCAGCTCTGCAAACAGCGCCAGGTTGTTGTAGACCGTGGCGAGGCTGGCACTGCCGCTACGACCGACGGCGCTTGCGATCTGGGCCGTCGTCGGATGGACACGATGTCGCAAAAGATACTTGAGCAGTGCGCGCCTTTGCACCGTCACAAACTGGTCGGCATTGCGCAAAATCTCCTCGTAGTGCAGGAGCTGCTGTCGTTCCATCGATCCGTCGTGCATGGGTGTTACCACTTTCTATCTTGCGCTGTCTTTTGGGCCGGCGACAAGACCTGCCTTTGCTCGCGCTGGATCCGCCAGCGGTTACGCCTTGTCCCAAGCTGCGAGCGCGGCGACCACAGCGCTTATGCGCACCGCTTCATCTATCGCGGCATCGGGATTTGGCAGGTTGCCGCCTTTGACCGTTTCGACGTGGCCATTTACGCACGAGGTGCAGCCGTTCATGACCGACACGGCGAGTGAAATCAGCTCGACGAGGGTTCGACTGAGCGCCGAACGGACAAACGGACTGGCCCGCAGCCCTGGCTGAAACGACTCATACGGTTTGCTATCGGACACAAGCGAACGAAATTTGTAATAGCCGTTGTAGGTTGCACAGGCGAGCGCGGCTGCCGCAGCGGCTTCGATATCTTCATCGGTCTTGCCCGCGACTTTGGCGGCGTCGGCCAGCCAGCCGGCGAGACCTGCACCGGGCCGACCGTTTTTGGCCAGCGCCACCCCAAGTCCAATCAGCAAGCGGTCGCCACGCGCCAAAATGGCGCTGTCTCCATCGAGCGCCCTGGCCAAATTGAGCGCCGCATCGCGCACCACTTCAGCGGGGATTTGCGAAAGTACCGTCGGCGCAGCTTGTACGGAAAAACGTTCAGCAACGCGGCTGCGGGCACCATCCAGCTCTTCTTGAGAAAACTTCATCGCAATACTCCTGCTACAAAAAAGGCCTGCGCGCAGCGACGGAACATCGAGTCGCGCGGCAGACCTTGGGCGATCGTCATTCGATCCCTGGACAGCGGTCTGGCCAAGTCGGCGGCCCGGCGTTTTTGCACAGGCCGCCCCTTGAATCGGGCTACTACAGCGTCGCTTCGCCCTTCTTCCAGTTGCAGGGGCAGAGCTTGTCGGTCTGCAGCGCGTCGAGCACGCGGATCATCTCGTCGATGCTGCGGCCCGCCGAGCCATCGTTCACACAGGCCCAGCGCAGCACGCCGTTCGGATCGATGAGGAAGGTTCCACGCAGCGCGATGCCTTCGTTTTCGATGAGCACGCCGTAGTCTCGCGAGATCGACTTGGTCACGTCGGCGAGGACCGGGTACTTGAGGTTGCCAAGGCGCGCATCGGCCTTGACCCAGCCGAGGTGCGAGTGAACGGTGTCGGTGCTGGCGGCGAGAACCACGCAGTCACGGTCGGCAAAGTCGCCGTGCTTGTCATTCAGACCGACGAGTTCCGTCGGGCAGATGAACGTAAAGTCCATCGGGTAGAACATGAGGAGCACCCACTTGCCAGCGTAGTCGGACAGCGAGACGGTCTTAAACTCGCGGCCAACCAGGGCTTGGGTCTTGAACGAGGGGGCGGGCGAAGCGACTTGAATGCTCATGGGAGGATCTCCTTTGGGTTTTCGTCGTCAGAGCCAGTGGCTCACAACGGGGATGTGTTTGGTTTGATGTCAGTTGGTCAATTTTAGAACCATTCTAAATTTTGCCCCAAACTTGGTACATGGGATGCCAAATCTGACCTGGCTGCGTCAACTCTTGTCTGCGCGGATTTCGGGCTGTGCAAGCTGCGGACGGAAAATGACGACTCGCCGAGGCGCGCTGCTACGCGGGGGCTGTCCTAGGACCACAGATTGTGCGATCTTGATGGTATGCGGGGGCAAAAGGCTGCACAGCGCCGAGGTATGGCCTGTGTTTGGGCATGGCTGTGTCTGGCCTGCCTGTGGCTTTTTCCATCGCCGATTTGGGCCAAGCCCGACTTTCGCAGCGTCGGACAGGTGGCCGATAGCGTGGCGGTTGCGCGGGTGACGCAGCTTTTGGCCGCAGCAGAGCAGGCACTGGCCCGCAATGCGCTGACGCTAACGTATCAGCTGCTCGAAGAAGCGTATCGGCTGCGCGGCGATGTCGATACGTTGTACCTGCTGGGGCACTTGGCGTATGTGGAGCGGCGCAGCGTCGAAGCGTTCGATCTGTTTCGGCGCTACGCGCGGGAAAAAGAAGGACCGCTTGGCGATGAACATCCCGAAGTGCCGAAAGTGCTGGCCGAGCCTCTGCCACCCGCGGGCGAAGTGCTGATTTTGGGCGAGCGCGGGTCACTGGTGCTCGTTGATGAGCGGCTGGTCGGAACGCTGCCTTTGTCGGCACCGCTGCTTCTGCCGGCGGGAAAACACCAGGTGGTGCTGGAACTGGCGGCGAGACGAAAACAGCAGGATCTGGACATTCACTCGGGATCAAGCTGGCTTTTGCGCAGTACCGTCGATTCAGAGGACATTGCGGCATCGCTGGCCCCGATCATTGTGTTTTTGCCGCACTATCGCGGGCTCGATGGGGAAGCGATTCGTCAGCTGGAACAAGCGGCGGAACAAGCGGCGCATGGCAGTGGACACATCCTGAAGCGGCGCGAGATGGCGATGACGGCGGCCCCGCAACTGGCAAGCTGTCTGGACTCGCTGCTGTGTCAGGAAGAGCTGGGCAAGCGCAACCAAGCGGAATACGTGCTGCTTCTGCATGCCGAGCACAGCGGGCTGGGGCAGCAGTCGGACTGGCGGCTTCACTTGTCGGTCATCGACGTTGCGGTGGGTGATCGCGCTGCGACGGGAACGCCGCTGTGTGCAAGCTGCACCATCAGCAAGGCCGCTGCGACGATTGGATCGACGCTGGCTCATCTTTTGGAACAGGCGCAAGAGAAGCCCAAAGGCAACCTGCAAGTGTTAAGCGTCCCGTCGCGTGCCGAGGTGTTTGTCGGTGAGCGCAAGCTGGGCATTACTCCGCTCAACCGTCCGGCGTGGGCGGGTCGGCTGCCGCTGGAAGTGCGTTCGCCTGGTCTGCCGCCGTATCAGGGCGAAGTGCTGGTCGAACCCGATCGCAGCGTCTCGCTGTCAATTGATCTGGGCGAAGGCGGTAGCAGCGACGCCGACCAACAGAAAAAACAGACGCGCAAACCGATTTACAAGCGCTGGTGGTTTTGGGCGGCGGGTGGTGCGGTGCTGGGTGGGATTTCGCTTGGGCTGATTTTGGGTCTGACGCCTCGCAGCCACCAGAACATTGACTGGGTCAAATAGCAGACTGTTCCATTACGGAAACCAAATCGCATTTAGTCCAACACCAAAGTGTGCCTATCTGTGCGTTGCTCTGTCGCAAATCGGCTCATCTTGGGTAACGATAGTTGGATATAACCGCGAATTGGCCTTCTGCCTGCCACAATCCGTCGAAAAACAGGTAGGATTCTCTCTTCACGTTTGTTCGTTTCTGATGCAATCTTCCGCAGCCGTGCCGGTGACTGGAGTTGCCTCGCCGGAAAAGCTTAGCGGACGCAACAATGACGAACACAGCAGTGCATACAGAAGAGACTCCTAATTCTGAATTGGCGGTGGCGGAACACGTATTGTCGCCCAACTTGCGGCTACATACCGATGCGTTGATTTCGTATTTTCAGCAGTTGATTCAGCACAATGAAGATGCCGATATCGCGAAATCTTATGTAAAAACGCTTCAGGAAATTTCTGGTTTTGTCGATATCAAGAGCCGCTTGCCGGCGGGTCCGTCCGGGCGACGCGATCTTTCGGTGGGTCGGGAAACGCTGCTGCAGTTTGGCAAGCTGCTCAAAGACCGGCGGCTCAAAGCGCGGCTGAGTCG
>DAORGN010000032.1:0-32240 GCA_035340095.1 Pseudomonadota bacterium | reverse complement strand
AGCGTCGGTGCCTTATCGGGAAGATGAATACGTAAATGGCCTAACTGGCGGGTCGTTTGGCAAGCTGAGCCTTACCAAAGTCCGTCAGAGCGATCGCTATTTCGTGCTGCCGCTGCTCGGTAGTGATGTCTACCCGGTGACGGCGATTTCAGCGCTGCGGGCGGCGTTTTCCCCGACGGAAATCATCAGTGATGCCGATCGCGATGTGGCGATGCGCGTGCTGATTGGTCGTCGCGATCTGCCGGCGATGACAAACCGCGCGATCTTGGGCCTGGCGTTTGACGACGCGAGCTGCAACCTCTCGTTTGCGTCGGTGTCGTGTGGCAATGCGGTGGGCGGTCCGCTCGAAGAATACAGTGGCGTGCTCGGTGGGAAGCTTTTGCGTCCTGCCGATCCAAACGCAACCTATGACTGGCAGGAACCCGGCGACGGCAGCCAAGCGACGACGATCGGCGACTTGGCGCGGTCGTGGTTTTCCGGTCCTGCGCTCGATTTTGCCGAGTGGTATTTCCCAGTGCGGCTGACCCTGGACGCAGTGGTGGCAGCGACGCTGACGATGAACGAAACCGACTGGCCGGTGGCTTCCTACGGACTGCGCGCGATGCATGGAGCGAAGATGGACTTGCCAGTGCTGGCCCTGGCGACGCAGCTTGCCGGCAAAGGCAGTGGCGATCCGCGGGCTTTCGACGGGCTTCGGGCGCTTTTGACCCCGGTGCCGATTGGTCCAGGGCGACCGCTCGCGGGGACACCGCGCAGTCGGCCCGAAGCGTTTGCGGTGATGGCCGACGACAAGCTGACCCACATCGATCCGCTGCTCGGGCAAGATCGGGCGGGCTCGCGCGTGCAGGCATTTTACCAAGCGCTCGCCGATTTCATGAAGCAGAGCAGTCCGACGGGCGGCGTGGTCGTTCATGTCGCACCGACGACGCCCACGACGCCGATGCACAAGCGGCTAGTCTTCTAGTCGGAACTTGAGCTGGGTCGCGTTTCCCAGCCGAATCAGATCGCCGTCGTTTACCAGTTGCTTGCCGGCGACGCGCTGTTCGTTTACGAAACTTCCCGACGGAGCGCCGTAGTCGATCAGGAAAAATCCGTTCGGCTCGCGGCGGATTTCGCAGTGGCTGGGCCCCAAGCTGTCGTCGGTGTTTACCTGCAAGTTGGTGCTGCCGGCGACGGATCGACCGACGATGACGGTGTGCTCGATGCCAACCCGTTTGCCAGCCAGCGCGCCGATGCCGATGAGCGTCGCGCCAAGTGGCCTGTTGCCTTTCATCGTCGCGTACCCGAGAAGCTGCGTCGGCGCCGCCTGCGGCACTTGCACACCCACTTGGGCCGGTGGTGGCCCGAGCGCGCCCATCTTCATCGCTTTGCGCTTGAGCACAAACAGGGCACCTTGCGCCGCACCCCACAGCCCGACGAGCGTAAGCAAAATGCCGAGGAGCCATTTCCACCACGTACTTGGCTTCGGCGGCGGCACGCCCGGCTGCATGATCGTGTTCGACTTCAGATCGCCGCACTGAAGCGCAAACTGCGCCGTCCGCAGCGCATCGAGGCTCAGTTTTTTGCCGGTAAAGTGCAGGACGTGGTCTTTTTTCAGCTCCTCGGCGAGGTTCTGAAACTGGTCCTTTAGGTCGGCGTCTTTCTGTGCCCAGCGGAACGTGCCAAACGATCGCTTGGCCAGCTCACCCAGGTTCAAGAGCGGTCCGCGGTCATCGCGCGGCGAAAACGCGATCGGAAACAGCGGCACGCCATTTTGGCGCAGCACGTCGCCGACCCGCCGAAACGTCTTGCGATCCATCAGCTGGTTCATGCCGTCCGACAGCACCACAATCGCTTTGCGCGGCGGCGGCAGTGGCTCGCCGCTTTTGTCTTTGCCCGGCTGCACTTTGTTGAGCGCGACGAGCCCCGCTTGAATCGCGTTCAGAAGCTGCACATCACCCTGATCGTCGGGGTTTATGTCATCGATGATCGGCGCCAGCGCACCCGGTGCCATGAACACCGGCGTCGGCTCGATTTCGTAGCCAAACTGCACCAATTTGACTTTGGTTTTCGGCGGCAGCGATTCCAAAAACTCGCGCAGGGTTTCTTTGATTTTTTCGAACGACGGCGCAAACAGGGCTGAAATCTCGACGGCGAGCACCAGGTACAGCTCTTGTCCAGCGCGCTCGAATGGTTCGGCTTTGTCGGGCTTGGCGACCGGCTTGCCGTTGACCAGCAGTCGAAACGCCGACGCGGGACGCTCGGTGTTGACCTGGCCTTCGAGTTCGACGACACCGGCTACCGCTTTGATCTGCCCACCGTCGGTAAACTTGGACAGATCAACTCGCTCGAGCCGACAGCGCGGCTTGCCCGCCAGCGCCTTGCTCGGCGACACCGCACAGGCGATGAGCAGCACCGCGGTGACCCACGCAAGGCCCCAGCGCATGCCGGGGGGGAGCCGCAGGGAATGGCCACTTTCCATCACGTTACATCGTATCCGATGCGGCCTGTGACTCTCAACCTCCCGAGTCGCAAGCCGCTCTGCGCTGGGCTTACGCGGTTTACTGCGGCGCACGGGTCGGCTATGGTGCTGCCGTGACGACGAAAAACGAATTTCTGACGGAGCTAAAAAGCCGCGGCCTGCTGCACCAAGTGAGCCACGAGGAAGCCCTGACCGCGCACTTGGCGAGCGGCGTGCGTCGTGCCTATGCCGGCTTTGATCCGACGGCGGACTCGCTGACCATCGGCAACTTCATCCCGATCAAGCTGCTGATGCACTGGCAGCGCGCCGGACATCAGCCGGTGGTGGTGATGGGGGGCGGCACCGGACTTATCGGTGATCCGTCGGGAAAATCGGCAGAGCGGCAGCTTATGACCCGCGAAACCGTCGAGCACAACGTGTCCCGGCAGCGGCTGATTTTTGAACGGCTGCTCGATTTTTCCGGATCGACGGGGGCCCAGCTGCACAACAACCTCGACTGGCTGGGACAGTTGTCGTTTATCGAAGTGCTGCGCGACGTCGGCAAGCACTTTTCGGTAAACGCGATGATCCAGCGAGACTCGGTGCGCGACCGGTTAAACCAGCGTGAGCAAGGCATCAGCTACACCGAGTTTTCGTACATGATCCTGCAAGCCTTTGACTTTCTGCATCTGCGACGGACAGACGGCGTGACGGTGCAGCTTGGCGGCAGCGATCAGTGGGGCAACATCGTGTCGGGCAGCGATCTGATCCGGCGGATTTTGCCCGACGGACAGAATGAAAGCTTCGCGGTGACGGCGCCGCTTGTGACGCGCAGCGACGGCGGAAAGTTTGGCAAGACCGAATCGGGGGCGATCTGGCTGTCGCCGGAAAAGACCAGTCCCTATGCGTTCTATCAGTTTTGGCTGAACACCGACGACGGCGATCTTTCGCGCTATCTGCGACTGTTCACGTTTTTTACCACCGTCGAGATTGCCGATCTGGAAGCGCTGCACCAAAAAGATCCGGGGGCGCGGCAGGCCCATCGCGCGTTGGCTCGGCACATGACCGAGCTTTTGCACGGTCCGACCGAGCGGGCGCAGGCCGAAGCGGCAGCCCAGGCGCTGTTTTCCGGTGATGTGCGGGCGCTGTCCGAAAAGACGCTGCGCGAGGTCTTTGCGGCGGTTCCGACGAGCACGCTCGACAAAAACAGCATCACCGCAGATGGCCTCTCTCTCGTCGATGTGCTGGCGCAGACTTCGCTGTGCAAGTCGAAGCGGGAAGCGCGCGAGTTTCTTCAGTCGGGATCGGTCACGGTGTCGGGGCGCAAGGTTGGTCCCGACGACAAATTGGTGCCAAGCGATCTGCTTCACGGCAGCACCGTCGCCATCCGTCGCGGCAAAAAGAACTGGCACATCCTCCGCTGTGAGTAGTCGGGTCGCCTCATGCTGTCGCAGCTAGGCAGTCCATGGCTGCACCTGGAAACGTGCGGATCGACCAGCGACGAGGCGCGCAAGCTGGCCAAAGCCGGCAAACCGCACGGAACGGTGGTGACTGCCGACGCGCAGCAGCATGGCCGGGGTCGGCAAGGCCGGGTGTGGTATTCGCCGCCGGGGGACAATCTGTACCTGTCGCTGATCTTGCGTCCGCCGCTCGAGCCAAAAAACGTACCGCTTTTGACCCTGTGTGCTGGGTTGGCGGTGCTCGAAGCGGCCCAGTCGGTGCTGGCGGAGCATGGGCTTTTGTCGTCGCCGCTGCTTCTGAAATGGCCTAACGACGTTTTGGCTCAGACGCCCGCGGGACTGCGCAAAGTGGCGGGGATTTTGACCGAGATGACCCTTGTCGCCGGGCGCTGTGACTTTGTGATCGTCGGGGTGGGCGTCAACGTCTGTGGTCGCAGTTTTCCACCGTCTGTGCCGGCGACAAGTCTTTTGCAGCTTGTCCCCAATGAGAAGCCGCCTGGATCGGTGCATGACTTTGCGCTGCGGCTGCTTGGCTGTTTCGAGCCGCTCTACCTGCGTTTTTTGCGCGACGGTGCGCCGTGGGTGACTGCGGCATTTTCCGCTGCCGCGACGCTGACCGCACCTGGCAAAGCGGTGTCGGTTTCGACGGCGACCGGGACGATTTGTGGGGAATCGCTGGGCATTGATTCGGATGGCGCGCTCATCATTCGCAAAGACGACGGCTTCGTCGAGCGCGTCTTGGCTGGCGATCTGGTCTACGACGCAAGCGATCCGCGTCGGACAAAAGGCGGCTAGGGCTGAACCAGAAGCATCGTGCTGGACGGGTCGGCAGCAGCGGTCGTCGATCCGAGCGAAAACGACGCGGTGCTGCGAATCTCCGTGTCGGCAGCGGTGACCGCGAGCGGGCTGTCTTTGCCCTGCTCGGCACAAACCGCCAAACCTGCGTCGGGACTTACGTCGACGCTGTGAACCAGCGGACCACCGCTTAGCACGGCTTTGAGCGTGCCGCCTTCAGCGACGCGAAACAGCGATCCGGGCTGCGCTTTTTGCCCTTCGCCACGCGGAGCCGTCGAAAACAGCACCTGCGATCGCTCGGGCACCGCCCGGATGGTCGCTCCGCTGGCGATCGGTCGGCTGCGTCCCACCGTCAGCGCGAGCGGTGCCCCGGCGTCTTTTGCTTCGATCGGCTTGCCGACAGACAGCGACCGCTTGGTTTGGCCCGGCTCTTTTTCGCCCAAAGACAGCGCCACAAGCTGGGTCGGCTGCTGGGCTTTGTCGACGGATGGATCGCCGCTTAGCGTCCACAGCGTCTCGCCATCGGCAGAAAAGCGCAGATCGTGGAGCAGCGGCTGCCGAGCCAGCGGTAGCACCGTCGCCCGCGCCACTTCTTTGGGCACAACGTCGGTCCGCGTTGGCCGGATGTCGTACAGCGCGACTTCGTTCTGTTCGGGAAATCCCGCCGCCAAGAGTGTCCCCGTCGGGTCCAGCGCAAACAGTGTCGCTCCGCGTGCTTCTTCTGGCAGCTTGGCCGCCGGCCATGGCGACGGACGGTTGGCTTCGCTGACATTCCACACTGTGACCTGGTTTTCCCCGATGATCGCCACCACTTTGGCTGCCGAGGCCGCGACGATCGTCTGCGCCCGGTGCGAAAGCCGTCTGTGGTCGCGTAGAAATGGTCCTTTGGCTGCGGTCAAATCGACGATCGCCACTTCATCGCGATCCTTGTCTTGCCAGAGCACATAGGCTGCGGCTCCGTCGGCGCTTAGCGCCAAGCTGCGTGCATGCGCAACCGGCACCGCTTGGCCATAGCCTTCGACCGTCGGGGGTTTTCCGCCGCCGCCACTGACTTTGAGCGTATGCAAAAGACCGCGCGGTCCATCGAGCACCACCGCAAGTCGCTGGACGTGGACGGTCGTTTCGGCCCGCTTGCCGCCCACTTCGACGACGAGCGGCTGTGCGCCCGCAGCGACGCCGCTCGGCACCTGGACAATCAGTCCGCCGCCATCGGTGCGCCAGTGAATTTCTGCCGGACGACCACCGAGCGAAACCGTGGGTTGTTTGCCAAATCCGCCGCCCTCGATCAGCACAAGCTCTCCGACGGTGATTTGACCATCGGATGCCGGCTGCATCGGTCCGGGGTTGCCAATGTGTGGCGAACCCAAATCAGCGACGCGCGCAATCTTTGGCGTGCCTTCGCGCAGCGACACGATGTCACTTGGGTCCATGACCTGCGGCCACGTCGAGCCACAACCGAAAGAGGTGAGAAGCGAACCGACCAGCACCCACAGCGGAGTCTTTGTAGCCACCATGGCGCCAAGCATTCCAACGTGTCGCCCCGCTTGTCAACGCAGCGACCGCGCCATCGCTCGGTGAAGGGGGCCGCAAGGAAGTTCCCCGCAGCCCGGCTTTTTGGGTACGGTAGGTGCGGCATGGCAAACCAGACACGCAAGGACGTGGTGCTCCTGTGCAATCCGCGGGCAGGGGGGCGCTGGCGGGCGCTCGCCGGGGTTCTCGACAGTCCCGAAGCCAAAGGTGTGCGGCGCATCGTCACCGATCACATCGACGACGTGGGCGCAGCGCTGGCGGATGTCGGGCAGCGTGCTGACCTCGTCTGTATCTATGGCGGCGACGGCACGATCTATCACGTCATCAACGAAATGCTGCGGATTCCGCCCAATGGGCATCCGCCGCCGCGGATCTTCCTGCTCGGTGGCGGGACGATGAACGTGACGGCGACCAAGCTGGCGATGAGCGGAACGCCAGCGAACAACTTTCGTGCGGTGATTTCGGCCTATCACGCGGGGACGCTGCGCTATCGGCAGGTGCCGCTTATCGCGGTGCGCACCGGGGGCCAGGTTCGCTACGGCTTCACCTTCGGAATGGGGCCGCTTGTGCGGCTGCTCGATCGCTATGAACGCGGCGGCAAAGGCAAGCTGGCGGCGCTTGGGCTGGGGGTGCAAGCGATTGCGGCGGCGCTCAGTCCACTGCGGACTTCGTTTGCGCCGCTGCTCGACCAGCAGACTGCGACGATCATTGCCGATGGACGACCGCTTTCACAGATCAGTTTTGCGGCCCTGTTTGCCAACACCACGGGCGCAGTGCAGCGTCTGGTCGAGCCGTTTCCATCCGATTGTCCACCCGAACACTTTCACTTTTTGGCGTATGCGGTGTCGGCGCGGGAAATGGCGGCGCTCGTGCCTTTGCTCATGAATGGAAAAGTGCCGCTCGATCTGGGTCTTTTGCGCAGTCCGTTTGCGGCGATAAAAACCCTGGCGGGGGCGGTGACCGGGCGGGGCGAGCTGCCGCGTGATCCGCGCTACGTGAACCATCCGGCGCAAAAGCTGCGGATCGAGACCGGCGAAGCGATCTTTACCCTCGACGGAGAGGTTCTGCCGACGGACGGCCAGCTTGAAGTGACGCTGGGTCCGACGCTTTCGCTGGCACTGCATCCGTAAACAACACAACTGCAACTGCCGGGCGAAAAACGTATTAGGATTCGCCCATGGCTACCCCAAAAAAACGCGCTCCCAGTCCTGAAAAGACGCCAGAAGCCGTCGAAGTCAAGGCGGCTTGTCAGCCGTTTCCGTGGCTTGTGACGGCAATTCCCGCGACCGCGACGGCTCAGTTTGCGCCACGGAACCTCGAAGTGCGGCGGCGAGAGATCAGCGACCGCGCTGGACTTCTGCGTCGCCTTGGTTACAGCAAAGCAGATGTGCTGAGCCGACTTCTCGGCTACCAAAGCTGGGAATACGAGCCGTTCCACACGTCGCCGTTGGCCACGGAAGTCACTGCGCTTGTTGAAGCCGTGTTCGCTCCGGCCAAAGGTCGCGTGACCACACTTCAGCCGTAGCCGAGTTTGGACTGCGTCCAATATGAATCATTTTGAATGACTCATATTGGCGCGCACTCTGTTTGGCGCAGCGTTTCTGCCTCGACCGTTAGGGCGCAAAGGGAATTTCGGACACGTAGCCGGTGATTTTGCTTGGCGCAGTCGATGTTCCACCGAAATACAGACCGGATGCCCACTTGATTCCGCTGGGATTTGTGCCGGCGCACGCGCGGGGCAGGGTGGTCGTCGCGCTGACTGCGCGGCCTCGCATCGTGCCGCTGACCGCGAAGCGATACTGCGCGCCATCTATCCACACGCGGTAGCGCAGCGGCGTGTCACTGCGGAGGTCGTCGGCATCCAGCGTAAGAAGCGGTCCCGTCGACCACAGGTGCTTGCTCGCGTTGTTTGCGTAGGCGTACACTTCGAGCACATTCGGCGTCAGATCCAGCCGCCAGCGCCAGCCAAACATCGCGCCGTTTACCGACAGATCGAGCGTTCCACAATCAGAAAATCCTGGCAGCTTGTTAAAGTCGAGCTGATCTTCTGGCTGGGTTGGTTTGGTGATCACATAGGCCGCAGAGGGGCCAAAGCGGAAGCGGTAGTCGCGGCCAGATACCGTCGTAAACAAGCTGATCGGGTTGCCCGGAGACGCCATGCTGATGCTCGCGCTGTGGGCACCGGGCATGATGGTGTAAAGCGCCCACGAATCTGCGGTAAGCGGCAGCGCTTGCGCATCGGGGTCTGGTTGTGATGGGGGTTCTGCACAGCCGCCTTGGGTGAATAGGAATCCGCCCACAGCGACGAAGAAAGCCAGGCTTTGACAGCGAAAGCGTGAAAAAATGTTCGATGGTCTGTGCATCATGTCCGCAGTGTATGCACAGCCCAGACAGAAGCGGGAGCTATTCCGGAACCCAGCGTTTTTTGATGTTGTCGACCGTTCCGTTTTCCTTGAGTCGCGCAATCGCCTGGTTGATCTGGAGCGCGGTTTCCGGCGGTAGCTGCGGCGAAAAGATCAGCCCCTGTGATTGGCGATGGACGTTGCGGATCACAATCTGGAACGGTGCGCGCGGATTGACTTTGGTTAGGTAGTACTGAACCTGGGTATGGTCGGCAATCACTGCATCGACTTGTCCATCGCGCAGTGCATCACAAGACTGCTGCAGGCTGTCGATCTGCTTGATGTGAATCTGACCTTTTTGATCGCTTGGATGAAGCTGCGCGTTGTAGCTGTTGACCCAGTGTTCGCTGACGCTGCCGGTGCCCACAGATACCGTCTTGCCGGCCAGATCCTGGATTCCGTTTATCGCGCTGGGAACGTCTTGCGTCGATTTCTTGATGATGTTCACCGATACAAAGCTGACCAGAACCGAAGCTGCGATCACCCGCACAAAGTACGTCACTCCGATCAGGGTGTTGCTGCGGGCAGAATTGGCGATCACGTTTGTGCCAGGACCGCTGAGCAGAATCTGAAACAGCTTCGAAAACGTGCGCAGCTTGCCGGTCTTTAGGGTGGACTCCTGGGTCGCGTACTTTTCGATTTTCCAGATGACAAGAGCCATCGCCAAGATGAACGCGAGGATGCCGCCCAGAAGCTCTAGCAGATCGAGAGAAAACAGCGTCCGTACCACTGGCGTCCAGATGTGAAACGGTTCCTTGCGAACCATCACCGATACGCCGTCTTCCTGAACCGGAACGCTGAAGCGATACTTGCTAAGCCGTTCCGCCGTCATGTTGACGCAGCTGACCGCCACATCGACCTGACCCTCTTGTCCGGCCTGCAATAGCTGCTTGAAGTTGGGAATGTTCACCACTTCAAACGGAAGATTCGCAGCGACGGAAATTTCGTTCCACGTTTCATAAAATGATCCGCGCCACTGCCCATCGGGATTGAACACACAGGGGGTCGATTTGGCGGTCAAACCGACCTTGAGGGGGGCGGCGTGGCCGGGATTCCCAAGCAATAGGAGCCCGAGGACGATGCCAAGGGATATTGCGAAACGGACAGCGAGCAGGCGGACTTGCGCACAATGGGAAGGTGTCTTTTCAAACACGGGAACCAATCCTGTTAGGAGTTCTCACGGCGACGACGAAGCGCCAAGGCCAGACCGAGCAGACCCGCAGCCAAAAGCGTAGTCCCCAGCATCGGAATGTCACTGTCTGCTGCGGAACAGCCGCCACTTTTGCCCACTTGGCGGGGCGGATCGGGCGTCTTTGTGGGTTCGGGCGAGCTTGGCGTGGGATCTTTGCTTGGGGGAGCTGCGGGAACGTCGGGAGCTTCGCTGACTTGGCCATCTGGACCTTGGACCAAGTGGTAGCCATCTTTGACGCAGCGCCTGCCGTACAGATACGCGCTGTGGGTTCCGCTTGGGCAAGACGGTGCCGGCCCAACGTCGGCGGATGCAGAAGGGGGCGATGCCAGCGACAGCACAGCCGTCAACAGCAGCCCGGAAACAGAGCACACCCATCGTTTCATGGCCCGCATCCTATCACGACTGGCAAGCTCGTCTCACAAGCCTGCGGAACGAACGGATTTTTGGCCCGCACAACCGCTCGGCGTGCGAGCTGCGATCCGTGAATGGGCGGTCTTGCGGGTGAACACACGCGCGCGGAGGCGTCTTTGACTGTCTGTCTGATAGGGCGGTCGCGATAGCACGTATCGTCAGACAGTCACTAAGCCTTAATTCTTCCTTTGGGGAAGATATCTACATGAATTCGATGTAGTGCTTGGGTTCGTTGCGCAAATAGAGGCATGCGGCTTTCCGAATTTGTGTGCACATAAGCCAGCAGCGCTTGTGTCTTACCGCAGACTCCCGTCGACCGTGGCCCACTGCGACACATGATCACCTTGCGCACTTTGGCTCTATCCAAAAGGTCGGACTTTCCGACGGCTGACACATTGTGTAGACGACCGCGCGATGTGATATGGCGCACCTTTTGTTTTCTCTGCGTGATAAAGATCAAAACGGAAAAATCACTGCGTAGCCAAAGGAACGTAGCAATGGCATTTGATATCGATCGGTTCGTTGATCTCTCCAAAGCAGTAGACACCAGCGATCTCGACTGGGACTACATCAAACGGGTTGGCGTCACCGCCGATGAAGCCCGCATCCTCCGCTACATGGCCGATGTGGAAAGCCACACCATCATCTATCTGCGTGACGTGCTGTCGGGCCACACCGCCAGCGATCCCGAAATCACCCAGTTTATGGCCTGCTGGGTCTACGAGGAAACGCACCACGGACGGGCGCTCGACAAGTTCCTGACCACCTGCGGCTATCCGCCCGAGGACAACCGCTACAGCAAAGTGCTGGCGAAGATGGGCTTTCAGGAATACATCGAGGCATTTTTGACGGTGAACATTCCCAAGCTGACGCCGCACTTTTCCGCCACCCACATGTCGTGGGGTGCCGTCGACGAAATGATGGCAGCATCGGCATATACGCAGCTTGCGTACTACACCAGCAACAAAGAGCTGTCGAAGCTGCTTCTGCGGATGTCCAAGGACGAGCGTCGCCACCAGTCGTTCTACTATCAGCAGGCGGAAAAGCGGCTCCAGCATCCGCTCGCGCAGGCGCTCTGTGCGACGGCACTGCGCGTGTTCTGGAATCCGGTCGGAATGGGCGTCGGCGAAGACACCACCTTGGGCTTCATCGCGGCGCTATTGTACGACGACGAGCGGGGTCGCGAAGACCTGGCGCGGATGGACAAGCTGATGGCGAAGCTGCCGGGCCTGGGCTGGTTCAATCGGGTGTCCCTAGAGGTCGGCAAGGCCATCGAGATGTTCCGCGCCCGCGAGCCGGAGCGTGCCCAGCAGATTTACGAAAAGAAGCAGCTTGTCGCGCGTGAGCGGGCGATGATGCCGGAAGATCCCGACTTCGCGCTGACGCCAGCCTAGCGTGTCATTGCCGGGCCACGGCGCAAGCGGATCGACGACGCTGCCGATTTTTTGGCGCGGCGCTTACCGCTTTGGAATGTCGTTGTCCAGATCGACCCGCGCTTCTTTTCGTCGCCAGAGCGTCCACTTGCCCCGCTGCCCGGCCAGCTCGACTTGTTGTTCGTGACCTGCAAAAAAGTGGCGCGGATCGCCGCCGCTGCCCTCGAAGACAAACAGGTAATCGTAATAGCGCGCGTGCTTGTTCCAGTCGAAATCCATCATTCGCCAGTTGGGTGCTGGATAGCGCACACGATAGGAAATGGGGAAACCTCCGTCGAAATTCCATGGCATATATCCGCCATGATACACCTGATACATTTCGTAATAGCACTGAAGATAGTTTTGACGGACTTCTGGATCGTGACGCGCCCCCGACAAAAGCATCAGCACCCGCGTGCCATGACCGGGAAGTTCCGCCAGTTCATCGAAGCCCTCTGCGAAACGGGCCGCTTGTCTAAAATGATGTGTGGTATCGATCGCAAAACCCAGTCCTGATATCGCCACAGGAACCAACAAATAACGGCGCCAGCCGACGATGGGGCCGCGAATCAAAAGCGCAGCAAATGCACAAGCCATGGTGGCAAATCGGATGTTTACACCCCACCAGTATTCGGGCTGAAGAATCGAGCGCGGCAGCACAAAATACGCAACCACTGCAACCAGGAAACACGCTTCCGCGCGCAGGTCACGAAGCTGCCATTTGTGCGATTTGGGTGCTGTGACAAACAGCGCAACGAAAGTGCAAATCAGGATGCCAATCAGCAGCTCGTCTTCATGGCCGACGCAGCCGTTCCAGACGAAGTCGTAAAAGACGCGGACGTTTTCGCCGAAGCTGCGCCTGGCCCACGACAGACCCCGTCCGACTTTGCCCATCGCGAGCCCACGGCCATGCAGCATCACATAGCCGCCGACCAAGACTGGAACCAGCCAGACTGAAAAACGCGCCAGCAGGCGTCGCAGCGTGCGTTCCGAATGACACAATCCAACCAGCCCGGCTGCGCCAATGTACATTCCCCACGGCAACAAATGCGCAAAAAACGTGATCACACCACCCACGATGGCAGCCAGCGCTGTTGCCCAGTTTGGATGTAGACAGAAACGATCATAAAGAATGAGTGCATAGGGAATGAGTAGCAGACCGATGCAGAAAGGGGTAAATCCAATCAGGAAGTTAAAATTCCAAACCAGCGGAAACAAAAACAGTCCAAGGTGCGGGCTCCGCCCAAACTGCTTGGCCAACAAAGCGAAACCAATCGGCAGCCCTGTCACATACAAGGACAAGACTATCCGGTTGGCAATATCGACGCCCACCAGAAAGGCAAATAACAAGACGGAAAAATAATATCCCCAATAAGGAACCAAGCCCAAGCTCGGTGCATAGTAACGGGAAAACTCGAAACCGGTGTCGCGATAATGGTGCAGTATCGCTGCGGCGGCCAGATGTTCTGCGTGATCAGGCAGTGGCTGATATCGCACGAACCAAATCGGAACCACCGACGCAATCAGCAACAATCCCCACAGCCAAAACACCCAGCGCGGTGTTGATGCGGACGATTCGGCTTTGGCCGATTCTGGAACCGTCGTCGCATCCTGGGGCGGTGTTTGTGGGTTCATCGCAAGCGGTGGCGATAGGCTAACACAGGGTTAGTAGACGGCGATCTGGGCTTGCAGGCCAAGTTGGTGTTCAGCTGTCGACTGAATCAGATGGAGCAGACCAGCGTAGCGCAGCACCGCCTTCAAGCGGTGACGATCCAAAAAGAAACCCACGTCTGCTTCCAGCTCCAGCTGCCGGTCGGGTTTGTCCTGCCGAACATCGACGAGCGATCCACGCAGCGTCGCCGCCGATCGCAAGCGCGGCACAAAGTACGTCAGCCGCAGGTAGCCGGCCTGCGTCGTGATGGTCTTTGTATCGTCGCGGCGGATCAGTGTCATGTACTCGGCTGCGCCGTCGAAGTGGGCATAACGAAACAGCGCGCTTGCATTTACCAGGATGTCTTCGACCTGCGGGGCTGGGTTTGTGCTCGACGGTGGTTTCCAGCGATTCCACATCGTTCCGACTTCCAGGCTCACCGCGGGCGCGCTTTTGTCAAAGTCCACCGCGCCGACATAGGGTCCGGTCAGGTGCAGCGCCAGGCGCGCGACGACGGCGGGCGAGGTATCCGCCGCTCTGGTCGCCGCATCACCGTCGCCGTTCCACACCCCGATGATGTATTCGACATGCCGCTGCAAAAGCAGTCCGGACACCCGCGCCCCATAGTCCCGTCCGGGCAAGAGCAGTCGTGATGCCAGCGCGCGATCGACCGTCGCCAGCGGCTGCGCCGACTCGATCCACTCATGGATGATCGGCAGCTTCATTCGACCCAGCCGCAGCGCGATTCCGTCTATGGGTTCCCACTCGACAAAGGCGTCGTTTACTTCCAGTTCACGCTGGATGCTTCGTCCGATCATCAGTCGATAGCGCAGCCGCTTGGTCACGGCATGTCCCGACGCACAGATGCGCGCGCGCGGCACCGTGAAGTCGCTTTTGGTCAGCGATTGATCGCTGATGCTGGCCGCATACTGAACTTGGGCAAACGCGCCGATCAGCAAGGAATAGCGGTCTTGGAAAAGCGACAAGGCGTGTTCCGGACTCGGGCTACAGGTTGCAAGCTGCGCTGCGACAGGCCGAGGCCACAGTCCGCACAGCAAAACAATCCCCAGCAGAAGAGGCAAGTGGACGGAATGCACCGCGCGGAAACGGAGTGATGCCCCGTGAATATGAAGCGTTTTATTTGCTTCTTTTTGGATTGGTTTCATCGTTGCGACCTCTGCACGGCAAAGACAGCAAGCGTGATGCCGCGTGCCTGGGCGGCGAGTCTGCGTTGGCGTGGTTCGCGGCTGGATTCATGATGTTTCAGACTTGAAACAGAATTGAAACCAAGTGGGACAGAAGGACGGAAGCCGCGAGGAGATGGCTGCGGCAGAGTGGATGGCATGCACGTTGCTCTTGTTTCGGAAGCAACGGCAGCTTCCAGCCAGCAACCTCTTCCGCTTGGAGTTCATTCGATGCGTATCCACACCTTGTTCGACCCCGCGACGTACACGCTGACTTATGTGGTCTACGACGCCGACAGCCACGATGCGGTCGTGATCGATCCGGTGCTCGACTATGATCCCAACGGATCGCAGACTTCGCTTTCATCGGTCGATAAGGTGACGGCGTTCCTCAAGGAAAACGGACTCCGCCTGCGCCACATTCTGGAAACCCACGCGCACGCTGACCACATCACCGGGGCGCAGATTCTCAAGGCGCGCTTTTCTTCCAGTGTTGTGATAGGTCGGCGGATCACCGAAGTGCAGTCTACGTTTAAGACCGTCTTCGACCTTCCGGATAGCTTTGCGACCGATGGCAGCCAGTTTGACAAGCTGCTCGGTGATGGCGAAGTCCTTGGCGCAGGAACGCTCCACATCGCGGCGATTGAAACGCCGGGACATACTCCCGCCTGTGTGACGTATCGGATGGGGGATGCGCTGTTTACCGGCGATGCGCTGTTTATCGAAGACTACGGAACCGGACGCTGTGACTTCCCGCGCGGCAGTGCTGAATCGCTGTATCGATCGATTCACGACAAGCTCTACACCCTTCCGGATGAAACGCGCGTCTTCGTCGGTCACGACTACCAGCCGGGCGGGCGTCCGCTTCGCTATGAAACCACCATCGGGCAGAGCAAACAGAAGAACATTCAGCTGCGCGCCGATACCACGATGGAACAGTTTGTGTCCTTCCGGCAAAACCGCGATGCGACGCTGTCGGCTCCGCGGCTGCTGTTTCCCAGCGTGCAAGTGAATGTCGATGCGGGGCGGCTTCCCAAAGCGCACGGAAACGGAATCCGCTATCTACAGATTCCTTTAAACCTCAAGGGTCCGTCGGAAGACGACGGCTCTCCGCGCGGGGCGGCACAGTAGCTACTTTCCTCTTTGGGCAAAGGACTCCTCCCATGAAAATCTCACTTGCCAGCGCCGCGGTGAAGATGCCAGGTGGTTATCTGGAAATCACTGCTGCAGACTTTGCCAGGGTGTCTTATCAGGGACGACTTATCGACGTGCGCGAGCCAGCCGAGTTCGTCGGCGAGCTGGGTCATCTGCCCCGCGCAGAGCTTGTACCGCTGGCCACCATTTTGGAAAAAGCAGCGGTCTGGAATCGCGAGGAACCGCTCGTGCTGGTCTGTCGATCCGGCGCACGTTCGGGGCGGGCGGCCCAGCAGCTTGTCGCGATGGGTTTCCGTCATGTCGTAAACCTGGGCGGCGGAATGCTCGGAGTGAACGCCGCGGGGATGCCGACCGACCGCTAGTTTTCGCTCTTGGCGACGGTGATGACCACAGACTTGGATGTTGGTGTGCGGCTTTTGTCCGCGCGACTCTGCAGTGGAACCAGGACATTGGTCTCTGGGAAATAGGTCGCCGTGCAGCCGCGCGGAATCGCATAGGGAACCACCACAAAACGCCGCGCCACCCGCGTCTCGTTGCCAAAATGACTGGTCAGATCGACGAGCATTTGAGCCGACAGACCGCGCTCTGCCATGTCCTCTTGATTCATCAAGATGACGCGCCGACCGCCGAACACACCACGATACCGATCGTTTAATCCATAAATCGTGGTGTTGAACTGATCGTGCGTCCGGATCGTCATCATCAGGAGCTGCCCGTCGGAAAGCTCGTGTTTGGGAAGGGGCGCGACGGTAAACTGAGCCCGGCCTTCCGGCGTGGCAAAGCTGCGATTGCGCGCTCCGTTTGGTAGCACAAAACCATCCCCGCTGCGGACGCGCTCGTTGAAATGGGAAAAGCCCAAGACGGTCGCTTCGATCTCATCGCGGATCAGATCGTAGTTGTCGCGCAGACGCAACCACGGCACCACGCTGCGACTGCCGAGCACTTGTTGCGCCATTTCACAGACAATTGCCACTTCGCTGCGCAGCTTGTCCGATGCTGGGCTTAGGACTCCCTGCGTTCGGTGGACTACGCTCATTGAATTTTCGACGGTGACAAACTGCGGACCACTCTTTTGTTCATCCTGTTCGGTGCGACCAAGGCACGGCAGGATAAGTGACGCACCGCCTGGCAAAAGATGTCCGCGGTGCAGCTTGGTCGATATGTGTACCGACAGCTTGCAGCGGCCAAGCGCCCTCGCTGTGAACTCTGTATCAGGATTGGCCGACAGGAAATTTCCGCCCAGAGAGACAAACAAGCGAATCTGTCCCTTGGCCATCGCTTCGATGGTCCCCACCGAATCGAGCCCCGGTGTTTTCGGGCCGACGAACTGATAGCGCTGCTCCATCCGGCCAAGGAATTCTGGATCGACTTTGGGCGTGATTCCCATGGTCCGATCCCCCTGCACATTCGAGTGCCCGCGCACTGGACAAAGACCCGCTCCTGGTCGACCGATGTGACCTCCCAGAAGCAGAAGGTTTACGACCTGCTGAATCGTCGCCACCGCCGCTTTGTGCTGGGTCAGTCCCATGGCCCAGCAGGCGATGATCCGCCGCGCCGAAAGGCAGACTTCGGCAGCCTGGCGAATCACGTTCCGTGGCAGCCCGCTGTCCGCGCAAACATCTTCCCAAGATGTCGCATCCAGATCATCGAGCAGCGCTTCGATTCCCTGGGTGTGCGATCGGACAAATTCCCAATCGAAGACTTTGCCCGGACGTGCGCGCTCTTCGGACAGAAGCTCCTTCATGATCCCTTTGAGGAGCGCCGCATCCCCATCAATTTTGACAGGCAGAAACAGGCTCGTAATCGGCGATCCACCCAGCAGAAGCTCCGTCGCATGCTGGGGATGGGAAAAGCGCAGAAGCGCCGCTTCCGGAAGCGGATTCACCGCGACGATTTCACAGCCTCGCTGCGCCGCTTTTTGTAGCTGCGCCATCATCCGCGGATGGTTTGTCCCCGGATTTTGACCCAGCAAAAAGATCGCGTCGGCCTGCTCAAAATCGTCAAGCTGCACGGTTCCTTTGCCGACGCCTACCGTTTCCTTGAGCGCGACGCCGCTCGATTCGTGACACAGGTTTGCGCAGTCTGGCAGGTTGTTTGTGCCAAGCTGGCGGACAAACAACTGGAACAGATACGCCGCTTCGTTGCTGGTCCGTCCCGACGTGTAAAACGCTGCTTCATCGGGGGAAGAAAGCGCGTGTGCCTCTTTCGCGATAAGTGCATAGGCATCGTCCCACCCGATCGGTTCGTAGTGGGTCGCGCCCGGTCTTAGGTACATCGGCTCGACCAGGCGGCCAAGCTGTCCAATGGCGTAGTCACTCTGTGCGGCCAGATCCGCCAGGCTGTGTTTTGCAAAGAACGCTGCATCAATGCGCCGACGGGTGGTTTCCCAAGCGATCGCTTTGGCACCGTTTTCACAGAACTCGATTTCGCCGCGTTCGCCTGCCGCTTCCGGCCACGCGCAGCCTGGACAGTCGACGCCTTCCGGTTGGTTTAGCGCCAAGAGCGTTCGCACGCCGCGGACCACTCCCGTGTCATTGCGCCGAAGCTCGTGCAGCGTCGACACAATGGATGCGGCACCGCCAGCTTGCGCGGCCCGATCGCCAAGCTTTACTTGGCTTGAATCATCGGGAGTCTGCGCCCCGGTTGGGGGGACGGGGGAAGTCGACATGCCTCATCATCCTCTTTGTCTGGTTCTGGGTCTTGCACAAGCGGCGCGTTACCTTTGCGCAGCCGCTCGACGCCACAATAGACGTTCAGTTTCTTCTGGCGCAAAAAAGCCACCAGCGTCATGCCCGCTTGCTTCGCCACTTCGGTCGCCAAGCTCGATGGTGCGCCAATCGCGACAAAGATCGGAATGCAGGCCATGCGGGCTTTTTGCACAAGCTCAAAGCTGGCGCGTCCCGACACCACCAGCAGATGCCCGTGCAGCGGCAGGGCCCCGACCCGCAGCCGCGATCCAATCAGCTTGTCGACCGCATTGTGGCGACCGACATCTTCGCGCAGCGCAACAAGCTGGAGCCGTTCATCAAACAGGGCCGCAGCGTGAAGTCCCCCGGTCCGTTCAAACGTCGACTGGGCTTGGCGCACGATCTCTGGCAGAGAAAACAGGTCCGACGCCGCGATCTGCGGGATCTGCGGCTGCACGGGCTCTTGGGGTTCGGCAGCCAGACCGGCGAGCGTGCTTTTTCCGCAGACGCCACAGGCACTCGTCGAAAAAAAACTCCGCTCAAGTCGTGCGGTGGGCAGGCGGACCGACTGGGCGAGTGTCACAAGTACGCTGTCGTCCCCTTGCGGACTCTCGACCGCCAGCACTTCAGAAGGACTGTGGATGATTCCTTCACCGACCAGAAAACCGAGCGCCAGGTCGGCATCGTCTTCATCCCGCTGTATCCGCGTCTCTGCTGGCGTGCGCATCGTGATCGTCAGCGGCTGCGGACTGCCTTGGGCACCATGGCGAACCAAAATTTGCAGCGGCGATTCCACGCAAAGTACTTCCTGCCGTTCTGAGATCACGTCTCCGTCAAGGTGAAATACTGGGGTGGTCTGGGTACGTCGCGCCATCTAGCGCCCAGAATACTTCCGCAGGTTCGACAAGCGACGGACAAATGTGACAAGCGAGAAGTCGTGCGGGTTTTTGTCCGCGCCGCTTGCCTGGACGCCGACCCATGCGCAGCTAATAACAATGCCCACTCCGCAAAAGTCTGCTCCGCTCTCGCGTCGAAGTCTGCTGGGGATTCTCTGCACGCTGCCGCTTTCGGCATCCTGTCTTGGCAAAAGCTCGTCGAAAAGCGAGACCCAACTGCCAAACGGGATCTATCCAGCCATCGGGGATCCGCTCGATGCGCCACCAGCGAACCTGCCGAGCGGTCAGCGATCAATCCGCTACGATCCAAAGCTGGCCGATAGTGCATCGACCGACCCTGTGACCTTCGTTACCGTCGATACCAAGGACTTCATTCCGCTCATTTTGAGCAAAGCGCCAGAGTCGCAGCGCCAGCAAGATGGCAGGCTGCTCGTCGGGGTGGCGCTCGCCGATGCGTATGTGAAGCCGCTTGCCGACTTTACGCGGGCACACCTGGGCCAGCGAATCGCCCTTTTGCTGGATGGCGAGGTGATGAGCTGTCACAAGATCCGCACCGTGATTGAAGGCGGTCAGATCCAAATTACCCGCTGCGATGATCACGCCTGCGAAAAAATCCTCTCCAAGCTGGTCAAGCTGGGCGTCGGAAAGTAGCCGCGGGTCAGTTTACGCACTGAAGCTGCGGCGAACCGTCGCGGTGGCACTTGAGGCAGACCCGCGCATTGCGCGACTGAATCGACTGGCAGCGACCCGAGCTGAGCCACTCCTGACCGTGTGGACTTTTGCCGGTGGAATAGCGTCCGCCTGGCTGCGCGCTGTGGCAGTCGATGCAGGTCTCTTCGCGATGGCACGACGTACAGGTCCGCAGGTTGCGCTGCGCTTCCCACGCATGGTGCGAAGGGCCTGCCGTCGGACTGGACCAGCCATCGGGGTGGAAACGGCGGGAAGTGCCAGGGGAAAACGCGCTGACCGGCGGACTGGTCAAAAGCGAGCTGTGCGATACCACGCCAAGCCGCTCGTGACAGCCCAGGCAGAACGTCTGGCGACGGTGACATGATCCGCAGTCGGGCTGGTTGCGCCGCGCTTCGATCGTGTGACGATTTACATAGTCGCCGCCATGCAGATCAAGCGGCCTGACCACGCCGTTGTGGCACGACTGACACCACGCCTGGCTGTGGCACGTCGCACAATACTCTGGATCGTTTAGCGCTGGCTGACGGTGGTTTCCCTTCCAGTCCATCCCGTGGACATCCCCGCGCAAAAGTCCCGAGGGTGCCAGCACGCCGCTTGGGAAGCGCGTCGCCAAAAGACCATCCGACTGTTGCAGGTGACAAGTGCCGCAGCGCGGGCTTGGACCGCGGGATACCCGTCCGCCCAGCAGACCGGCTTTGTTTTCGACCTGTGCCGGGCTCGTTGTGGGGCGTTGTGCCTGTGCTTTGGTGCTCGACGGCATCCGGTTGTCATGGCAGCCCAGGCACTGCGCCATCGTCGGTAGCTGGGCCCGCGTCGCCAGATCCACTTTCGACAAGTCGCCGTGACAGCTCGAACACGGGATCTGCTTGTCGAGGTGCTGCTTGTGATTGAACTTGAGGTTCGGATCGGGAATCACGACCCGCGGCACCAGCGCTTCGAAGTCTTTGCCTGGTGCGGGCGTGCCCGGCGCAGCGGCGCTCGGAACGCCGACGTGGCAGGTCGCGCACGTCGCCGGGGCCGCACTGGTTTTCTTATAAGGATCGGCGCGATCGATGGGGTGGCACACCGCGCAGTCTTCTTCGGTCGGCAGCAGCCGATCTTTGGCACTCACCGACGTGAGCGCGGCTTGGTGGCAGCTATCGCAGGCGATGTCTTTGGCCAGGTGATTCTTGTGCGAAAAGCGCAGCGGAATCGTTTGGTCGGGGTAGATCACCCGCGATCGCTCGCCCCGGCTCACAGCCTCGGCGGGGGGCAGGTTCTTCACGCTCAGAAGCTGCTCCAGCTTGATACTCTGCGCCTTGGTTTGTTCGTCGTCTGGACTCGGCGGAGCCGGCGGTGGGGCCGGCGGCGTCACGGTTGTCTCTGCGCCAGCCGCCACTGCCGCGGGCGATGAACCTGCGGCGGGCTTTTGGTTTGGGGCTGCTGACGCGGACCACACCCCGAAAAGGATGGTCAGCCACACGGCAGCGCGGGCCGATTTGTGATCAAAGCAAGGCATCTTCACCGCAGCACCCCCGCTTGCGCTCCAAGGGGTGGATAGCTTCCCAGACCCATTTGCAGAAGACCAGCCGGCGGAATGCCGCCACCGCCCGGTCCGAGCAGGTAGCTAAGGTCCAGCATGGCCATCAATCGAAGCTGAGAGTTGTAAAACCTATCGACGTTGTTCTCGGCGAGGATGTGGAGCAAAAGACCGTTTATGATCGCCCAGCGCGCGCCGAGCTGAACGCCCATCATGTGGCTGTGATTTTCGGTCTGCACGTCGTCGGCAAAGTACATATACAGCAGCCGACCTTCAAACCCCAGGCGGTTGCGCCACAGCGTGATCCGTCCGGCCAAGTCACTGCCAGCGCGCAGGCCGCCGTAACCTCCGTCGCCGTAGGCATCGAGTCGAATCTGGCCCATGCCTCGCTGCCAGCGCACCCCGGCGCTGCCCCCGACTGCCGCGGTGAGTGGTCCTCGTCCACCGATGGCTTTGTGTTCCGTGCTCTGAAACATCCGGGCAAAGCCATGCGCATGCAGCGCGAACTCGCCGTAACGGCGATTGCCGCTGTCGTCGCTTGGGCTGCGCAGCCGTCCATCATACGCCAGGCGGACATCGTGATATGGCTGCGACGAAAACACGTTCCAGATCGAGTCGCCATCGAACGTCGGCGCGACGTAGCGATATTCCGCCAGCACGAAATGTCCAAGCTGTGGTGCGGCGCGCAGACCGGCATGCCCGTCGTCGAGCTTGCCGCTGACAAAGTCGTAACGAAAACCGCCAAAGCCTTGCAGCCGGCCTTGCAAAAAGCGTCCGTGCAGCGAATAAGCGAGCCGTTCCTCGATGGTGCCAAAGCCCGGCGCGCAGGCATTGCCGGTCTGTCCCGGCGTGGTCTGGCAGCCCGCAGGCGCTAGGTTCTGCGTCGATGAAAACGTTCGCCGATAGGCCAGCCGGGTCTGGACGTCGCGCAGTCCATACGAACGCAGCGCAAAGCCCACCGTCGGTTGATACGCATCGGTCTGCTGCTGCTCATCGCCGACGCTCGGATTTACGCTGCGGCTCGTCCCATCGAGCGCATACAGCGGCGAGTCGATCGGTAGCGTGCCGTTTTGCGACAGGCCTCCGAACACTTCCGCGGCGACGTAGATGGGCGTCCGTGCCTGCACCCACAGTCCGTCGATGCCGCGCAGATCGAACAGATCCCACTGGATCTGTCGTCCCAGCCGCAGGTCCACCCAGCCACCCAGGCTCTGGCCTTCGACGTATCCTTCGAGAATTTCCGGTTTGTAGTTCGACAGCTCGGGGCTTAGGCTGCGTCCGCCCTTGTCGCGACCGAGGCAGCCGAGCGGTGCGCCGTATGACGTCCGCCCAATCGCGCACAGGTAGTCGCCAAAGTCGGCGTCGAAGCGCATCTGAAAGTGGACGGCGAACTGGTTGCGAAAGCCCGGCAGCCCATCGTCATCTTTGGGTCCAAGGCCGCTTACGTGCAGTCCCAGGTAGGTCGTCAGTCGGCGCCGGTCGACGAGCCGCATGTCCGAGCTGCCGGCATCGGCGGTGCGCAGTTCATACAGTTGACCGACGATCTGCGAATCCACCTGGACGCTGGCGGCGTGGCCCATGGCAGGGTCCAGCGCCGTCAGACTCAAGGCCGACAGAAGCGAAAGCAGACTCGGCGCCCGGAGGCGACGTAGCACTCGAGAGCGGGGCACGTTTCAAACATCGTAAGCGGATCCCCGACTTACGGTCAATTGTTGCGCCATCTGGTCGCAGCACGTCCTGTGTCGGGGGGCTTTCGCCTTTCGCGCGTGCAGCGCTCGGGGGGTTTTAGGTGGCTGGGATCGGCGTCAGCCAGCGCGAGTACGGGTGAAGCTGTCCACTTGTCGCGGCAAAGAACGTCTGCTGAATCCGCGTGGTGATCGGACCCGGCTTGCCATTTCCGATCGCGCGATCGTCGATCTCACGAACCGGCGTCACTTCCGCTGCTGTGCCGGTCAAGAACACTTCGTCGGCCAGCAGCAGTTGGTCGCGTGCGATCGGCGCTTCGACCGTCGGGATGCCCAAGTCACGCGCCAACGTCAGCACCGAGTCGCGGGTGATGCCCGCCAGGATCGCTGCCGACAGCGGCGGGGTGACAAGCTGGCCACGAATCACCGCAAAGATGTTTTCGCCCGTCGCTTCCGCCACCTGGCCACTGCCATCGAGCATGATCGCTTCGTCGTACCCGGCTTTTATCACCTCGCGCTTGGCGAGCACCGAGTTGACGTACTGACCGCAGATTTTGCCCTTGGGCAGACCCACCTGCATGTTGTTGCGGCCATACGATGAAATCTTGGCGCGGATGCCTTTGGCGATGCCTTCATCCCCGAGGTAACGGCCCCAAACGTAGGCAGCAACACCGACGCGGACCGGCGGGTCCATCGCGCCCAGGCCCATCGAGCCGTCGCCCAAAAAGACCAGTGGACGCAGATAGGCTGCCTGCATGCCGTTGGCTTGCATCGTCTCGATGCAGGCTTGGTTTATCTGCTCGCGGGTATACGGCACATCGATCAGACACAGCTTGCACGAATCGAACAGTCGGTCGGTGTGCTCACTCAGCCGGAAAATAGCACCCGTGCCCGGCGGGGTCTGTTGTGCATAGGCCCGGATGCCCTCGAAGGCGGCCAGACCGTAGTGCAGCGAGTGGGTCAGAAAGTGAACGTGAGACTCGTTCCATGGGACCAATTTCCCGTCGAGCCAGATGTGTTTTTCGGGACGAATGTGAGCCATAGATGCTCCTTGCGCCTTTTGTCTCTTTTCCAAGGTAGTCGGAGACTGGGCGCAGCCAACGTTGCTGCCAGGGCGAGTTGTCGCCTGTTCAATCGGTAACACCAGGCAACGCCGTCGCGCAACTGTGAAATGGCGTCGTGAATGCGACGCAGATGCCTAACGCGGCGCGTCAGAGCGGAGCAGCGCCTGCGCGCCTTGCCCCAGCAGGGCTTCTGCGACGGTCTCTGCCAGCAAAAAGGGCGACTGAGGGCTGCCTTGCGCGGCTGCGCGCAGCACCGTCCTACCGTCCAGTGAACCGACCATTGCGGTCAGATGCAGCTCGGAATCGCCCAATGATCCTTCGACCAGCCGGGCATGGGCCGCCAGCGGCGTTTGGCAGCTCCCGCCAAGTCGTTGGTTCAGCCGGCGCTCGGCCAAGACCGCTTGCCTGGTCGGCAGATGGTCCAGTCGGGCCAGCCGCGTCCGCGTTGCGGTATCGCCTTTACGGCACTGCACGGCGAGTGCACCTTGGCCGCAGGCGGGCAAAAGCTCGTCTGCGCTGAAGTAGGCGGCGATGTGATCGCCAAGCCCCAAGCGGTGAAGTCCTGCCGCAGCCAGCACCGCCGCGTCAAGCTCCCCGGCAAGCAGCTTCCGCAGTCGGGTGTCGACGTTGCCCCGCAGCGGAACAATCTGTAGATCACTGCGCAGCGCAAGGATCTGGCTGCCGCGGCGCAGACTGCTCGTCCCCACCCGTGCTCCGGATGGCAAAAGACCGATCAGCTTCTGCGCCGAATCGCCTTTGGCATGCCGTATCGACGGGTTTAATAGCAGCGCATCCCACGGCTGTTCGCGTGGTGGGTACGCCGCAATCTCTAGGCCGGGCGTTTCCTCGGTCGGAACATCCTTGAGCGAATGAACCGCCAAGTCGGCTCGCCCATCGAGCAGCGCCTCTTCGACTTCTTTGGTAAACAGTCCCTTGCCACCGATCGCCGACAGTGACCGATCGAGCACCTGATCCCCGACGGTTTTTACCACCAAAAGTTCGACCGCAAGGCCCGGCTCACGAGCGCACAGCTCGGCGCGAATGTGTTCGGCCTGCCACAGCGCCAGCTTGGAGCCGCGGGTTGCAATACGCACGGCATTCATGACGACGAGTTCTCCCAATCTTTGCGGTCTTGGCTCGGGCTTGGTAGCTCGCGGGGAACGCCACTTTTCGAAGCGTCCTCGCTCTGCTGGGCAAGTTGCTTGTCGAGAGACCACAGCTTTACGATCGCTTCGCCCAGCTCTGCCGGCGATTCCTGTCCTTCGGCGCGCTCCACTTCTTGACGCAGCGACGTAAGCGGCAGGTGCAAAAGCTTGTTGACGATGCTCGGACCCAGGCTGCTGATGAGCTGTTTCTGTTTGTCGGTGAGCGGCCCGAGCTTGGGCAGGACGCGGGCGACTTCTGCGGTCGCCACATCGAGCGCGTAGCTGCGCAGCGCCCGGATCACCGGATTTACGTCGGCACTGCGCTCGCGGCGGCTCTGCCGTGCCAGCTCCTCTTCGACAATTCGACGGGCTGAGTCGGCTTCGCGCTGCCGCTCGGCTTGGCCATGCGACACCACTTGCTGCAGCGCATCCAGGTCGTACAGATAGACGTTGTCGAGGCTGCCGACCTGCGGTTCGATGTCCCGTGGCACCGCGATGTCGATCAGCACAAGCCAGCGACCCCGCCGCGCCTTCATCACCCGCGCAACCAGCTCCTCGCGGATCACTGGATCGCGCGCCCCCGTCGAGCTTATGACCACCTGAGCCCGGCACAAAAGCGATTCCAGCTTGTCAAACGGGTGTGCTTCACCGCCAAGCTCCGCCGCCAGACTCTCTGCGCGGGACAGCGTGCGGTTTACGATCCACAGCGGATGGACTTCGGCTTGCAAAAGGTGCCGAGCCACAAGCTCTGACATCTTGCCGGCGCCTACCAGCAGCACCGGCTGTTTGTGCAGGCTGCCGAAAACCTGATGGGCAAGCTGCACCGCGACAGACGCCACCGAGGCTGGATTTTCCCCAATGGCCGTCTCGCTGCGCACCCGCTTGGCCACCGCGAACGCCTTGGGGACGATCGCCCCCAGAACTTGCCCGACGGTGCCGACCTCTTGCGCCGATCGATAGGCCTGCTTGAGCTGTCCCAGAATCTGCGGTTCGCCAAGCACCAGTGAGTCAAGGCTCGACGCCACGCGGAACAGGTGTCCGACCGCTTCGGGTCCCTGCTTTTCGTACAGGTGCCGCTCGGCGTCCGGCTGAGACTGCGTGACCAGCTTGCGGAGCTTGCCCACCGCTGATTCGTCACCCAAAGATACGTACAGCTCGACGCGGTTGCAGGTCGACAGAAGCATTGCCTCGCCGCACAGCGAAGCTGCCGCTTGCAGCCTGTCCGACAGCTCGGAATCGGGCACCGCCAGGGACTCTCGCATGGTCAGCGGTGCCGTGCGATGCGAAAGCCCAATGACAAACAGGCGACTCACGGCGTCGGCAACCTCAGATCGCGAAGCAGATACACACCCAAGATGCTGACCGCCATCGCAAAACCCAGCAGCGTCCACATCGCCGCCCGCCGCCCGCGCAGACCCAGCACGCGCCGTCCGATCAAAAGACCGGCAAATATAAGCCAGGTCAGAAGCGACAGCCCATACTGCGGCGACCGAAACAGGCTCGAAAGCTGTGCGCCCATCGCGGTGCTACCGGGCTGCGGCCCCGCCGTGCTAAGCCAGTACGTTCCCGACACCATGGTTGCCGTGAACGCCAAAAGCCCAAACGCGATGCTCTGGTGGTTCCAGCCATCCAGCGTCTGAAGCGGAAGTCGCGGCGTCGCGGCATCGAGCATGTGACGCTTGAGGTGCCGTTCACTTAGTAGATAGACCACGCTCGTTGCTGCCGCGAGACCAAACAAAGCGGTTCCGATCGTTGCACAAAAGATGTGCAGACTGGCAAGAAGCTGCCTTTGCGCCGCCGGTCCTGGATCAGTCACCCCTGGCACCAGGCGCACGACGATCTCCATCGTCATCGCCATCGGTAGGAGCAAGGCACCGATAAGCGGTGCAGGGTGCTTGCGCGACAGAAGTGGATACGCCAGCGTGAGCAGCCACGACAGGAAATACACCGCTTCGCGCGTCGACGAACCGGGATGCTGGCCACGCAGACAAAGCCATGCGATGTCAGCGACCTGCGAAAACACCGCCAGAAGCAGGATCAGGCGCGCCACTTTCAGGGGTGAACGCAAAAGCGGCTGCGCGACCCCCACGACGTAGAGGGTACAGGCCACCGCCTGCAAGGCTAACGTCACCGGAAAGAGTGGGGGCATAGATGAAGCGCGCCCGGCAGGAATCGAACCTGCGGCCCACGGCTTAGAAGGCCGTTGCTCTATCCGACTGAGCTACGGGCGCAGAACCCGTGACGGGACCCTGTGGTCGGGGCGAGAGGATTCGAACCTCCGACATCCTGCTCCCAAAGCAGGCGCGCTACCGGACTGCGCTACGCCCCGAGGACTGACAACGAGTTCTACGCCAACCTGGCGCAGCAATCAAGTACTAAGCTGCCCAATCAACCGCCGCAGGTCGGGCAAGAGCGCAAGAACGGCTCGGGTTCGATGCGAAAGGCGATTTTTGTCGTCGGCAGGTAGCTCCGCATAGGTCAGGCCGTATTTTTCCGCTGCAAGCCCCGCGTTCGCAAGTTCAGCCGCGGTCGGGACAAAAAGCGGGTCGTAACCAAAGCCGCTCGTGCCCGCCAAGGTCGTCCGCAGTGTCCCTTTGCAGATGCCTTCGCGCAGCACGACTTGGGGTGCCGCCGACTGCTTGGACTGTCCATACAAGCACAGCGTACAGACGAACTGGGCTTGCCGTTTTTCGTCGGGCACATCGTGCAGATCAGACAAAAGCTTGTCGATGTTGCGACGGTCACTGCGTGGTTCACCACCCCAGCGCGCCGAGAGAATCCCCGGTTTGCCACACAGCGCATCCACCATAAGTCCACTGTCGTCCGACAGCGACCACAGGCCAGTCCGCAACCATGCGGCCTTGGCTTTGATAAGCGCGTTGTCGGCAAAGGTCTCGCCGTCTTCCACCACCTCGTCGGTGATCCCAAGCTCTGCCAGAGAGGTCAGCTTGACTTGTCCCTGTAGGTCGGGTGCCAGCGTCAGCAGCAGTGCCAGCAGCTCTTCGACCTTGTGCCGGTTCTGCGTCGCCAGGCACAAGACCAGCGGCTGCATCGGGGTTTCAGCCATGGACGTTCTACCGAGCCGCCGCGAGAGCCGCTTGCTGAAGGGCAAAGAGCGTCCCGATACCGCCTTCGGCCAGACCAAGCAGTGCGTCGAGCTGGCTGCGGCTGAAGGTGCCGTGTTCGCCCGTGCCTTGGACTTCGACAAACGCGGGTTCGCCGCCGGACTGGGGCTGCGCCATCACCACGTTCATGTCGACTTCCGCGCGGCTGTCTTCTTCATACGGCAGATCGAGGTACGCCTGGCCATCAATGATCCCGACGGACACTGCCGCAATCGCCCGCTTGAGCGGGTTTTCGCGAATCAGCCCCTTGGCCATCAGCCGCTTGACCGCCAGCGCCAGCGCGACATAGCCACCTGTGATCGATGCAGTCCGGGTGCCACCGTCGGCTTGCAGGACATCGCAGTCGATGGTGATCGTCCGCGGGCCCAGCTTGGTCAGATCGACCGCCTGCCGGAGCGATCGACCAATCAGCCGCTCAATCTCTTTGCTGCGTCCTGACGGCGCCCGCGAGCTTCGGGTTCCCGTCGAGCCGGGCAGCATGCTGTATTCCGCCGTGACCCAGCCGCTCTGCGGTTGGTTGCGCTGACCATCGGCTGACGGCTTGGGCCGCAAAAACGGCGGTACTTGCTCATCCACCGACGCCGTACACAGCACCCAAGTCGATCCGCTGCGCACCAGCGTACAAGCCAGCGGCGCGCTCAAGTAATCCACCTCAATCACCGTCTGGCGGAGCTGCCCCGCCTCTCGTCCATCGCTTCGCATGGCGCGGACGATGTCAAAACCGTCGCCAGGGGTCAAGCCTTCGAAGTGAAGAGTGCTCGGCGCGCGCCGTCACGTATGTTAGAGGTTGAGATCGTCGTGACACGCTTTCTATCGTTTCGGCTCTGCCAGCTTGCTGTCCTTGGGCTTTTGTTTTTTGGCGGTTCGCTTGCTGCGCCACTCCCCGATGCGTTGGCCGGAGAGCGGATTTTGCCGATGGGCCCCGCCGAAGTGAGCTCGGCAGTGGGGGATGTGTCGGCAGGGCGATCCGATCGTGAGCTGCACGCGGTGCAAAAAGGCGTCCGGCTGACCACTGAACCGTGGGTCAAGACGGGGCCCGGTGCCCACGCGGAGCTGCGCTTTGCAGATGGGACGCTGATTCGCCTGGGTGAACGGACCCGCATCACGCTGTTTCCCACCGAGCGACGGGTGTGGCTTGCGCAGGGCAAGGTGCTGGTGGTGTCTGATCGGATGGCCGGTGGGCTCGCGGTGCTATCGGAGCTGGCCGCGCTGCTGCCCGAAGGCACCAGTTATCTGGCCGAGGCGGTGGCAAAGCCCGATGGAAAATCGCTGGCCAGTGTGACCGTGACGGTCATTGAAGGGGCGGTCTGTGCCTGCTCGATCGCAGCGAATGTGCCAAGCCAGGCGGCAGCGACCCGTGATGCGATGGTGCTGCCGGGCGAGACCATGACCATTGTCGATCTATGGAAGCGGCCCGCGCCAAAGGCCGTCAGCCTTTTGCAGATCGTATCGAGTGAAAAGCTGTGGATGGGCTTTGAAACCCCCTTGCCCGAGCTGCGCTGGGTCAAAGAAAACCTCGACCAACAACGGCGCGGAATTTTGGGCAGTCGAAACACCAGGCTGCGGCGCGAGATTTTCTGGAAGCGTCCTCCGCATCCACCCGTACCGCCGCCCACGCAGTTTATTGAGCCGGCCAAGCCGCCCCAGGTTCGCTATGAGTTCCCAGGCTAGCGTGGTGGCGCGGCGCGTCTTTTACCTAAGTCCGCATCCCGATGATGTGGCGCTGTCGTGCGCAGGGTCGCTGCTTGCCGACGTGGCCGCCGGGGCCGATGTCACGCTCCTATCGGTGTTCGTCAGCGGAGAAAGCGCCGCCACCCGGCGCGCGGAAGATGAGCAGGCGGCACGGGCACTCGGATGCAAATACCTGTCGCTGGATCTGTTTGATGCCCCGGACCGCCCCGAAATCCACGGCAGTCTGGGGCTGTTTATGCCGTATGGACCGCCGCATTTGGGCATCACGAGTGAAGTGGTCGCGCGGCTGCGCTGGCACGTAAGCGCACCGGCTGAACTGGTTGCGCCACTGGCCGTCGGCGGACACATCGATCACCGGATTGTCCATGAAGCAGCCCGCGCCCTGGCGTTTGAACTGGGTCTACAGCTTGCGTACTTTGAGGACTTGCCCTACAGCTTGTCCCGTTTTTCCGTCGCTCGTCGGCTCGCAGCCCTAGAGACGTCCGTTCCAAGGCTGGCAGGCACCGATCGCGGCACGGTGGCGATGGAGCGAGCCGCCTACCGAGACTATCTGTGTGGGCTGCCGCTTTTTCGTCGCTATCCACCAGGCCTCCGATTTTTGCTCGGCCACTTGGTGGCGCGGACGGCGGTGCGCGCGGATGGACAAGCGCATCGGCCAGGGCCGCGTCCCGACCTTACGGCTCAGCTACAGACTGTGACGGCCAACAGCCCAGCGCGGCTTGCGGCCATCGCGGCGTATGCTTCCCAGTGGCCGCTGTTTGCTGTATCCGCCGAAGAGCTGCTGGCCCGTGTGGTTGATTACGGTCGGACGCTTGGCCCCGCGCTGCCCGACGACAAGACTTACGAACGACTGTGGCACGATCGAGCGTTTCCCCCGCGTATGGACCACAGCGAATCAGGATGACGAGTCGACCATGTGGGGTCCGGACCCAAGCCGAACGACTCGATGAGTCGATGGGCTGGGGTAAAGACCAGACCCAATCCGCTCACCGAGTCGATCCGGCCCAGTCATCACCCCAACCGAACCGCTCGATGAGTCGATGGGCCAGGGAAAGCACCCCGAGCGAACAGCTCGCTGGGTCGATCCGCCGCGGTCGTCACCTGGCCCAAACAGCTCACCGAGTCGATGCGCCGGCCAAACCACCCCAAACGGGCGACTTCTCTGCGGGCACACGCTTGCGGCCTGCCAGGTGGCACCAATCTGCTACGGCGGCGGCAGCGGCAACGGAATGTCCATGCGGCGGCAAATTTTGCGCGCCAGCGCTTCAATCGTCCGCCGACACTCCCGAACCATCCGAACCTGCCCGCCCACGGCACCATCGGCCCGCGTTAGATCAAACATCGGCTTGCAAAACAGTTGCGATAGCGGAGCCAGTGCCGCGTAGTGATCGACCATCGCCAGCCGATGTTCGTCTGGATCTGTCGCCGCGCCATCCTGAAGGCGACCTTCTTGCAGAACGTGAATTCTGAAGACACGCTGGACGTTCAAGCCGATGGCCTCATAACCAAGCGAGTCCATGTCCGGCTGGTTGATACGCTGCTGAAGGACGTAGCCGATTGGTTGGAAACGATGCGTCGCGAAGGCTGCATAGGGATGGCTGCGCAGGAAGCGTTCCCTGACGGTCTGCCAGTCGTCTCGCCACTCCTTGATACTCGGGCCAATGTTTAGCAGGGCTTGCAGGCTAAACCAGTCCCATGCCATCGGCACGACGACGTTGTCACAAGCCAACATGGCCGAGTGATTGATTGCGCCCAGGCTGGGTCCGACATCTAGCAGGACCAGATCCGCGGCGACTGACTCGGCGGCGCGGTGTGCCAGGGCGCTGAGCGACAACACCACATCAAGCGCCCGTTCGTTGTCCGCGGCCATCACCCGTGGCCACTGCTCGGCCAGGGTCTGTTCGAATCGGCTCAGGTCCAGGTGACCCGGCAGCAGCCACAGTCGATCGGCGACTTCGGCAAGCTGCGGCGGGCGCAAAAGCCCGCGACCCTGGCGGACTGGCTCAAGACAGGCGGCGGCGTGAGCGCAAGCTTCAGTGGGTCGATCCCAAAGGGCAAACATCCGCTTGCCCAACATCCCAAACGTCAAGTTGCACTGTGGATCG
>DAORGN010000031.1:0-32353 GCA_035340095.1 Pseudomonadota bacterium | reverse complement strand
TCGCAGGCCGGATTCATCGCCGGGCAGTCTGCGTCGGTCTTGCAGTCACCGCAGAAGTTGTTTGCCGGGTTTGTCTGCACAAAGCAGAACTTGCCGGCGCCGCAGTCCATGTCGGCGTTGCACGCGGTGCAGACATTTTTGGTTACGTCGACGGCGTCCTGGTAACAGAACGGTGTGGTCCCGCCGCAGTCCATGTCTTTTAGGCACGAAGCGCACTTGTACTGGCCGCCGATGTCGCACAGAAGTCGTGGCGACACCGTGCACTGGGCGTTGGCGGTGCAAGCGACGCACTTGTTCTGGGTCGGATCGACCGCGTTGACGAGACACTGGGCCGTCGATCCGGTGCACTGGGTCTTGTTGCCCGCGGTGCAGGTTACGCACTTGTTGACGGTGGTGTCGCAAGCCGGCGTGCTGCCCGAGCAGTTGCCATCGACCAAGCACTGGACGCACTGGTTCATGGCCGACGTGGCGCCGAGCTTGCATTGGCTGTTCGGGGCGCTGCAGCCAAAGCCAGTAAGGCACGGCACGCAGGTGTTGGTCGCGGTGTCGCAGGCCGGCGTTCCTCCCGAACAGTCCGAGTTGGTCAAGCACTGGACGCACTTGTTCAGCGTCGGATTGGCGTTCACTTTGCAGTGGGCCGTCGCGCCGTTGCAGCCAAAGCCGGCGGTGCAGGCGACGCAGATTTCCGCGGTGCTGTCGCAGGCCGGGCCGTTGGCGCTGGCGGCGCAGTCGGCGTTGGCTGCGCACTCGACGCAGTGATCCTGGCCTTTGCAGATCGGTTTGGCCGGATCGCCGCAGTCGGCGTCGGCCATGCACTCGACGCAGGTCGTGCCGTTTTTGCACATGCCGCGGGCACCGTTGCACGCTGGGTTTGCACCGCACATGCACTGTTTGTTGACGCAGGCGTTGGCCGTTGCGGTGTCACACGCCGTCGAGCAGTTGCCGCAGTGGGCGAAGTCGATCGCCACGTCCACGCACATCGCGACGTTTTTGCAGCACGCCGAGTTGGCGGCGCCATAGTCCGAGCAGTCGTCGTCGACATTGTTGCAGTTTTCGTCTTTGCCGTCGCAAAGCTGCTTGCTTGGGCCGGTCGCACCCGTGCAGGTCAGATACTTGCGCGCTTCGTCAAAGGCCGGCACGACGGCGTAGCCGGTGGCGATCGAAAACGGGTTGGTCTTGGTGTAGTCGCAGCCATTGACGGTGCCGGCTATGCAAGTGCCGGTGTTTACGCCGCAGGCCTGGCCGTATTCCAGAAGGTTCATGCCGTCCGGCGCATCGAGCCGTCCGTCGCAGTCTTGGTCTTTGCGGTTCGCAACCACGGCTTCGCAGGTCTGTTTGGTCGGCTGCTGCGCGCCGAAACACTTGGGAGCGGTCGCCGCGGTATCCACCGTCGCTGGGCATGCTTTGCGCAGCGCATTTGAGTCGTGCTTGCCGGGCACAATGCCACTGCACACGCAGCGACCCGTCTTGAGTCCGGTGGCGGCAACGGTGTTGTTGCACTCGCCGCGGTAGTAGTCGGTGCACGACATGATGACGTTTTTGCCTGTGACCGGGCTTTTTTCGACCAGCCGCGCGCCCTTGTCATCGGGGTTCAGCTCGTCGATAAGACCGTCGCAGTCGTTGTCTTTGCCATCACACAGCTCGGTCGCCCACGGGTGCGAGTTGGGATCGTTGTCATCGCAGTCGGCGTCCGCGTTGTAACCGTCGCCGTCTTTGTCGTTTGTGCACGGGGTATCGGACGTGCCGTTTTGCGGTTTGCCGTCGCCACAGTGGTCGGGCGCGCCGCTGAAGCTCTGGTAGTCGGCGTCGTTGCTGTCGACCGGCAAAAGCCCGCCGGGGTTGCACGCTGGGGTGTTGTCTTTGGGGAAGCCGTCGCCGTCAACGTCGCACGCTGCGGTCGGACAGCCATTGCGAGCGGTGCTGTCACAGTCGGCATCTTGCGCCGTGGTGCCGTCGACCAGGGTGTTCCAGCACAGCCGCCGCATGGCTGCGACTTTCGATCCGCCGCCTTCTTTGCCCGCGAGATCGGCGAAGCCCATGATCTGGCTCGGACCGTTGTACATCGTCGATCCGGGGAACACGCCGCGATCGTTGTCGTCGCAGTCGATCTTCTTGCCGGATGACGTGTAGGCCGCGGTTGGGCAGATGCCGCCTTGTGCTTTGTCGTTGCGCTGGTAGCCGTCACCGTCGAGATCGCAGTCGACGCAGCCACCCGACGGATTGCCGTCGCACGCCCAGTCTTTGCTGGTGTCGGCGCAGTTTTTCGGCGCACCCGGATAGATGTTGGGGTTTGTGTCGTCGCAGTCGCGCTGGGTGACGACCGGATCGTTTGGCGAATAGCCGTCGCAGTCGTCATCGACAAAACACGGAACGCGCTTGCCGGTGCAGTCGTAGTCGACGTCGCTGTTGCAGCGCTCCGGCATGCACTTGGACATGTCGGCCAGCTTGGTGTGGTCTTTGGCGCAGCTTGCTTTGTCAGTACAGGTGCAGCAGTTGCGCGGACGCGCGTTGCCGTGGAAACGATTTGGATCGTTGTCGTCGCAGTCGGTGCTTTCGGGATCGCCGTCGCCGTCGATATCTTGGCAAGGCGGGACGCTGTCACCGCACGAAATGTCAAATGGCAGACCGCAGCGCGGCTTGGCCAGTGGGTTTATGTCGACCGCGTAAAGACCCGTGGGCAGTTTCGGCTGTGTCGGATCGGGATCTTTGTCGACGCAGTCGAGCACGTTCATCTTGGTTTGATACGTGACTTTGGCCGCTGGGACTGCTGCGGTCCACTTGGTGGCGTCGGGAAAGTGATCGAAGTCGACGTCGTACTGCGGATCGATATCAAGCAGATCGGCATCCAGCTGCTGGGTGCCGGTCACGTTGACGATGGCGGCAAAGAAATACTCGTCATCGCGAGAGGTCGGAATGACGCCATCGGGAATCAGCTTGTTTGCCGACGCCCGCACATGGATAAGGTAGTTCGCTTTCGTCGATAGCTTCAGTCCCAGCTTGAGCGGAGCGGCGAACAGGTCGCGGCCTTTGCTGACGGCTGACACGGGCTGAATGCCGGACTGATAGACGATGACGTGCTTGTCATGGTCCTGCACCGTCACCGCGTATTCGTTTATGGTGACGCCCGATGGTGGCCGGATTTGCAGAAGCACAGCGTCTTCGCTCTGACAGGCACTGAGCAGCGAAAACAGGCCAAGCAGACTGCCAATCACGGAATTTTTTCGGAGCCACTGACGGAATCGCGATGAAGGTCGAAGGTAAGGCCGATCAAGGCACGTCGATGTGGATACAGCGTGGCCAGTGAGTCGGTAAGCGGTCATAAGCTCCCCCAAGCTACTTGCAAACCATGTTAGCTCGCTTTGCCGTCGCGAGTACAGCCAGAACCGGGTCTGCCTGCCAGGCGTCCGTCTCTGCGGTACTTTTTCCCGGTGCGCCGACGTGGGGGTTTGCGAAATCGCCGGCCCGGCTGATATCCTGACCGGGCACGATGGACAGCGCCAAACAGTCAGAATCCGCCCCGACGAACAATCCGTCCGCAAACGAACCGAGCGGGCCGATCGGTCGTCTTTCGCACGATCACATTGACCTGGAAGCCGAGGAGCGACGCCACCGGCGAGAAAAACGCGCAGGTCAGCCGGTGATGGCGATCATCTTGGGGCTGACGCTGCTTACCGCGGTGATCTTTTATGTGCTGCACCTGCGGGCGGTCGCCAAAGAGGAAGCCGAAGCCAAACAGCGCGCGTTGGCCGCTGCCGCTTTGGCCGAAGCCGCTGCCAAGGAAGCTCAAAAAGCGGTCCCGCCGCCTGCGCCAGCGACGGCACCAGCGACTGCGCCTGCTGCGACACCGACCCCGCCTGCGACCACGGACAAAGGCGCGGCACCGCAACCGGCCAAGCCTGCCGAAGCCAAACCTGCCGAAGCCAAACCTGCCACCAAAGCAGAAAAACCGGCGCGACCGGCGAAAAAAGCCGACGACAGCAAGACCAAGAGCCTGCCGCGCTTGCCGGTTCTACCCGAAGGGTAAGCCTCGCTCCGACGGAAAACTAGTTGGGCAGTCGGGCGGCGCGCAGTGCTTCCGCGAGCGCGGTGGCGCGTGGATCCGGCCAGAGTCCGAACAGCCACGCAACCCCGCGGACCCGATCGCCGATTTCGAAGCGCTGTTGGGTCAGCGATGGATGCACGTACATCTCGACGCGCAGCGGACCGGCTGGGCCGTGCAAAAGCGTCACCAGATAGACCTGAAGTTCGATGCCCCAGAACTCGCAATCAAAGACATCTTCGACGGTGCTGTGAAAGACGATCTCGTCTTCGGCAGCCTCGCGATCGGAACTCAGGGCAGGGAGCGATCCAAAGCCGCTCCCCACCGCGCTGTGTTCCGCCGGTTCATCGAGCTCTAGCTGATAGCCAATCGCGCTGACTTGCAGATCGTAGGTTTCGCCGACCGCATAGTGGCGCTGGTTTTTGAAGTACAGCGTGTCAAACACCGCGAAGTGGGCACCGCCGGAACGTCCACACAAGCGGGCTTGCAGTCCGTCGGGACTTTCCTCGATTCGTTCGAGCAAGAGCGGCCAGCTGTTGGTGGTTTCGGCATACGGATAGATCGCCAGCACTTCCAACACTTCGCCTTTGCGAACCAGCGCCGATAGCTGTAGCCGTCCGCTGTTGTCGACGAGATGCCAGTAACGACCTTCGCCGGTCGCGCGCGATCCACTGCCGGGCTTGAGCAGCTTTTCAAACGCTGAAATCAGGAAGCGATGCGGCTCTTGTTCCCCCGCGAGAACCGCCCAGTGTCGGCTGTGCAGGATCGGCTTGCGGCGATCGGTGTTTTCGTCGCCCGTTTCGCCGTCCGTTTCATCGTGACTGTCGGTTTCGGTTTCGCTGTGCGACGGATCGGCATCGCTGGAGGTCTGCGCGTCCGCCGCTGCGGTTTGGTCATCATCGCTTGTGGTGTTTGCGTCGCTGCCGCTCGGGTCGTGTGGCGGCGTGTCCGCAGGCGCGAGTGCCGCATGTTGTGCAGGGGTTCCGCGTCGCAAAACCCAGCCTGCGAGCAGGAGTAAAAACGCGGCGGCACCGGCCACCCCGAACCAAGTCCACATGGCGCGGCAGTATAGCCAGGTGGCAGGTGGACTACACTTTTCGGATGCGATCTTCTGTGCGCAGCGATTCATCGACGACCACTTCTGCCCCGCTTGCCGATCGTTTTTTGGCCATGACCGAGCGTGATCCCGAAAGCGACGAGTCGCTGCCATATCGTCTGCTGACCCCGGCTGCGTCGGATGCGCCGACAGAAAAAGTGCCGCTGGTGGTTTTTTTGCACGGCGCGGGCGAACGTGGCGACGACAACTGCGCGCAGCTCCAACATGGTGTCGCTGAGTTTTTGTCCGCAGACGACAGACGTTCTGCCTATCCGTGTTTTTATCTTGTCCCGCAGTGTCCGCCCGGTCAGCGCTGGGTCGAAGTGAACTGGGACGCGCCGCAGCATCAGCTGCCGGATTCACCTTCGCGACCGCTGCGGCTGCTTATGCGGCTTATCGACCGGCTCGCGCGCGATCCGCGGATTGATTCGTCGCGCATCTATTTGCTTGGGCTGTCGATGGGCGGCTTTGGCGTTTGGGATCTGCTGTGCCGGCGTCCGCAGCTTGTCGCCGCGGCGGTGATCATCTGTGGTGGCGGCGACGAACAGCAGGCCGCCAAGATGGCCCACATTCCGCAGTGGGTGTTTCACGGGGCGCAAGACGCGGTGGTTTCGGTTTCTCGCTCGCGCAACATGGTACACGCGCTGCAAAAAGCCGGCGGACAGCCGCGCTATGTCGAATATCCGATGGTGGCGCATGATGCATGGGGACCGGCGCTGCGCGAGCCGGAGCTTATCCCGTGGCTGTGGCGGCAAACGCGCACGCGGTAAACCTTGCAATCGCGGCTTTGCGTACGATAGAAGCGGGCAACGCAATGGATCAAAAAGCGCTCCTCGCAAAGCTTTCGCAGCACACCGCGCACGTCACTGTGATCGGCCTGGGCTATGTCGGTCTGCCGCTTCTCGTCGAAGTCGCGCGCGCCGGGTTCCACGTCACTGGCTACGATCTTATCGAGGAGCGCGCAGCCTCGGTCAATCGTGGCGAAAGCTACATCAAAGACGTTCCGAGCAGCATTCTGTCCGAGCTGCGCGCGCAGGGACGCATCGACGCGACCACCGACCCGCGCTGCCTTGGCAGATCGGATGTCGTGATCATCTGCGTGCCGACGCCGCTTAACAAATCGCGGTCGCCGGACAATAGCTACATCGTCGCTGCGGCGGAAGCGCTTTTGCCGCACCTGCACAAAGGGATGCTGGTGGTGCTGGAATCGACGACGTTCCCCGGCTTCACCCGCGAGGTGCTGCTGCCGCGGCTTTCCGAAACAGGTCTTGTCGTCGGTAGCGACTTCTATCTGGCGTTTTCTCCCGAGCGCGTCGATCCCGGCAATGCCCGTTTTCACACCAAAAACACCCCCAAGGTCGTCGGTGGCACTACGCCCGAATGTCTGACGATGATTCGCGCCCTGTACGGCGAAGTCATGGACAAGCTGGTGCCGGTTTCGTCGACGGATGCGGCGGAAATGGTGAAGCTTTTGGAAAACACTTTTCGCGCCGTCAACATCGGCCTCGTCAACGAGGTCGCGATCATGTGCGAAAAGCTGGGGCTCGATACCTGGGAAGTGATCGACGCGGCGGCGACCAAGCCGTTTGGTTTTATGCCGTTTTATCCGGGGCCGGGTCTGGGCGGTCACTGCATCCCCGTCGATCCGCTGTATCTGTCGTGGAAACTGCGGACGCTCAAATACGAAGCGCGCTTTATCGACCTGGCCGATCAGATCAATACCGGGATGCCGGAAGTGGTGGTGTCGCGGCTGCAAGATGCTCTCAATGACCATCGGCAAGCGGTGCGTGGATCGCGGCTTTTGGTGCTGGGCGTGGCGTACAAGCGCGACATCGACGACGTGCGCGAATCGCCAGCGCTCGATGTGATTGAGCTTTTGTGGGGCAAAGGCGCCACCGTCGAGTATCACGATCCATATGTTCCGAGCTTGCGGATTGGCAGCCATCTGCTTCAGTCGGTGCCGCTTGGCAACCTCGGTGACTACGATGCGGTGCTGATCCTGACCGACCACAGCTCGATTGACTATGGCGCAATCGGTCGCAGCGCCAAGCTGGTGCTTGATACCCGCAACGCGACGCGCAACGTCGACAAAACGCAGTCCTGTCCGATCGTGCGGCTGTAGCGTCCGCGCCGATCCTCTTCTGTGAAGGAAACCCCTATGAAGATCGCGGTGCGCTACTTTGCCCATCTGCGCGAGCGTTTGCGCAGAGAGTCGGATTCGATCGAACTTGCCGACGGATCAACAGTCGGGGATCTGCTTTTGCTGCTGGGTGAACGCGAGCCTTTGGTCGCGGCGAGTCGGCGCAGCTTGCAGGTCGCGGTGAACATGGAATTTATGCCGGCCAAAACCCAGCTCAAAGACGGCGATGAAGTCGCGCTGATTCCGCCAGTCGCCGGGGGCTCTGCGCTGGTTCGGCTTTCGCGGCAGCCCTTGCAATACGACGAAGTGATCGCGGCGGTCAGCGGGCCGGGACAGGGCGGGATCGTGCTGTTTGCCGGTCTTGTGCGCGATCACAACGACGGCAAACAGGTGGTGCGGCTCGATTACGAAGCGTATGACGAGATGGCGGTGCGCAAGATGGCCGAGATCGCGGCGCGGATCGAATCCGAGCAGCCCGGTGTGCGGGTCGCGATGGTGCACCGCGTCGGCTCGCTCCAGATTGGCGATTTGGCGGTGATCTTGGCGGCATCGGCACCCCATCGCGGCGAAGCGTTTGCGGCGTGTCGGGCGGCGATTGAAGCGCTGAAAGTCGAAGTGCCGATCTGGAAAAAAGAGTTTTCTCCCGACGGGGAAGAGTGGCTGGGGCAGGGCGGTTAAGCCGACCGTTTCGCCACCTGTTTATGTCTGGGAAAGCTGGGGTTCTAGCTGCGCGGCCAGATATCCGGCGCTTGGATCGGGCTTGCCCCGCCGCTGTTTTAAAAACCAATCAAAAAGCTGCGGCAGGTTGTAGGTCGGTTCCTCGGCAGCGTGTCCGACTTTGGGCCAAATCGTAAGCTGCGTAAGCCCAGGATCGGAACGACCGGGGTGTTCACGCAGCGCCTGGGCAATCTGGATCGAGATGCGATACGGAATCAGCGGATCGGAACCGCCGTGGAAAATCCACACGGGTGTCCGTCCGAGCCGCTCGGCGAGCTGCGCATAGACATCGCCTTGCAGATCAAACAGCGTCGCTTCTTTGGGCAGACGGATGAGCGGCGGCGGCTTGACCCCACCACAGATCGGCGAAAGTGCGGCAAAGCGATCGGGATAGCGGGCCGCAAGCAGGTACGTTCCATATCCCCCGAGCGAGTTTCCTGTCACATAGACCCGTTCCGGATCGCCGCCATGATCGTGAATCGCCACCGACAGCGCTTGCATCGCGCGTTCCGCCATGTCGGGCATGCCCCAGAAGCCGCCGCTTTTGCACTGCGGAAACACCACCAGAAACGGAAAGTAGCCAAGCGATGCTTGCGCGACCGGGCCCAGACCCACTTGCGTCGCTGACACGCCGTCTTCACCGCGCTCGCCACCGCCGTGCAGATACAAGATCACCGGCAGTTTTTCCGATCCACTGTGATACCGGGGCCGATAGACAAAGAAGCGATGCGGTCCCTGCGGCGTGTTGATCTGGTGCGCGACAAAGCCATGCGAATCCGATGGGACAAAACGACCCGGACCCGCGCAGCCGCTCGCCAAAGCCAAACCCACACCGGACAAAAAATGACGACGGTTCATGGGGCCTCTCGAATGTATCCACAGTTTGGATGCCGCGGCGGACACAAGGCAAGCAGGTCGTCGTTTATAGTCCCGGCATGTCTGCTTCTTCTTCGGTTTCCGCACCGCCGCTCGATTCCCATTCACAGATTCACAGAGGCCAGGTCGTCGATCTTTTGCAGCAGCGGATCTTTCCTGGCGAAGTCTTCGTGAAAGACGGCCAGATTTCTGCGATCCGCGAAGTGTCACAAGTGGACGAAACGGACGGATTCCTTATGCCGGGTTTTGTCGATTCCCACATTCACATCGAAAGCTCGCTTTTGACGCCGCCGGAGTTTGCGCGACTGGCCGTGGCTCATGGCACCGTCGCTGCGGTCTGCGATCCACATGAGATTGCCAATGTGATGGGAATCGCGGGCGTGCGGTACATGCAAGCAGAGTCCGAGCGGACTCCGTTTCACTTCTTTTTCGGCGTTCCGTCCTGTGTTCCGGCGACGATTTTTGAAACGTCTGGCGCGACGCTTGGTCTTGCCGAAGTGCGCGAGCTTCTGTCCGATCCGCGCTTTACCCATCTGTCCGAAGTGATGAATGTTCCGGGTGTGCTGCATGGTGATCCGGTGCTGTTGGGAAAGCTTGCCGCGGCACAAGATCGACAGATTCCTATTGACGGACATGCTCCCGGTCTGTTTGGCGAAGCGCTGCGCGAATATGTGCGGCACGGAATCAGTACCGATCATGAATGCACCAGCTTGGAAGAAGCCCGACAGAAGCTGTGGCTGGGACAGAAAATTCAGATCCGCGAGGGCTCTGCTGCGAAGAACTTTTCGACGCTGTGGCCGCTGCTAAAAGAAGCGCCGCGTAGCTGTATGTTGTGTAGCGATGATCTGCATCCCGATGACCTTGTGATAGGTCACATAAGTCGTCTGGCAGCGGCTGCGATCCAGTCAGGGGTCGATCTGTTTTCGGTTCTGCACGCCGCTTGCCGAACGCCGGTGCTGCACTATCGACTTCCGGTCGGTCAGCTTCAGGTTGGGGACCGCGCGGACTTTGTCCGTGTGCGTGATCTCAAGTCGCTGGAAGTCGTGGAAACCTGGCTGCAAGGAGAGCTGGTGTTCCATCGCGGTGCGTGTCTTTTGCCACGGCTTCCGATCCCGATTTGCAACCACTTTTCGGCGCAACCCATCGAGAAGGAATCGCTGCGGGTGTGCGCGCGGGCCGGCAAGCTGCGCGTGATCGTGGCGCACGACAGACAGCTTCTGACCGACTGCGAGATCCTTTCGCCCAAAGTTGTCGATGGTGCGGTGGTCTCTGATCCGGACCGCGATGTTCTCAAGCTGGTGGTCCAGAGTCGTTACGACAAAGAGCCGCCGCAGGTGGCGTTTGTGCGTGGCTTCGGACTTGTCGAAGGCGCGATTGCAACGAGCGTTGCGCATGACAGTCACAACGTCATCGCCGTCGGTGCAGATGATGACGCACTGCTTTTGGCGATAAACCGTGTGCTCGCTGAACGTGGCGGTCTGTGTGTGGTTTCAAAAAACGAAACGCGATGTCTGCCGCTGCCGATCGCGGGACTTATGAGCGATGCGGATGGACGTGAAGTCGCGGCGCAGTACGTCTTGCTCAATCAGCTTGCGGCTGCGTGTGGCTGTCCGCTGGCGGCGCCGCTCATGACCCTGTCGTTTTTGGCGCTGCTGGTGATTCCGTCGCTCAAGCTTTCGGACCGCGGCCTATTTGACGGAAACAAGTTCCAGTTTGTCGATCTGTTTGTGGAAACGGATGTGCCGCACACATCATGAAACAGACACGACTCCGGATCGTGATCGCGGAGTCTGTCTGGCAAAAGCGGAGTGCTGCGGAAGGGATGCTGCGGTTACGGTGTGGTTCGCGAGACGTTGAAGCGGAACGCGCCGCCCGAAAGATCCAGACTGCCAGCCGCCATCGACCACTTGGTCGGCTTCGGATCTTTGGCGTTGTACATGATCGTCAGACCTTCGTTCAGCGCGTCGGTCACGTCCGCACTGTTGAGCGCCTTGTTCAGCGAGTCCTTGAGCGGGGTTTCCACCCAGGTCGCCAGGTTCGACTTCAGGATCGAGTCGATGATTCCGTTACACCAGCCGGTGCCGCCGCAGTTCTTGGTGGTGATGCTGAAGTTGGCCTTCACCGATTGGGCGTTGGCGCGCGCGGTCGCTTTGTCATAACCAAGGTTTGCGGTCAGGTTCGACGACTTGATCACAAGGTCAGCAGGCAGCTTGCCAAACACCGGCACCGTCGCGACGATGTGAAGCTGGCCATGGAAACCAAACTTCACGCTCAGCGTGGTTCCAGCCAGCGTGATTCCGGTGTTCGCCATCTCCGCTTCCATGCTGGTGATGGTGATCGTTGCAGCCGACGACGTGATCGGCGGAACTGCAAACGATGACTTGTGCGCGGCGCCATTGGGATCGCCGTACAGCACCTGCGAAAGCTCATTGGAGGGCGTAAATGTCGCGGTTCCACCTGCGACGACGAATGTGCAGTTTTTCAGCTTCACCGCGTTCGTGTAGCCATCAAAATCGGCTTGTACGATCTGCGCCGCTTTGGTCTCGGTAAGCTGCTGCTCAAGCTCGGCAATTTCGACTTCACCGCCGCAGCCTGCGAACGTACCTGATAGAAGAAGACCAGCGCACAGCGGGATCATCCGCAGGGAAAACCGTTTCGTCATCGGAACCCTCCTTCGGTTTGCGTTTGGGCCTAGCAAGAAAAACGGACAGGAAGAGGAGTTCGTACCGAAACTTACAAGACTACGTCAATTGCTTTTTCTACAAATTCTATGCTGCACTTTCTGACGCAAAGGCTGCAGTGGTGACGCGGTGCGGCAATCGATTCACAATCCGGCGTACCCGCGCAAAGGAGTCTTCATATGTTCTGGCGAGCGATGGACAAAAAGGAATACCTGGCAAAAGTGCACACGGCGGTGAAGCAGAATCTGCGCTACTCGCAGGCCGACGTGCTCGGTTTTCCGGGGTCGTTTCTCGATCAAGAGATTTTTCCCGTCGAGCAATTCGTCGAAGAGCATCCTTTTTTGCTGTGTCTGCGCGAAAATCCCAACCACATCGGCTGTCACACTCTGACGGAATCAGAGCGGGCGTTTTCCGGGACACAAGCGCTGGAAGTCGATCTGATTCGGCTCTGTGCTGAAGAGATCGCGGGCGCGCCTGCGCTGGGATACGACGGTTACGTCGGAAGCGGCGGAACAGAGTGCAACATCGAAGCGATGTGGATTTTCCGCAACGCGCTCTACAAACAGGGAATTTCCCCGCACGAGCTGGTGCTGGTCTGTTCGGAAGACACCCACTATTCGGCGCACAAAGCCGCCAACCTGCTCGGCATTGATCTTTTGCAAGTTCCTGTCGATGAAAACAGTCGGCAGATGGAAAAGTCCGTCCTTGCCGCGCAGATCACCGAAGCGAAACGGCGGGGCAAGCGGGCATTTGTCTGCATCCTAAACATGGGCACCACGATGTTCGGATCGGTCGATGACATCGATTCCTTTTGTGCGGTGCTCGACGGTTTGGGAGTCGAATTTCGGATTCACATCGATGCTGCGTTCGGGGGTTTTGTCTATCCGTTTTCCACCCCTGTCCATCGACTGGACTTTCGCAATCCGCGCGTGTTGTCGATGACGATGGATGCGCACAAGATGCTGCAAGCGCCGTATGGGACCGGGATTTTCCTGTGCCGAAAAGGAATGCTAGAAAACGTCTGTACCGAAGCTGCTGCCTATGTTCATGGCAAAGACTATACGCTCTGCGGCAGTCGTTCTGGGGCTTCCGCCGTGGCAGTCTGGATGATCTTGCAGGCCTATGGATCGGAAGGCGGAATCCGCTTTGTCAAAGGACTCCTCGAACGCACCGATCGGCTCTGCGCTGGGCTTACGCGGCTTGGCATTTCCTATTTCCGCGCCGCGGGAATGAATGTGGTGACAATGAAAGCGCAGCAGATTCCGCCCGCGATTGCGGAGCGGTTCACGCTGGTTCCGGATTCTCATGAAGGGACACCGCGGTACGTAAAAGCGGTGGTGATGGATCATGTGACAGAAGCGGCGATCGACCGCTTCCTGGGGGAGCTGGAGAACTCTTGATTACTTCCCAATCAGGCGGCGCAGCTTCTGGCGGTCGGACTCAAACGTCAGCGCAGATGTCATCTGCATGAAGTTCTGCGGATCGACCGCGCGCGGATACAGCGTCGATCCAATCTTGACCTGCTCATCACCGAACGCCGACGTCTTCATCATCTGCACGATCTGTTCGCAGGTGAAGTAGTAACCAGAGTTCACCAGATCGCGAGAGTAGTTGAGCTTTTCATCGCTAAACGACAGACGCTGCATCTGCGAAAGGAGCTGGCCAAACTGCCCCGGATGGACCGGCATCACCGCGGGCTGCTGATAAACCGGCGGCGGGGGAGGCTGCTGCTGATAAACCGGCGGCGGGGGAGGCTGCTGCTGATAAACCGGCGGCGGCGGCGAAGGCGGCTGCTGATAAATCGGCGGCGAAGGTGGCGCGGGTGGCACAGGCTGCACGACGCCGCCTTGGCCCGGATAGGACGGAACATAGCCGCCTTGGAACGGGTCCCAGACCGGCCCGCGATAGACCGGCGGCTGATATCCAACTGGCGCGCGGTAGTCACGCGGCACCGGAACCGCCTGGTACGGACCGTGCCGCATCAACAGCTGTTCCAGCCGCGAGCGCATGTGTTCGATGCTGCCCGCGATGCGCCACACCACTTCCTGATCGGTATCAAACGATCGGTTGTTGAGCGCGGCCATGTTGTAAAGACCTTCCATCGTCGCGCGACCGGCCTGGTGCATCGGTTCCTGGCTGCTCAGCGTGCGCAGCAGATTGATCCGCACCGCAATGATCTGCTGGTGGATCTGCTGGCCGATCCGCTGATCGTCACGCTCGCCGTTGAAGGCTTCAATCTGCGCCAAGTCTTGGAGCAGTGCGTGAACGCCGGGACGCCGAATCGGTCGCGCTTCGGCGTTCTGGACGGGAAAAAGCGGCAGGGACAGCGGCACAAGGCCAAGAGCCGCCGACAGAATCAGGGCACGGGTTCGCATGGAAGATACCTCGAAAAAGGGTTTGGGTCGCTTACGTACCTTAGGATGGGACGATAGCGCGGCGACGTTTCTTCAGTCTATCGGATGCAGCACGTCCGTCGCCGGCTGGCAGTACGGTCCGACCTCTTTCGCGCAGGCGGCGTGCCCGCGTTTCTCTTGACAGTGAGCATTTTGAGGTTACAGTAGTTTCAAATCTTTCTGAAAGTTCAAGCCATGATGCACATAAGCCACTCTTTTCAGGAAGCCGAGCTGCTCATTGCTGACGCAGTGGGTGAAGTCATCGAGCACTGGGGTTTTCGCAAAGCGCTCGGACGGGTGTGGACGGTGCTGTATCTTGCGGGCGAGTCGCTGTCCGCGGCAGAGCTGGCCGAGCGGCTGTCGATGTCGGCGGGGGCGGTGAGCATGACGCTGACGGAACTTCAGGAATGGGCGGTGGTGCGCAGGGTCTGGCGACCGGGTGAGCGGCGCGAGTTTTTCGAAGCAGAGACCGACCTGTGGAAGATGATTTCAAAGGTCGTCGCCGAGCGTGAGCGTTTCTGGGTTCGCAGTGTGCGCGAGCGGATCGAGCAAGCCTGCGGCGTTTTGCGGAACTTGCCGACCGAACAAGCACGCGGGGCGCTTTTGCGGGCCAAAGTGCTGCTGTCTTTTGCGCAGCTTGCCGAGGGTGTGATCGATCGGTTTTTGGCGTCACGACGTGCCGACTTCAGCGGTTTTGGGGTGCTGGAAAAGACACCGAAAACAGCCAGTTCGGAACGTCGCTAGCGCGCAGAGTCATCGGAATACGGAAGAAAAAACGTGGACACAGAATCACAAGTTCCCAAATCATCGTTGGCTTCGATCTCGGATGCGACAAGCGATGTCCTTTCGGTTCTATCGACGGTGTCTGCCAAACACAAAGTCGAATCGCTGGCCGCGACGCTTTCGCAACTGCGGCGTTTTGTGGGGTCGGATCTAGCGGAAGTCGAAGCCGGACTGGCGACGATTGAACACGGCGATACGCCGATGCATGACAGCGCCAAGCACTTGCTTGGGCAGAAGGGAAAGCGACTCCGTCCGCTCTGTGTCGCGCTGGCGGCGCGGGTCGGAAGCGGGTTTGGTGAATCGGCGCGGGAACTGGCAATTGCCGTCGAGCTGGTCCATTCCGCAACCCTGCTTCATGATGATGTGATTGACCTTGGGGACAAGCGGCGGGGCGTGGACACAGCGCGGGTGATCTATGGCAATGCCGGCAGCATCTATGCGGGGGATTTTTTGCTGGTCGACGCGCTGAAACGGATCTCGCGGGTCGGAATTCCCGGACTGCTCGATCGGAGTCTGTCCGTCCTGCACGAAATTCTGGAAGCCGAAGCGCTGCAGCTTGCAAACCGCGGCAATGTGCGAGGATCGGTTTCGGATTACTTCCGCATCGTCGAAGGAAAAACCGCGAGTCTGTTCCGCTGGGCGCTGTTTGCGGGCGGTTCTGCCGGTGGTGTTCCCCACGATCAGTGTCTGCTTCTGGAAAGCTACGGACGGAATCTGGGGGTTGCTTTTCAGGTGATCGATGACGTGCTCGATCTGGCAGGGAATCCCGAAGTGGTTGGGAAGTCTCTGTTCGCGGATCTGCACGAAGGGAAGATGACGTATCCGCTCTTGCTGGCGATCGAGCGGGAACCGTCTTTGGGTGAAGAGCTTGCAGCAGCGTGTGAGCAAGCGGCGCTGTGTCTTTCCCCCCAGATCGAAAAACACCTGACGGCGGTGCTGTGGGAAAAAGGGGTGGTCGAGCAGTGCGTTTCGCTCGCGCGGATGCGTTCTGCAGAGGCGATTGCCGCGCTCAGTTCGCTTCCGGCTTCGCGTGCAAGGGCGGCGCTGGAACAGGTTGCCTTGGCTCTGGTGTACCGAGAAAAGTAGAGGCAACAGATGATTGTTTCACTTCTGAAAGATGCTGATCCGCAAGCGGTGAAGCGTGAGCTTACAGCGCTTGGGCTTTGGATTGCGTCCGTTGAACAGGGCCTGGGTTCGGGCGGAATTCAGTTTGTGGTGGCGCCGCATTCCACGGTGGTCGATCCACAGCTTGTGGCGAAGATCCGCGGTGTGTTTGCGGTGTCGATGCCAGTTCCCGAACATCCCAGGATTGATGCACAGGGACCAACGGTCGAGGTCGCAGGTCATGCAATCGGTGGTCGCTTGCCGACGCTGATGTGTGGTCCGTGCAGCGTCGAATCAAAAGAACAGATCGATGCGATCGCGGCGCGGCTGGCACCGCTGGGCGTGACGTTTCTGCGCGGTGGCGCGTTCAAGCCGCGCAGCTCGCCGTACAATTTTCAGGGACATGGGGATCCGGCGCTCGGTTGGATGCGCGATGCTGCGACGAAAAACGGACTTCGCGTGGTCACCGAAGTGTTGTCCGAACAGGATGTCAGTCTGGTCGCAGAGCAAGCCGATCTGATTCAGATTGGTTCGCGCAACATGCAAAACTTTGCGCTGCTAAAAAAAGTCGGAAAAGCCGGCAAGCCGGTGCTGCTCAAGCGGGCGATGTCAGCGACGGTTGAAGAGTGGCTTTTGGCGGCGGAATATCTGCTGCATCATGGCGCGAGCGGAGTCGTTCTGTGTGAACGAGGAATTCGTGGTTTTGATGCCGCCACACGCAACCTGGTGGATCTGACTGCGGTGGCACTTTTGGCCAATGTTCACAAGCTTCCGGTGATTGTCGATCCATCGCACGGAACCGGACGGCGCGATCTGATCTTGCCGCTTTCGCGGGCTGCGCTTGCGGCTGGGGCTGCGGGTGTGATGATAGAAACCCACGATGATCCAGGGCGAGCGCTCAGCGACGGGCCACAAGCGCTGCGGGGCGATGAACTGGAAGACGTGATTGGCAAGCTGCAAGCGGTGACCCGATGAGTGAGACTCAACCTGTCAAACAGGATTCATCGGCTGCTGCAGGCAGCGGCCAGATGTTTGATGGAATCGCAGCGCGCTACGATCTGCTCAATCGGATCATCTCGCTGGGAATCGATCAGCGCTGGCGGAAAAAGACAGTGGCAGCGCTCGAACTTGCAAGCGGTGATCGCGTGCTGGATCTGGCGACCGGCACTGCGGACTTGGCGATTTTGGTCGCGCAGACTGCGCCCGATGTAGATGTGATTGGCGTCGATCCGTCGCGCAACATGCTGGCCGTGGGACAGCGCAAGATCGAACAAAAACAGCTTGCGTCCCGCATTACCTTGCAAGAAGGCGATGCGCAGGCGCTGCCGTTTGCTGCGGACTCTGTTTCACGGATCTGCATGGCGTTTGGAATTCGCAACGTTCCTGATCGGGCGCTCGCACTGCGGGAAATGGCGCGCGTCACCCGCAAAGACGGACGGATTGCGATTCTGGAACTGGCTGAGCCGCGCGAAGGATTGCTAAGCGGCATCGCGCGCTTTCATGTTCACAGCGTGGTTCCGTGGGTCGGCGGACTTCTGTCTGGATCGAAGGAATACCGCTATCTGCAACAGTCGATCGCGGCGTTTCCTGCGGCGAGTGATTTTGCGGCGCTTATGGAGTCGTGCGGTCTGTCTGTTCTTTCGGTCGAGCCGCTGACATTCGGTGTGGCGACGCTGTATGTCGCGACGCCGCGCAAGGAGAAGTAGCGCGTGCGGACTCTTCTGGCGCGGGCAAAAAAAGCGTCTGTGGGAATGGCGGAGGACACGCTGCTGTGTCTTTCGGCACCGCTTTCTTTGTCGTCCCCGGTCCGTGCGCTGGTTGATTCCTTTCAGTCGACGCTGACATCGTACTATGCGCCGCCTGCGCGGGTGGCTGACTTTGCTTGCATTTCTATCGGCCAAGCGGTGCGAATCGATCAGGATGGCGGCTTGGCGATTTCGCAAGTGAAAGCGCGTGCCGCTCAGATCGAAACACAGCTTGTCTGTCTGCGTGCAGAGGCTTGCGATGCTGCGCCACAGCCTCGGCTGTTTGGGGGTTTTCGCTTTGCACCGGATGCGACCAGACAGTCTGCCGACGATCCGTGGCACGCTTTTGCGGACGCCAGCTTTGTGCTGCCGCGCTGGACGGTGTTTGTCCGCGAACACGAGTCGTATGTGCAGCTTGTGATTCGTCCCGCCGAGCTATCCGCAGCGGAGCGGCTTCTCGAAGAACTCGACCGAATCGAGCACGCGGCGCAGGGATCAAGCGGGAATCCTTCTCCGGTGTGCGGCGGTGACTTTGTGCAGACCGAACAGCCATCGCAGGCCGAATACTGCGCGATGGTTGCGGCGGCGCTTGCGGAAATTCATGCGGGGGTTTTGCAAAAAGTCGTTCCGGCGCGAAGGTTACAGATCGACTCTTCGGCTTTGTTTTCGCTTTCCCAGACCTTGGCAAGACTAGATGATTCCTATTCAGACTGCTGTCGTTTTGCGATCTGCCGTGATGGTTCACACATGGTTGGGGCAACGCCCGAGCTGCTGTTTCACAAGCGGGGCCAGACCTTGCGGACCGAGGCACTGGCAGGTACGCGGGCTCGACGGGCAGAGCTGGATGATAAGCAGCTTGTGCGCGAGCTTATGTCCGATGACAAAGAGCAGCGTGAACATGCGCATGTCATTTCTGCGATCGCAAGCGAGCTGCATCCCCACTGCGAAAGCGATCCACAGGTGGGTCAGACCACGATCCGAACGCTGCGCAACGTCCATCACTTGTGTACGCCGATCGCGGCGCGCTTGAAACAGTCGACGCATCTGCTCGATCTGGTCGCGGCTTTGCATCCAACCCCGGCGGTGGGCGGTCTGCCGCGTGATCGGGCGGCGCAGTTTCTGTCAACACAGGAGCCGTTTTCGCGCGGTCTTTACGCGGCCCCTGTGGGCTACTTTGATCTTGCGGGGGATGGGGCATTCTGGGTGGCGATTCGATCGGCGCTGATCTGTGGTTCGCGTGCGTGGCTGTATGCCGGTGCCGGTGTGGTCGCGGGTTCGATCGCACAAAAGGAATGGGCGGAAACGAACGCGAAATGTTCCGCGATGCGCAGCGCGCTGGGAGTAACAATATGATCGGCAAGAGCCTGCATACCGCGTGGGCCGAGCTGTTTCTGTCGTCGCTACGGCGCGCGGGTGTGACCGATGTGGTGGTGAGTCCGGGTTCGCGATCGACACCGCTTGCCCTGGCTGCCGCCGTCGATCCGCACTTGCGCGTGCAGGTGATCTTGGATGAACGTGTCGCGGCATTTTTTGCGCTGGGACAAGCGCGGCAGAGCGGACGCCCGAGCGTTCTTGTCTGCACATCAGGAACCGCACCGGCCCACTATCTGCCCGCGGTGATCGAAGCGTCACAGAGTCACATTCCACTGCTTTTGGTGACCGCCGACAGGCCGTGGGAAGACTATGACTGCGGTGCGGCGCAGACGGTGGATCAGGTCAAGCTGTTTGGTGACTACGTGCGTCACTATGCAGAGCTGGGACTTCCCGATCCAAGTGGTGCGGCGCTGCGTGCCGTGGTGCGAGTGGCCGGGCAGGCGGTGTCGCGGACGCTGTATCCGCTGCCAGGGCCGGTCCATGTGAACGCGCGCTTTCGCAAGCCGCTCGAACCAGTGTTCACAGAAGACGCGGCGGCTGGGATTCCTGCTGCGCTTCTTGAAGAACTGAAGGAATCACCCGCAGCGACGGCAATTGTATCCGATCTGTTGCCTTCGCAGGCCGCTGTCGAGCTGCTTGTGACACTGTGCAAGGACAAGCGGCGCGGAATCATCATCTGTGGTCCTGCGCATGTTCACACGTCGTGTGAAGCGCTGCGGGTTCTGCTTCAGCGGCTGTCTGTGCAGACCGGCTTTCCCATCTTTGCGGAATCCACAAGCGGAGTCCGGTTTGGTATACGTGCGGAAGTCTGTGGTGGCTTTGATGCGTTTTTGCGCGATGCCGAACTGACTGATCAAAAACCTGAACTTCTCGTCGAGATTGGTGGTTTTCCGGTCTCTTCATCTTATGCGAGCTTTGCCAGCAGATGGGCAGACTGCCGGCGTGTTGTGATTGCACCGCACGGTGTACAGGACCCGATTGGGACTGCACAACATGTGAACGCCGATCCGGTCGCGCTCCTTGCGAAAGTCTGTGATCTGCTGCCGGCGCAGTGTCCTGATACCGGCTGGCACAGTCTGTTTGCACAAGCAGAGAAGCGGCACTGGGAGGTGGTACAGGCCGAGCTTTCCGATCCAATCTTGAGCGAAGGCGCCGTCGCCCACGGGCTGTGTCTGTCGCTTCCTGATGAATCGGTTTTGCTTGTCGGCAACAGCCTTCCGGTGCGCGATCTGGATCTGTTTTGTCCGCCTTCCGAAAAGCCGCTGCGTGTGCTTCATCAGCGCGGCGCGAGCGGCATTGATGGTTTGATTGCCACGGCGGCGGGTGTCAAAAGCCAGACATCGAAGACCGTTGCGCTGCTGCTTGGCGATCTGAGCGCGCAGCATGATCTGGGCGGACTTGCTCCGCTTGCACAGGCGTCGGGACCGCTTGTGGTGGTCATTGTCCAAAATGGCGGCGGGCGGATTTTTGAACAGCTTCCGGTTGGTTCAAGCTCCGCTGCTGCGCCGCACTTTGCCAAGCTGTTTTTGACCCCGCAGACGATCGACTTTGCGCAGGCCGCCGCGGCGTTTGGGATTCCGTTTGTGCGGGCTGCGTCCACGCAGTCCTATCAAGCGGCGCTTGCGCAGGGAATCGAATCGGAAAGACCCCTGATCATTGAAGCGGTGGTTCCGGGTGACGATGGACTTGCGCGGCGAAAACGAATCTGGAAAAGATCGCCGCAGCCTTCTTCCCAGAAGGCGCGCAGTGAAGCGCAGCCGTGGGTGTTTCTGCACGGCTTTCTGGGCAGTCCTGCGCTGTGGACAGAACCCACAGAGTCGCTGTCGATTCCGTCGCTGATCGATCATTTGCCAGGGCATGGACCCAGTCCGTGGACGCTGCCGGATGCGGATTTTTTAGCAGTGATTGATCAGATCGCCGATCGAATCAAGCCGCCGCGGTTTGGCCTGTGCGGATATTCGATGGGAGCCCGCCTGGCGCTGGCGCTGGCGATTCGGCACCCGCAGCGTGTGTCGTCGCTGATGTTGATCGGAGTCGACCCCGGAATTGTGGACGATGCAGAGCGCCAAGCGCGAATTCAGTGGGAAGACCGCTGGGTCCGTTTGCTATTGGAAAAAGGACTCCCATCGTTTGTTTCAGAATGGGAAAAGCTGCCGCTGTTTGCTTCACAAAATAGGCTTTCGCAGACGTCGCAGCTGCAACAGCGGTTGTCGCGTTTGCAGCACAGACCGGACGCGATTTTGTGGGCACTTCGCACGCTGGGAACAGGCCGAATGCCGAACCTGTGGCCCCATGTCCCATCGCTACAGATGCCGATTTCGCTGGTTACGGGCGAAGTCGATGAAAAGTTTTCGACGATCGCGCAGAAGCTAACGTCGATCCATCCCTTCATCGAACATCATGTGATATCGGGGTCGGGACACAATCCGATTCTCGAAGCCCCAGCACAGATGCTCGCTGTTTTTTCGTCTCACCTCACGCGCAGTTTTGGAGAATCGCAACGATGAGTGACACAACCTGGAAGACAGTCGATCTTGGTTTCCAAGACGTAAAGTATGAAAAGACCGACGACGGAATCGCCAAGATCACGATCAACCGTCCGGAAGTCCGCAACGCATTCCGTCCGCGCACGGTCAAGGAGCTCTCTGCGGCGTTTACGGATGCCCGTGATGATGCAGATGTCGGCGTGGTGATCCTGACCGGCGAAGGCAAAGAGGCGTTCTGTTCGGGCGGCGATCAGCGGGTCCGCGGTCAAGGTGGTTACGTCGGGGAAGACGGAATTCCGCGGCTTAACGTACTGGATGTGCAGCGGCAGATTCGGACGCTTCCCAAGCCCGTCATTGCAATGGTTGCGGGCTATGCAATCGGGGGCGGACATGTGCTGCACATGCTGTGTGATCTGACGATTGCGGCGGACAATGCGCGCTTTGGGCAGACGGGGCCGAAAGTCGGCAGCTTTGACGGTGGGTACGGCGCTTCGTATATGGCGCGAATTGTCGGTCAGAAAAAAGCGCGCGAAATCTGGTTTCTCTGTCGTCAGTACGATGCGCAGCAGGCGCTTTCGATGGGGCTTGTCAACACGGTGGTCCCGGTTGACAAGCTGGAAGAGGAAACGCTCAAGTGGGCCCGCGAAATGCTCGCCAACAGCCCGACCGCGCTGCGCTTTTTGAAGGCGGCGCTCAATGCCGACTGCGACGGACAAGCGGGTCTGCAAGAGCTGGCCGGAAGCGCCACGCTGCTGTATTACCTGACCGAAGAAGGACGCGAAGGAAAAGAGGCATTTTTGGAAAAGCGCAAGCCGAATTTCCGCAAGTTCAAGCGCTTTCCGTAACGCAGAAAAAGAGCGATTCCCATGAGCAGACAGCGTGCAGCACAGCGCATTCCAGAGGGCGTACAAAAGAACTCTGTGAAGGCGTGGATCTTGGCCACCCGTCCAGCGACACTGACGGTGGGGCTGATTCCCGTCTTGGTGGGGTGCGCGATTGCGCGATCGATGCATGCGCTGCGGATTTGTCCTGCGCTGGCGGCGCTGTTTGGCGCGATCTTCATCCAGATCGGAACCAACCTGGCAAACGATGTGTTTGACTATGAAAAGGGGGCCGATACCGCCGAACGCCTGGGTCCGCTGCGGGTCACGCAAGCGGGTCTTATCGCGCCGCACAACGTCCGCTTGGGAATGTACATAAGCTTTGCACTGGCGACGGTGCTGGGGCTTTATCTGACCTGGTCTGCTGGCCCTGTGATCTTGATCATCGGCCTTTTGTCGATCGCATCGGGAATCGCCTATACCGGCGGTCCATATCCGCTGGGCTATAACGGTCTGGGCGATCTGTTTGTCTTCCTGTTTTTCGGTTTTGTCGCAGTCTGCGGCACCGTGTTTGTGCAAGCAGGGTCGGTTCCCGCGCTGGCTGTGTGGGCGTCGATTCCGGTGGGAGCGATTGCGACCGCGGTGCTGGTGGTCAACAACCTGCGCGACGGAGCGACCGATGTGGTGGCGGGCAAACGAACGCTGGTGGTGCGCTTTGGCCGATCGTTTGGCGTAAGCGAATATGTGGGTCTTGTGATGCTGGCCTACGTGGTTCCGGTGCTTCTGATGATGACCGGGCAGTGTGGTCGCGCGGTGCTTTTGCCACTGATGACGCTGCCGCTGGCGCTGCCGCTGGTTCGTTCGGTGTCGCAGGACTCCGGCGCACAGCTGAATCAGACGCTGGCGAAAACGGCGCAGCTTCTGCTTTTTCACGGAATCCTTTTTGCGATCGGACTTGCGCAGTAAGGGGCCATGATGGGAATCGCCGCGCTCTCTTTGCCATCGCCGATTGTGGCGTCGCGGCTTCACCTTGTGGGGGGCTCGCTCAGCGGCTCTTTTGCGAATTCCCAGCGCACGTTTTTGGATCGTGAAGCGGTCGTATTGCAGCTCGTAGATGCCGATGGACAAACCGGCGTGGGTGAAGCGGCACCGCTTGTGGGTCACTCGCAAGAGTGTCTTTCGCAGTGTATGTCTGCGCTCCATGGGGTTCACAAACGGATCACGATGGATGCGGAAGGCTGGCCGGTGGCCGACGGACTTTCCGCGCTGCCGGCGGCCCGCTTTGCGCTGGAGACCGCGTATCTGGATCTTCTGGCGCGTCGCCATGCTGTTTCCATTGCGACCCTGTTTCAAGGTCTGGCGCAGCCGATTCCGCGCAGTGCGGTGGCGCAGAGCCTGACCGAAGCAGAGTCTGCGTGGCAGCGCGGAATTCGGACGATCAAAGTCAAAGTCGGTGATCCAAAAAAAGAGGCATCTGACGAGCTTCATATTCTGTCGCAGCTTCGCAGTCGGCTGGGAAAGTCGCTGCGCTTGCGGCTTGATGCAAACGGCGCATGGCCGCTGGAAAAGGCGCGTGCGCAGCTTTCCTGTTATGCCGAATGGGAACCAGAGTTTGTCGAACAGCCCGTCGCTGTACAGGAACTTGACCGGCTGGGAAGCTGCGCGGTTCCTTGGGCTGCGGATGAATCCCTTTTGCACCCAATCGAAGCCGAAAAGCTGTTGCAGAGCCGCGACTGTTCGGTGTTTGTACTAAAGCCTGCGCTGCTTGGTTTTCGCTGCGCGCGGCAGCTTGCACTTGCGGCGGCGGCGTGCGGAAAAGGCGTGGTGATCACCCATTCCCTCGACGGACCGATCGGTCTGGCTGCCGCGTGTGAGCTGGCGCTGTCATTGCCTTCTGCACCGCTTGCGTGCGGCTTGGATGCACATCCGGGGCTGTCTGCTTTTCCTGCGGTGGCGATTCCTCATCATGCGGAATCTGCGGCCCAGATTGCGCCATCGCGCGGCCCCGGACTTGGTTTTCCCGTCGCAGGTTTGCCATGGACGTAGGTCTGCGGACTGCGGCACAGCAGGCTCCCCATCGGCTGGCGCTGATCCATCCTGATGGCGCCTATACCTATTCTGATCTGGCGGAGCGGGTGTTTTCGGTCTGCGCAGCACTGGACCAGCGTGGCATTCCGCGCAAAGACGTGGTGGCGATTCGCGCGAGCAACCGCTGGCAGACCGTTGTTCTTCTGCTGGCGCTTATCGAACGCGGCACACCGTTTGTGCCGATCCATCCGCGCTACACAGATCATGAGCTTTCGTTTGTGCAAAAGGACGCAGCGGTCGATCGGGTGTTTGCGGATTCCGATGTCGATTCCCTGATCGATGCATCATCAACTGGGCTGTCTTCACACGCGGTCATTTCCGACGAAGAAACGCTGGCGATTCTGTATTCATCTGGAACCACGGGAACACCCAAAGGAGCCATCCTTTCGCGTTCTGCTTTTTGGGCCAGCGCAAAAGGAAGTGCGGAAAACCTCGGATTTTGCGAAGACGACAGGTGGCTTGTCTGTCTGCCGCTCTGTCACATCGGCGGTCTTTCGATTGTGACGCGCTGCGTGCTCGCAAGAGCTTGCATGGTGCTGCTGCCACGCTTTTCGGCAGCGTCGGTACTGGATGCCATAGAAGCGCATCGGGTCACGCTGCTTTCGGTGGTTCCGACCATGCTGCATGCGCTGCTGGAAGCGGACGAACGGGGGATTTTGTCGCGTCTTCGCGCGGTGCTCTGTGGGGGAGCCGCGACTCCGTTTCCCTTGCTTTCGCGCGCAGTGGATCGTGGGGTCAATGTGCTGTGTACGTATGGGCTTACGGAAGCGTGCTCTCAGGTGACGGTGCAAAAGTGGCTTCCGAAGCCGCTGGCTCGACGAGGATCGGGCACTCCGCTACAGGGAGTAGAGGTTGCGATCCGCGGCGAAGCGGGATCGTTTCTGCCTTCCGGACAGGTCGGCCAGATTGTGGTGAAAGGCCGCAGTGTGATGACTGGGTATCTGCATCGGCCACCGCTTGCGGGCGACTGGCTGGATACAGGGGATCTGGGCGAGCTGGATGATTCGGGGACGCTTTTTGTCCATGCGCGGCGAACCGATCTGATCGTAACCGGCGGTGAAAATGTCTATCCTGCGGAAGTCGAGCAGGCTCTGTTGACGATTCCGCAAGTCCGTGATGCGCTGGTGTTTGGGATTCCGGATGAAGTCTGGGGGGCGCTGGTCTGTGCGGCCTTGGTCGTCGAAAAAGACTTCGATCAGAAGCAGATGGAATCGGCGCTGGCCGAGCGGCTTGCGAAGTTTAAGCGACCGCGTCGCTTTGTGGTGGTCGATTCCTTTCCGGAACTGCCAAACGGAAAGCGCGACAGGCTGCGTGCCATCACGCGCTTTGGTCCGATGGTGCAGTCGCCTTGTACGCTGCGCGCAGGGCAGGGGGAACCGGGCGCGGTCTAAACGTCTTGCGATCGATGGTGACGTGGACGGTCTTTCCGAAGCTGTGCACGCGCACCGGATCGCTTCCGGACACAATCCGGAAATGCAAGGTGACGGATGTGTCGCCCAGGTCTGCTGACACCAATTCCACACGCACTTCATCGCCAAAGCGCAGCGGAAATTTGTAGTCAGCTTCAGCATGGGCGAGCGGGGCTCCCCATTCTCCGCCAGCGATGACTTCAGGCAGACTCACGCCACGGGCCCGCAAGTGCTCGACAAATGCATTGTGAAAGTAATCAAAGATGCGGGCGAAAAATACGATCCCCGCAGCGTCGATGTCTTGGAACGGTACGATCATCGGATGGGAATACAAAACCGCGCTCATTGCGGACTCCTTTTTGCAAAGTCTACGTGATCGCGTGCTGCCTGGGAATGTCCCAAGTGTCGCTGCCAAAACAGCTGCTGTGCGTCGGCTTGTTTGCGGAAAAACAGACTCCCATCGACATGCTGGGCACCGATCGACTGGGCATAGGCGCGCGCCGGAGAGTCTTCCGCATAGTTTAGATCAAACACCAGCTTGGGTCGCAGCCCTGACGGTGGATTGTGCACAAAGCGACTAGGGCCGACCGACCAGACAAGGACTGTGATGTCCTTGTCCGCAGGTCCGCTTGGTGACGCATCCCGCGGCTTCCCACTGCGCGCCGACAAAAAGAGTGCGCCGGGAAACACCGTGCGGAGCAGGGGCAGAAGTCCTCCACCACCAAACACGGCGATGCCTGGATTCTGTCCACAGCGTTCACGCTGCGCGATGAGGGTCTCTTCCCAGGCCGCGCGCAGACCGATTCCATCGGTACTGGTTCCGAATACGGTTCCGTCGTCACATGCGACCAGGGTGTTGCCGGCAGACTGCGGATCGCGATCATCGCTGACTTCCCACATGCCGCTGTGTTGATCGATGCTGTCCCGCAGCCAGGTTTTGTGCGGAGACGTGATCGCACAAGCGCGCAGACCCAGTGAAAGCAGAATCGAAAGGACATCGGACGAGAGGTCTAAAGAGGTCAACCGGACTTTGAGAACCGGCATTCCGTAGCGCGCAAAAAAGGATCCATGATGTGCTGGGGTGCGGCTGTGCTCGACGGGATCGCCCACAATCGCGGCAAACGGAATCGGTCCCTGTGTTGGGATCGGGACGTGATGACGGGTCTGCCATTCCGACAGGGTGGGCTGATCGGGAATCAAGGGAGCGCAGGGATCGCGCAGGAAATTCAGCAGAAGCGATTCACCCAGCAGCAAGCGATAGAAACGGAAACGACCGCTGCCATCACTTGCGATGGGCAGAAACAGATTCCGCTGTGGATCTTGCAAATGCCACCTGTGTCCGTCGAAAAGTTCGGCCAGGTTGTCAATCGGCAGCGCAGCTTTTGTCGCAAAATGGGACGGAACTTGTTTGGAAAGATTGGCCAGCGCTTGTGCAAAAGGAACGCTGCGATCGCGCGCATGACACGAGACAACTCCGCGCACGGAACCAGTTGTTTCGATCAGCGAATAGAGCCGGTTCGCATCGTGCCCAAGCTCCAGCGCGACATCAAGAAGGGCGGGCTGACAGCGACGGATAAGGCTCAGACGACTTCGCTCTTCTTCACGGGCTCTGCGCAGACTCAGCAGCTTTGTGGGGCGCGGCAGCCTGTCGCTTATCCACAGCAGTTCCTCATCACAGATCAGGTCATCGCGCAGCTCTACGTAGCGCAGTCCTTCCGTGATGGATTTTTGGACGGTACGCAGCACATCTTGCGGGCTTTGTCCGGGCTGGATTTGGACCGTGAGCGTGGCTCCGCGGTGGCTTTGCGCGTACTGTTTTTCATCCATGCAGGCAGACTACTAGCAGATTCCGGAAATAGGTGGCAGTATACCGCGCCATGCTGATTCTGAGTGGCCCCCCTGGCGTCGGAAAGACATCCATTGGTCGGATCTGCGCCGAGCTGCTCGGGCTGCCGTTTGTCGATTCGGATGCGGTGTTGTCTGCGCAGGCCGGAATGCCGCTCGCAGAGCTGATTTTCCGCGACGGTGAAGCGGCGCTGCGGGAGCGCGAGCTTGCGTTTGTGAATGCACTGGATTCCGCCCCGTGCGTGCTGTCGGTAGGGGGCGGTCTGGTCACCAGTCCACAAGTGCGGGCACGGCTGCGAAAGCTGGGTTTTGTGTGTGGTCTGGATGCCTCGATCGATGTGCTGTTGGCGCGGCTTGCGCAGAGTCCGGCGCTGCGACCGCTGCTGCTTCCGGATCCAAAAAAGACGCTTCCTGATCTGCTTGTGCGACGGGAAAGTGCCTATCGCGATGTCGATGTTCGGCTGTCGGTAGATGCGCTGTCGGCGCAGCAAGCCGCCGCCGCGGTGGTGTCGCTCTACCGCCAGCTCTTTGTTCAAAAAGAGTCATTTAAAATACTTCATAATGGGCCGACAAGTGTTCACTGTGCTGACGCACTGCCCACGCTGGATGATGTGGGGGATGCGCCGCTGCTTGTGTATGATCAGCGAATCGAGCAGCTGGCCCAGCACGCCGATCCTGCGCTGCTCAGCTGGCTGCATGGCTTTCCACAGCGCTATGGGGTCTGTGCCGGAGAGGATCTGAAAGACCTGGCGGCGTTCCCAAAGCACGTCGAACATTTGCTGGAGATCGCAGCGCCGCTGCCGCAAAGTCGGCTTTCGGTTGTGGCGCTGGGCGGTGGTTCAGTGGGCGACTTTGCCGGATTTTTTGCGAGTGTGTTTAAGCGCGGTGTGCCGCTTCAGCAGATTCCTTCGACCTGGCTTGCGGCGATTGATTCTGCGCATGGCGGCAAAAATGCGCTGAATGTCGGTCGGGCAAAAAATCAGATCGGAACCATCGTCGCTCCGACGCATGTCTGGATCACAAAGCGGGTGCTGGATTTGCAGCCAGAAGAGCGGGCCCACGAAGCGATGGGAGAGCTGGCCAAGATCGCCTATTTGGATGGCGGTGAGTGGGTCCAGGGACTTCTCGCTTCGCAAAAAACGGGCGCTGCGCTGCTGTGGGAATGGCTGCCGGCGGCGATTTCTGCGAAGCGGCGGATTGTCGAACTCGATCCGCAAGAGCGTCTGGGAATTCGCCACAAGCTGAACTTGGGACACACCGTGGGCCATGTGCTGGAAACCGTTCACGGCCTGCCACACGGTCTGGCGGTGGCGCAAGGACTGTACTTTGCACTTTCGTTTTCGACGCAAAAAGGACTGCTACAAGCGACGGTGAAAGCAGATTTGGAAGCGCGACTGCGCGATCGGTTTGGTCTGTATGATAGGCGGAGCGAGCTGCCCCGGATTCCACAGGCACAGTTTGTCCGCTTGCTGGCGCAGGACAAAAAACGATCGAGCAAGGACGAAGTCCGCTTTGTCTTTTTGCGCGCGATGGGACAGTCCGAAGTGATTCCGGTGACGCTGTCCGAGCTGACCCAGGCCGCGATCGAAATGGGTTATGTGGAGCCCCAATCATGAATTCCGATCGCCTTCCTTTTTCGTTTTCGGGAACGATTCCCCCGTCGAAGTCACTGCTGATCCGGGGCCTTTTGCTCCAGCTTACAGAACCGGCGGTGACGCTGCCTGTGCTTTCGCGCTGTAGCGATGTGGTGGCCATGCAAGGGGCCTGTGCGGCGTTTGCAGCGGGACAGACGCGGATTCACTGTGGCGAGGCAGGTCTGGTGCTGCGTCTGTGTCTGGGATACACGGCGCGGCGCGGCGGAGACTTTGTGCTGTGCGGATCGCGAAGGCTTATCGAAAGGCCGCACGAGCCGTTTCTTTCCGTGCTGCGGCAGCTTGGCGCGCAGGTATCGATCTGCGACGATGGCGCAGCCCCGGCGCTGCGCACGCGGTCACTGGGTTTTGCAGATCCGGGCGGGCGACTGTCCTTGCTTTCTGGGCTGTCGAGTCAGTTTGCTTCGTCGCTGATTTTGAATGCCTGGGATCTGCCATTCCCGCTGCACATTTTGTGTGAAAAGGAACCCATATCGGAAGGGTATTTGGATCTGTCGATCGATGTCGCGCAGCGCTGTGGTATGCAGATCGAGCGTCAATATGAAGCAGACAAAATGATTCTTATTGTGCCGCCGCGGCAGCGTCTTGTGCCGGCGGTACTTCCCTGCGAAGCCGATGTCAGCTCGGCGTTTGCGGTGGCGGCGCTCGCGGCTGTCGCGGGAACTTGTCACATTGTAAACTTTCCTTTACATAGTCTTCAGCCCGATCACTGCTTTGTCGACATCCTGCAAAAGATGGGTGTGTCGCTTGATTTGTCGACGAAAGGTCTGGTGGTACAGCGCGCCGAACGGCTCCGCGCGATTGAAGTCGATGTGGGGGGCGCGCCGGACCTTACGCCAGTGCTTTCGGTGTTGTGCGCGCTTGCGGAAGGAACGTCACGGCTGTTTGGCGCGCCGCACCTGCGCGGGAAGGAATCGGATCGCATCGCAACGACGAGCGCGCTTTTGCAAGTGCTTGGTCGTGAACATACGCCGCGCGAAGACGGAATCGAGATCGTGGGACGCCCGCTTGCGGATTCCGATCGGAGCACGCTGCGACAGTTTGATGCCGGGTCCGATCATCGCTTGGTGATGGCAGCAGCTTTGGCGCGCTGGGCGGGATTTCCCGTCGAAATTGCCGGGCTTTCAGCGGTTCACAAGAGCTTTCCGGAGTTTTTGACAATTGCCGGACTTGCGGATCTTGCGGCAGATACTCTTTCCAAAAAGGACTCCTAAACATGGGCGCAAGCTCATTTGGTCAGCACTTTGTGGTGACGACATTCGGTGAAAGCCACGGCGCGGCGCTCGGCGTGGTCATTGATGGCTGTCCAGCGGGGATTCCGTTTTTGCCGGATCTTCTGCAGAGCGAACTTCAGCGGCGGCGTCCTGGGAACAAGACCGCGACGGGGGAAAGTCTGACTTCGGCACGCGCGGAACCCGATGCCGCGGAAGTGCTTAGCGGTGTCTACGCAGGCAAGACGCTGGGTACGCCGATTGCGATGCTGGTGCGCAACCTCGATGCACGATCGCAGGACTATGCCGACATTGCGCGCAGTCCTCGGCCTGGTCACGCCGATGATGTTTGGCGGCACAAGTTTGGCCATTCCGATCCGCGCGGCGGGGGGCGATCGTCGGGGCGTGAAACCGTGGCGCGGGTGATGGCGGGCGCGGTGGCGCAGATGGTGCTGCGGCAGCTTGCGCCCGATCTGGTGGTGCGTGGTTTTGCGCGACAGATTGGGCCGCTTTCACTTTCGGAAGATGAAGTGGCGGCGCTGCAAGCCGATCCACCGGCGGTGCGGCAGATCGACGACTTTCCGGCGCGGCTGCCGAGTCTTCGCCTGAAAACCCAGGTCGAGCAGCTTCTTTTGGCGGCCAAGCGCGAAGGCAAAAGCTACGGCGGGCTGGTCGAGCTGTGGTGCGATGGGGTGCCCAAAGGACTGGGACAGCCGGTGTTTCACAAGCTGAAGTCGGATCTGGCGGCGGCGCTGCTTGGCGTCGGAGCGGTCAGCAGTGTCGAATTGGGCGACGGCATGCTGGCGGCCAAAGCCGAAGGCAGCGAGTTCCATCGTGCCGCCGATTCACCGGATCGTTATGGCGGGATTCGCGGCGGCATCAGCACCGGTGAACGAATTGTCCTGCGGGCTGCGTGTAAGCCGACGGCGACGGTGCTCGATACCGCCAAAGCGGGCCGTCACGATCCGTGCATTGTGCCGCGCGCGATTCCGGTGCTTGAAGCGATGGTGTATTTAGTCCTTGTCGACCATCTGCTGTGGCGACGGACCGACCGCGGCAGCTTCGATTAGTTCGTCGCCTGCGCTGTTTTCACAGAGCACGCACTGCACCATCGGCTTGATGCCACGGGCGACGCGAAACACTCCGCGCACGGCGCGACCGACTGCGCGCTCCAGCTCGTGGAGATCCGGCGGCGTTGGTTCAGTCCCGCGCAGCGCTGCGATGACTTCTTCACCAAGACGCGCCGCTTTTTGACACAGCGCATCAAGCTGCGGCCCCGGATCAGAAATACCGACGGCACGAACCGCGAGCCGATGCGGTTTGCCAAACACCTGCGCGACGATGACAAGACCCGTCTGGGCAAGCTGCCGGCGCAGTCGCAGGGTATCTTGGCCCACCTCGCCAACCGTGGTTCCTTCGACGGCGAGGCCTGGACTTGGCAGCTGTCCCACCACCTGCACGGTCCCCGCATCGGTCAGTTCGAGGATGTCGCCGTTGTGCTGGACCAGCGCGGGAATTCCCAGGCTGTGCGCGATCTCGGCGTGTGCGGCAAGCTGGCGCGGTCCACCGTGGACGGGCAGAAGCGTGCGCGGCGCAAACGTCTGTAACAGCCACTTGAGCTCGTCGCGATAGCCATGTCCGGACACCGAATAGTGCGGGCCTGAGACGACCTCGACGCGATGGGCGACCAGTCGGTCGGCCAGTCGCGCAATCGCCCGCTCATTGCCAGGAATCGCCCGCGCCGCCAGCACCACGCAGTCCCCAGCCGAAAGTCGCAGCTTGCCAAACGGCGGTGCCGAATCGGGCGACAGACCTGCGACCAGCTTGCCGAGCGCCGCGACAGATTCCCCTTGGGTGCCGGTACACAGCAGCGCGACTTCGTTTGGCGAAAGC
>DAORGN010000030.1:0-32379 GCA_035340095.1 Pseudomonadota bacterium | reverse complement strand
CCTTGTGGGGCTGGCATCCTCTGATATCGAGGGGAAACGATATCATGCGCCTTTTGTCGCAATCAAGCGGCTTTCGGGACTGATTTCGTCTTTGCGAAGAGAAGCCCTTCCCGAAATTGCCATTGTCGTCGCTGGTATCGTGCGGGCTAGAGACAAACGACACAACCTCCCCGACGGACCGTTGGCCGGGGGAGGGCTGTGAATCGTGACTCTCGACGAGGAACTCGTTGTTCCGCACGCTGTCGTACCTACTGCTTGGGCTCGTTTGCAGCCTACTTGTGGGCCCAGACCGCGGCCCATTTGCTTCTGCCGTTAGGCAGAACGCTCATATAACACATCGACAAAATCTTCTGCGTCAAAAGCACGCAGGTCACCAATTTTTTCGCCGACACCGATGTAACGGACCGGGACGCCTAGCTCGTGGGTGATGCCCAAAATCACGCCGCCTTTGGCGGTGCCGTCGAGCTTGGTCAGCACGATCCCGGTAATTTCCATCGCCTCTTTAAAAGTTCGCGCCTGGGCAATGGTGTTCTGACCTTGGGTCGCATCGAGCACCAACCAGGTCTCATGCGGCGCGGTCGGATCGGCTTTTTTTATCACGCGGCGAACTTTTTGAAGTTCAGCCATCAGCTGTTCTTTGACGTGGAGCCGTCCGGCTGTGTCGGCGATCACCAAGTCGATCTGCTCGCGCTGGGCCCGCTTGATCGCTTCAAAAATCACCGAAGAGGGATCGCCGCCTTCTTTGCCACGCACGACTGGCACGCCGGCTCGTTGACCCCAGATTTCGAGCTGCTCGACGGCAGCGGCGCGGAAGGTATCGCCCGCCGCAAGGATCACTTTGCGACCTTGCGCCATGTGCTGGGCCGCAAGCTTGCCGATGGTGGTGGTTTTGCCGACGCCGTTGACGCCGATGACCAGCAGGACAAACGGCTGATGGGCAGCGATGTCGATCGCGGGTGCATCCACGTTCAGAAGCCGCCGCGATTCGTCTTTTATCACCCCCCAGACTGCCGCCGGATCTTTGAGCTCTGATCGCGACAGCGTCGAACGAACCTGGGAAAACAGGTGCTCGGCGGTCTTGGGCCCGATGTCCGCTGTCAGAAGCACTTCTTCCAGCTGCGGCAGCAGATCGTCCGAGATTTGTTTTTTCGACAGAAGCTCGGCGATCCGGGCAATAAAACCAGCGCGCGTCTTGGAAAGACCGGCCTTTAGCTCGTCGTGACCGGCTTTGCTTTTGGGGCTCGGCGTGGCGGCGGTGTCGCTTGGCTGCGGTGCCGCAGTGGTGGCCCGACTCGGCAGAAGGTTCGGTTCGCCCGCAGACTTGGTATCTGGCTGGTCGGGAAGCTGGGGCTTCCGACGGAGCAGAACCACCGCGATCACGGCGATGGCCACAACCAGCAGCGCGACAAGCACAGTGGTTGAAGAAACGGATGGCGCCGCCGAGGTCGCTTGCGCCGAGGACAACGTCACGGAAAACATAGGTGCCCCGGTACTATACGCGGAGCTTTGGCCAATTCCTTAGCGTTTTTTCTTGCGGACCGAGGTCGCCTCGCGCTGCGATAGCGCCCGGTTTGGTCATGCAGAAAAAACTGCCACAGGGGTTTGGCTCGACGACAGATGATGCGCAGCCGCTGGCTGGACAGGTGGTGCTGGTGACGGGCGGTGCGCGGCGTCTGGGGCGGGCGATCTGCGAGACGCTGTGGCAGCAAGGGGCGTCGATCGTGATTCACTACCACCGGTCGATGGCCGATGCGCAGGCGCTGGCTTCGCAGCTTGGGTCGCGTGCGCGGATTGTTCAGGCGGATTTGCGTGATCGGGCAGCGACGGAAAATATGTTCGCGAGCGTGCTGGCCGAGTGCTTGCGAATCGATGCCGTCGTCTGTAATGCTGCCGCGTTTGTTCGCACGCCGATTGAAACGCTAGATGATGCGGCGTGGGATGATCTGATCGCTGTCAATCTGACGGCGCCGCGTCGCTGCTTGCAGCTTGGGATTGCTGCGGGGGCAAAAGTGATCGTCAACGTGGCCGATGTCGGTGCGACGCAAGCGTGGCGCGGTTTTGCGGCGTATGGCGTCTCGAAAGCGGGGCTTTTGCAGCTGACCAAGATCGCGGCCAAAGAGCTGATCGGGCGGGTGCGGGTAAATGCCGTGCTACCGGGATTTGTTCTTCCGCCCGACGACGCGAGCGAGGACGAGCTTGCGCGTTTGTCGGCGAAATGGGCGGGATATCCTGCCGGATCACCACTCGATGTGGCGCGCGCGGTGGCGTTTCTTCTGCGTGAGCCGTTTCTGACCGGCGTGTGTCTACCCGTCGACGGTGGTCAAAGCCTGTGATCTAGAGCAAGCGGAGCTGCGGATCGCTTTGGCGCTTTTGTCCAAATGGCAGGCCGTAGTGCGCCAGCACGGGTTCCGCGACGGAACGAACCTGTTTTTCGAGATAGTGCTGATAGTCGATCGGACTTTGGCGATGCGCTGGATGTTCGGCGCCTGCCGTCGTCATGACGTAGGGAACCAAGCTGCCAGGCGCAAGTCCGTGACGGGTCGCGACGACGACGTGGGGGGCACCTTTTGCCACGTAGTCAGCCGGTTCTCGTCGCAGCGCTTTGCGATACACCAGCATCGCGTCGAGCTTTCCAGCGAGCAACTCGGCGATGATGCGATGCAGGTAGGCGGCGATTTCTTCTTTGCTGGCGCTCGCGAACAGCATCGAATAGAGCGTCTGCTGCACGGTGCGGCACAGCTCGCTGGAGTCGCGGCGCACTGCTTCCAGACCGACGATGTGCAGTCGACACTGATCTCCTTTGAGCAGCAGCCCGGCGTAGCGTTTGGCGGCGCCTTTGTCCTTGCCGCGCTGACGGTGTAGCAGCAAGCGACGGTAGACCGAGTGCAGCGCCAGCTCGAGCCGGCTTTCGACGCGCCAGGTTTTTTCGATGTAATCGGACAGATCGGCGTTCAGCCGCGCCGTCAGCGTTTCGCCGAGCGATCGCAGCTGCGCTTCAGTTGCGCTGTCGTCGAGGTTTGTCGTCGCAAACAAGCTATCGGTGTCGCCGTAGAGCACCTTGTGTCCGTAGCTTTCGAGTCGCGCTTGCGAAAACTGGAGCAGCTCGCGCCCGAAGCTGGTGACGGCGTTGGCCAGCTCGGGTTTGTGGAAACGACATGCTGGGCTGCCGAGCACACCATAAAGAGAGTTCATCAGCAGCTTGATCGCTTGGGCTTGCGCTTCGTTGCCCTGGCTTTTGGCGGCGCTGCGCAGCGGCAGAAGCTGATCCAAAATCACGCTCAAAATGCCACGCTGGCGACGAAACTTGGAACCACTGGGCGCGACGATCGGATCTGGTTCCCCGCCGTCTCCGTCGGAAAGAAGACCCAGCGGATCGATCTGAAACGTCCGAATCACGCTCGGGTACAGGCTGCGAAAGTCGAACACCAAGACGTTTTTGTGCAGCCCCGGAAGCGGCGCGATGATGTGTCCGCCGATCACATGCTCGCCGAGCTCGGTCGGTCGCTCGAAGGTCGGCGCTACATAGCCGCGCCGTCCCAGCTCGACGAGGTACAGAAAATCAAACGCAGCAACGCTCGCCGTCGCCCGATCCATGGGCAGACCGGTCAGCCGGCTGCGCTGGATCGCCAAGTCGAGCAGACCGTAGCGGTGGAGCAGATCGCGCAGTCCTTCGGCTTCTCGACGGAGCCGTCCCAGTTCATCGGGGTTCGCTGTGTCGACTTCGCTGGGCGCGTGCTTGCCGGTTTCCCCGTCGAGAAGCGCCGCCAGCGAGTCTTCATAGCCGGCCCCTTTGACATGTCGCCAGATCGGCGCCACATCGAAAACCACCCGACCGGACAGCACGGCGCGTGGCGTCTGACCACGGCCCACGCCCGGTTGGTATTGCAGATCGCCCGGTCCGCGCGCGAGTGGTAGCGACAAACGACAGCGACGGGCTGCGTCGCGCAAAAGTGGCAAATCTTCGGTCAAAAGATTCCAGCCGACCAGCAGATCAGGATCTTTGCTGGCGATCCGCTGGATCAAGGCACCGAGCAGCGCGCGTTCATCGGGAAATGCGGTTGCGTCGCTGCTTGTCGTCGGTTTCCGGTGCAGTACCACCGTGCTGAGCTCATCGGCGATCGCAGCTGCCGCCAGTGTGCCGTCGGAACCTTCTTGCAGGCGAATCGTCAGCGGTTTGAGCGGTGGCAGCACCGATCCGGGCATAAGCTCGGGATTGTCGAACACCAGATCGACGCCTTCTTCGGACGGTCGTCCGCGCCGCGCACTGCCGTGGATTTCCACACTGCCGCGTATCCCACGATCGATGAGATAGCGCATCACCATGTTGAGGTCGGCTTCAAACGTCGCGATGCCCGCCGCGTGGAGCCGATGCGACAGCGCTGCTGCCGACACCGGCGTCTGTAGCTCGACCCGTGACACCGGCTCTTTGGCGAGCGATTGCCGCGGCGTCTTGAGCAGCTTGACGGTCGGCCCAGCCAGCTTTTGCACCGCTTCCCCGTCGCAAGTGCGGACAAAAAAACAGGCGCGCTGGCGATCGTCTCTTACCAAAAAAGTCTCGCCTTCCGCGAGCCGTCCATAGAGCAGCAGCACCGGCTGCCCGGCCATAAGGCGCATGCTCGCCTGAAGGATAAATCCCTGTCTGCTCATAACCCCCGTCCCCCCGGCGAGCGATCAGACAGAACTCGCCAAAGTCACATCGTATCGCGACTTTGCGGGTCATAGGTGGCTCTTGTCTGGGGATGGGGGCCGGGCTAGCTTCTGCGCATGAACGCCGCCGCCGAGAGAAACCACGCGATCTACGAGGATCTTTGGACCCACTACGAGCTGTTTCCGCACAGCGACTGGACGTACACCTGGACGGAAATTGCGCCGCTGTATGCGCCGGATCGGACGCTCGAGATCGGTCCGGGGATGTTTCCGCACGTTCCGATCGAGGGGACGCACTTTGTCGATTTGTCGCGGGTGGCGCTGCGGGCACTGGCCGATCGCGGTGGGCACTGTGCTGTTGCGACGACGCCGCTGCCGTATGCCGATGCGCGCTTTGACCTGGTGTGTCTGTTTGAAGTGCTAGAGCACGTCGCCGAAGATGAAGCGCTTTTGCGTGAGATTTGCCGGGTGATGACGCCGGGCGGCCACCTGTTTTTTTCGTGTCCGGTAAACCCCGACTATTGGACGTACTACGACAAAGTCATGGGCCATGAGCGACGCTATCGCGGCAGCGAGCTGCAAGAGCGGCTTTACCGCGCCGGCTTCGTGATCGAAAAAGTCTGTCCGCGCCACGATCGAATGGATCGCTGGTTTGGTGCGATGTTCGGTTTCGGGATGCGCTATCTGCCAGGTTTCACGGCCAACATCGTCCGTCGTTACCTGCCCAAAGTCGCGGCGCTGCCGTGGCAGTGGTACGAAGGATCCGACTTTGCCCAGGCCGAAACGATGGGTGGTGTCACCGTCAGAGCACGCAAGCGACTTCCCAGCGAGCTGCCCATTTAATACGCTTCTAACATGCATAAAAATGGTGTGCTCTGGGTTTTGGGGTCTTTGGGGCTGTCGCTTGTGGGTGTGCTCGCGCTGAGCTGTACCGATACGACGACGGACACGCCTCCTGCGGCGGTGGTCGACATGCGGGCGCCGATCATGGATTTGGCACCGTCGGCGACCATCACCGTGCAGGACGATTACTATTCACCGCAGGAAGTGACGATTCCCGTTGGTGGAAAGGTTCGCTGGGTCTTCCGCGCGCTGTCGCAGCACGGTGTCTTTCCGTGGGACATGGGGTTTCCTGGCAGCGACACGATGTCGATGGGGACGTTTGAAAACACGTTCAATCAGGCGGGGACGTTCGATTACGGCTGCGCGATTCACGGTCGCGCGATGCCGGGGCGGATCATCGTCAAGTAACCGCTGCGCAGCTTTCGGGGGCTACTCGATGGCGATGCGCGTGCCCGGCACCCAGGTCTTGTGCTCGTTTGTGTAGTACAGATACGCCGTCGACGCCTGCGCCGTATAGTCACCCGGCACCGTCGCAATCAAGTCGAGCGGCAGCTTCACTTCCTGTTTTGGCTGCATCTGCCGTAGGTACAAGTTCACCTGGCGCGGGCGCGTTTCATAAAAGCCGATCAGCCCTTTTTCGCGCAGCTCTTTGAGCTGCCAGGTCTGAAACTGGAGCCCACCCGGAATTTCGACTCGAGCCAGCGTCATCGGCAGGCCTTGATCGGTCTTGTTGGTCAGCGTCACGTCGAGCCGCACCGATTCCCCGAGCTTTACCTGATTGCGCTGGAGCGCCGTAACAAGCGACACCTTCGCATCTGGGCTCGTCGCTGGCTGGTCCGAACGATAGCTCACCCCGAGGCTGTAGGGCAGCGGCGTCTGTCCCGTGTGACGCAGCTCGATGCGGTTTTTGCCGGCGACCAAGTGTTTTTGCAGGCCCGCGAATGTAAGCGGCTCGCGATCGCCGGGCTGATAGCTAAGCTGTCCGGCTTCTTTGCCGTTTACGACCAGCGTCACCATCCCTGGCGTCATCGCTCGCGCTCGCGCTGACGAGTACGCAGTGATCGCTTTGAGCGCCAGCACCGTCGCCTGCGTCGCGCCAAACGCGCCGTGACCCGACCTGTGCTGCATCAGCCATTCCATGCCTTTTTCGACCGATTCGTCGAACTGTCCGCTCTTGAGCAGGGCCAAAATCGCGAGCGCCGTCGTCTCGATTTGCAGATCGCGTCCGCCTGATCGGGTGATGCTGTGGCTGGCGTTTTTCCAGGCCCCCGACGGATCTTGCATCGCAACGAGTCGTTTGGCCGCCGCATACCCACCGTCTTTGCGACCGGCGTTTAGCAGCGTGTTTGTGCTAAGCGCCAGCACGTAGCCGTCTTGGGTGTCGCGCGCGACTTGCTCTTGGGCATCGATCTCGCGTTCAAAGCCGGGCTGCTTCGCTTCGCTTACACTGTACGTGATGTAGGCGTCGGTGACGGCCTTGCTGGCCGATCCAAAGCTGTCGAGCGCCTGCGGATTGCGCGAGTAGCCGCCTTTGCCATCGCGGCGGTTGTGCAGCCAATCGGCGGTTCGCTTGATCATCGCGCCGCTGACTTCGGGGAACACCTGCTTCATGTCGGTAAATTCGACCAGGCCGTAAGCCGTCAGCGCTTCGTGGCCCGGCGTCGAACCAAACCACTCGTAGCCTTTGGTCGGCGTCTCATATCCGGTCAACAGCTTGTAACCGTCCCCGAGCAGTCCGCTGGCGCGCGACATCACCCGTGGGGCCGCGATCTGGGCCGTCTTCAAGTAGCGCAGGATCATCACGTTCGGGTAGTTGGTGCTCGAGGCTTGCTCGAAGCAGCCGCCCGGCTCGCTCAGCATGCCATCGAGGCCGGCAATCAGCGTCGAGACTTGGCTGACGTAGATTTTCAAGTGCGCGTCGCTGGTCCCGTCCATAAGTCCCGCCAGCTCGACTTCGTGCACGACGTTGTCTTTGAGCCGACCCGACTTCGAGATGTTCTGCGGAAAACCGCGCGGTGCGACGGCGATTTCGCGGACAAACTCATCCCGCAGACCGCCGGCATCGGCGACGAAACGAACTTCAGTTTTGCCCTTTTTGCCAGTGACGGCCAGCGGATAAAACAGCGAATCGCGCGACAGGGCTGCAATCGAACCTTGGGCGCGGTCGACGGGTCGTTCCAGCTTGAGCAAGCTGCCGAAGCTTGCCGCAAGGTTCACTTGAAGCGCCCGATCGCGTTCGTTTGACAAAATCAGCGGCAGCGCAATCCGATCACCTTCGCTGACCTCGACGGGGAGTTTCACCGCCATGCTAAACGGCAGGCTCGACTTGATCACCGTTTCTTCGCGACCTGCGGCACCGCCACCGATCGCTTCGGTCTGCACCCGGAAGCTGGTCACTGCGTCGGACAGCACAAACGAAAGCTGGGCTTTGCCGTCCTGGCCGGTCTGGACCGATGGAGCCCAGAACACCGTCTCTCGGAAATCCGTGCGCGGACCAACGTAGTCAGGCTGATAGGTTGGCTGCGGGAAGACGCGGACCGGCGCCCATGGCTCGACCGGACGCGGACGAGGCCGCTGAAAGTCGCGATGCCGCATCGGGAAGCCCACCGGACCGCCCATCATGTCGTCGCCGCCCGCCAGATCGTCCATCGCCGCGGCTCGGCCCATCGCCATTTTCTTTTTGGCCATCATCGGCTCGGCGGCGGCCATCGCCTTTTCTTCTTTCATCGGCGCGCCCGAGTCTTCCGTCGCCACCATCCGATCGGCCTTGTCCGCGTGCCCAGCCATCGGACGCGGGGCGGCCCCGGCTGCCATCGCGGGCGCTGCCATCGGGGCCACCATGCCACCTCCCGCCCCAGCGCGCATAGGTGGCGTCGCAGCCACCGTTCCCAAGGCGACCGGGGTTTTGGCTGGACCCGCCATCGGCTTGTTCACCGCGACCACCAACTGTTCACGCTCGGCGGCAGCGTGGGCTTTGCGCTCGGGAGGGGGCGGCGGTGCCTTGGTCTGCGCCAGCACCACGTCTTGCGGCTTGTCGGGCTTGGGAAGCGCACGGCTGGCTTTGCGCAGATCGGAAAAGCTTGTCACCGTCTGCGCCGTCTCGTCTTTCGCTTTGCCGGTGTTTTGGGCGATCAGACCACCCAGCACCGGGCGCCACTCGAACCGGCGGTAGCCGCGCGTGCCCATCAGCAGATCGAGCGCCATGCCGCTCTTTTTTTCCGACAGGTCGAAGTAAAAATTCGGCTCTTCGACTTTGCCGGTAAGCTCGGGCTCAAGATACAGGCGGCTCAGCATGTGGCCGGTCTTGTCGTCGGCAAAACTAAGCACCGTGTCGTCGACCACCGACAGTGCCACATCGGCTGGTACCGGGTTGCCTTGCACGTCGCGCGTCGTGATGTCGAGCGTGACCTTTTCGCGCGGAACAAAGCTCTTTTTGATCGGGTCCACCTGCACTTGCAGTCGTGCCCGTCTTTGTCGATAGACCAGTCGTTCCGCCAGCGGTTGGTACGCTTCGTCGAACACCGTCACCCGCACGGCTCCTTGTGTCCGTCCGAGCGCTTCGCTGCCCTGGCCGCGTGGTTCAAGATACACCGTCGCTGGTTCGCGATCGGCTTCCACCGCGGCGACATCCAGCAGGTTTTCGCGCATCGTCGCGGCGACCACGACTTTGCGTTTGTCGGTGCAGCGAACGCTGACGCGCGTGGCCGTCTGTTGTCCGTCGAGGTCGTCGATGCTGCGGATCACACAGCCTTGTTCCTGCGGCGTCGGCATGACAAACCGATCGGTGATCCCGACCGGCTGATCGACAGTGACGGTGTAGCGGTGGCCCTGCTGCGGGGTAAAGTCGACTCGTCCCAGGCCGTCGCGGACGCTTTCAAATGATCCGACGGTCTGTTCGTTTTCATCGAGGATGCGACCCGAGATGTCCGCCGGCTTGCCGATCGGATTTTTGGCTTCGAAATACACCCGTCCCGGCAGCCCGTAGACCAGGTCGCCACCCTCGGGATAAAGCGCCAAGTTGAGCTTCTTTACGATGATCGGCACTCGCTTGGCGATAGATTCGGTGATGCCACCGTCGTCAGCCATCACGGTCAAAAGACCGTCGCCGAGGCTGATTTCATTTGGCAGGTTGAAGCGAACCAGACCGTCTCCTTCTTCGTCGGTGCGCAGCTGAACCTGCGGCAGCGCTTGGCCATCCAGCATCACCGTCGCCGTGAGCCCGTGGTTGCGCAGCGGCTCGCCGGTGTTGCGCTTGACGGCAATCGTCGCCGTCACTTCGTCGCCCGGTCCATAGGCTTTGCGGACAAACTCGAGCTTGAGCTTGAGCTTGGGCGGCTCATACGTCGAAACGATGAGAGGCCGCTCGTCCTGCACACCGTCGAACGTCTTGACCTTGATCTTGTATTCACCACCGACGATTCCGCCGTCGAGAGCAAAGTCGATCTGGCCCGAGCCGCCGGCTTCGCGGACTTTCTTTTTGGCGATTTGGGCGCCGCGCGGGTTGATAAGCTCGACGTGCATTCCGGCGCCTGGGTGTTTGCCAGAAAGCGCTTTGGTGGTGACGTCCCAGACGCGAACCCAGACGGTTTCGCCAGGTTTGTAGAGCGGCTTGTCGGTCTGGATGTGGATGCGGCGGCTGTTTTTGCCGGCGAAAAAGCTTTCGACCTTGGTCTTTACGACGTCGGAGGCACTGACACCCGAAAGTCGCGGCGATGCGGGCGGCGCCAGCTCGGCGGGGACAGGCGGCAGCGGTGGTTTGGGACCGGCGGGACCAGATTCGGGCGGTGCGGTTTCGGGCGGCGGTGGGGCTTCAAGCGGCGACTTGGCCAGCACTTTGTCGCTCGCCAGCGGGGGCGCTTCGACCGGTGGTGGCTGCGGTGTCGTGGGTGTTGCCACCTGCGCAGGTTTGGGCGGCTTCGGTGGATCGCAAGCGATGGTGGCAGACAGCAGCAGGCTGGCTGTGATCGCGGGTAGGGCTTTTGTGGGTCGTTTCGATCGCATGTGCATCTCCAAGCTTCCCCGGCAAACGCAGCGGCATGGCCTGGCGATCTAACGAAGCATCGAAGCCCCACTGCGCGCCGCTCATCATCCCACGCCGGCGGGACACAAGGGAAGTCAGGGCCCCTGAAGCGAGGCGGAAGCGATCAGAACGGAACGGTGACGTAGTACGAAGTCTGACCCCGGAACACGAGCATGACGGTGTCCGTGCCGGGTCGAATTTCGCCAAGTGCCGTGACGAAGTCGTTTTGCGAGCGGATCTGGCGGGCTCCGATTTGCAAGATGGCGTCGCCGGGCTGAAACCCGATGCGATCGGCGATCGAGCCTTGACTGACCCTTTGGACGAGCACGGCACGGCCTTGGGCGTCGATGACATCGAGCCCGAGTCGTTTCTTTGCGCGCTGTGACATCTCGCGTGGATCGAGCGCCGTGGTGTGGACGCTGACTTCGCCGCGGGTCAGGCGCACGCGGACGTCTTCTCCGGCGAGGATGCGGTGGACGCGGTCCCAAAAACGCTCGACACTGACGGTGGCTTCGTCGCCGATGTGGGTGATGACGTCGCCGGGCTGAAGACCGGCTTTTTCGGCGGGGCTGCCCGCATCGACTTCGGTGACAAGGACGCCGGTGGCTTGGCGACGACGCTCGTGGATGGGGGCGACGCGGACCCCGACGAAACCATAGCGAACGCGGCCAAACTGGAGCAGATCGTTGACGATGGTGCGGGCGCGGTCGATGGGGATCGCAAAGCCAATGCCCGGACCGCCCGAGTGGACGGCGGTGTTGATGCCGATAAGCTCGCCGTTTACGTTTAGCAGCGGGCCGCCCGAGTTGCCGGGGTTAATCTGCGCGTCGATCTGGATGAAGTCTTCGTAGGTGCGATTTTTGGCGCGCACCATCCGATGCAGCGCCGAAATCACGCCCGACGTGACGGTGTGCGAAAGTCCGAACGGATTGCCGATCGCGATGACCGTTTCGCCGATCATAAGGTCCGACGCCGTTCCGAGCTTGAGCGACGGCAGGTCTTTGGGTTCTTTGTTGTCTTTGCCGACGGCTTCGATTTTGAGCACCGCCAAGTCAAAGGACTGATCGGCCCCGACGAGTGTTGCTGGTAGCTCGCGGCCATCGGCGAGCAGGACGCGAATTTTGGCGGCTCCGGCGACGACGTGCTCGTTTGTGACGATCAAGCCGCGTGGATCGACGATGACACCGGACCCGAGCGAGGTGCGCCCTGTTTCGTCATCGTCTTCAAGACCGAAAAAGCCAAACGGATTGTACTGGGGTTTTTGTTCGCTAAAAATCGACACCACCGATGGGGCCGCTCGGTTCACCGCATCGACGACGGGGGTGCGACGGCTCTGCTGACTTGGGGTGAGCGCCGCTGGAAGGGTCGTTCCCACAAGCTCAATGCCGCCTGTGCGACTGGTCGTTGCCGGTGGTGGCAGGGCAGGCAAACCCGACGGCGACGCGGGGGGACTTGGCGCTGTCGTCGGCGCTGCTTTTTTGGCAGCCACGGTTTTTTGACGACCGGAGCCCTGACAGGCCGGCAGCGAGATCAGGGCCAGCGCAAAAAGGGCAGTGGAAAACACGGACGCAGCGTTTTTTCGGCGCATGTTGGATAAGCTTTGGCGAGGAAAAGCGGCTGTCAAGCGTGCTCCGCGGCGGAAGCTTTGGGCGCAGGATCTTCGTCGAGATCATCGCCAAGCCACGCGCCAATGGCGTGCAGCGGTTCGATGTGATCGCAGACGATCTTGATGGCAGCGGCAATCGGCACCGCGAGCAACAGCCCAATCCCACCCCACAAAACCCCCCACAGCAGCAGCGACAGCGTCGCGGCGAGTGGATTTATCTGCACTCGCTTGCCGATCATTTTGGGCACCAAAAGGTTTATCGCCAAAAGATGGAGCAAGAGCACGCCCATTCCGAGCGCCAGCACCCCCGATCCACTCAGCTGTCCAAGCCCCATAAGGAGCGGCGGCAGCACCGCGAGCACCGATCCCAGATACGGCACCATGCTGAGCAGGCCGCTCACGAAGCCGAGGATGTAAAAGTAGGGCACATGCACCAGCGCAAACAGCACGGTGCTGAGCACGCCGATGAGCAGACCGACGAGCAGATTGCCGACCAGAACGCTGCGCATCATGGATGCGATTTGTCCCATCGTGCGCTCGACTTCGCTGCGGCGGTCGACGGAAAACATCCGCACCGTCGCCCGGTAGAGGTGGTTTTGCCACGTCAGCAAAAAGTACGTAATAAACGGCACAAACGAGGTGATAAACAGAAACTCACCGAGAGAGTTTGCGCCACCAATGACCAGCTTGGGCCAGTCGATCGGCTGCCGCACCGAAATGCTCGGTTCGGGCGTGTTGCCGAGCAGCCGAGTGGTTTTGGCGAGGCTGTCGAGCTTTTTGCGAATCGCGTCGAAAAAAGCGTCAAATTTCGCCGAATGTCTCGGCAGTTCGTCGAGAAACTCCGTCACCAAGTCGTACAGAAGGTGCGTCGCCGCATACATCACTGTCAGCGTCAGCGTGATGAGCAAGAGCGCACTCAGCGACCGCGGAATCCGCACGCGCGCACAGGCGTCGACAAAAGGACCGAGCAAAAGCGCAAACGCGACCCCCATCAGCGTCGGCATGATCACCAAACGACCGAAATAGCAGAGCGCCACCGTCGCTGCGGCAGCCAGTGCAACCTGGTTGTAGGTGGACAGTCGCGAGCGCCGTGGCTCCGGAATGCGTTCCTCGCTCATCGTTTTTTCACAATATCGCGGCTCTTTGCGACGTGCGGCGCTTTTCGCCAGCCTGGGCTGCCTGCGGTCTTGTGCAAGCTTCTGCACTCGCGTTAAAAGCGGACGATGTCTCGCTGCCTCAGCTGTCACGCACCTGTGCCCGACGGAACCGAAATCTGTGGAAGCTGCCGCACAGCGCTGGTTCCGCGGCTCGACGGGGAGATGCTGTCTGGGGATGAAACCGGGCCGCATTACACCCTGTCGGAAGAAGACCTTTTGCAGGCCGAATCCGCCGACACCGAGGTGCCGTTTTGCGGACGAAAAGAGGAGCTGGGCCGGCTGCTCGGCTGCATCGAGCAGAGCATCAAGTCGCACAGCCTGCGCAGCTTTCTGCTTATCGCCGGGACGGGGCAGGGCAAGACGCGGCTTCTGTCAGAGCTGGGACGGGCGGCCACGTCGTATTTTGCGGTGTCGCCCGATCGGGTGTTGCAAGCGACGGTACCCGGCGAAGGTGCGGCACCGCTGGCGGTGTTCATCGAGCTGATTCGTCGTCGCTGCGATCTGCAAAAAAGCGAACCGATTGGCGCTGCTCGGGACAAGCTTTTGCGGCTGTGTCGTGTGCTTTTGCCGGCGGTGCGCGCGACCGAAGTGGCGCATGTGCTTGGCGAGCTTTTGGGCATCCCGTTTCCCGATGGATCGGCCCAGCCGACGAATTCGCAGGCGGCCAGCGTGCGCAGCGAGTCGCGGATGTATTCGGCGATCAAACGGTTCTTTGTCGCGGATGCGCGACGCGGGCCGCTTTTGATCTTGCTCGATGACATGGACCAGGCGAGCCCCGAAACGGTCAACCTGGTGACGTATCTGCTCGACGGGCTGTCGGACTTGCCGGTGGTCGTCGGACTGGCGGCGCGGCCCGAGTTTTTGGAAACATTCCCCGACTTTGGTGCGACGAGCAGTCCGCCTGTGCGGCTGCAGCTGAATCTGCTCTGCGACGAAGAAAAACTGCAGCTCATCGGATCAATCGTCGGTGCCGAACCCGAGGAATTGCCGTCGTGGGTGGTCTCGCACTGCCAGCAGTTTTCCGAAAGCACACCACGGGCGATGGTCGAATTTTTGCGTTTGCTCGTCGAAACCCAGGTGCTGTCGTGGCAGCCGGGTGATGGGGATCGCTCGCTTGTGCCGGTGTGGGACGAAGAAAAGCTCAGTCAAGTGGAGCTTCCGTCGTCGCTGCCGGGGGTTGTCGAGGCGCGCCTGCGGGCGATGGCAGAAGGCTCGCGTCGGCTGCTCGAATACGCGGCGGTCGCGGGCGAAAACTTCCATCTTGGCGCGCTTCTGACGCTGAGCCGCTGTGAGGCGTATGGACTGACGGAGCTGGGCGACGGGGACCTAAACGGCCCGCCGCTTGCCGACATCCAAGACGGGGACCCCGAGCGCGTCGCTGAACTGTCAGAGCTGTGCGAGCAGCTGATTGGCCAGGGCGTGCTGATGCTGGTTCCAAACAGCCAGCTCGGCGTCGAAAAAGAGCTGCGGTTTGCCTATCCGCCGTGGCAAAAAACCATTTACGAGCAGGTCGAATCCGAGCGTCGTCGTCGCTATCACCTGCTGATGGCGCAGTTTCTGCTGCTGCAGCCCGACGCTGACCGGGAAGACCTGCAACAGCGGATTGCGCGTCATTACGAACGGGCGGGCGAAGGTCTTTTGGCAGCGCTTTCGTTTGAACGAGCCGCCGAGCTGTCAGTCAAGAGCGGTGCGACGGGACGAGCGCCGCGGCTGCTTTTGCGCGGACTTGCGTGTCTGTCGTCAGAACATTTGTCGACGCGGCTGCGGCTGTGGCAGCAGGTCGGGCGCGTGCTTTCGCTGCTGGGTGATTTGGAAGCAGCGCTGTCGGCGTGGGAAAACGTGGTGCGGCTGGGTTTTGCGCTGGCGTCGCGCAAAGAACGGGCACAGGCGTTTTTGGAAATGGCGCGCATCGTCGCCCACGATCCGTCGCGCGCGCTACGCTACATTCAGCGCTCGCTGGAGCTGTTTACGCATCTGCAAGATCAGGTCGGGATTTCCGATGCGCTCGACGAGGAAGGCCAAGCGCTGGTCTGGCTGGGCAAGCAGTCCGACGGCATGGATCGACTCGCGCAGTCGCTGGAAATGCGGCGCAGGCTGCTCGATCGCAAAAAAGTCGCACAGTCGCTTTTGCATGTTGGTTTGGTCGAATACCAGCGTGGGGCGCTCGATGCGGCGGTGAGCTGTTACGAAGAAGCGCTGCGCAAGTCGGAAGACGAACCTCGGCTGCAAGCGGCGGCGATGACGGCACTTGGCAGCGTCGATCTGGCGCGCGGCGAAGTGGCGGCGGCGCGGGCACGGCTCGAAGACGCGCTGCCGCTGTGTGAACGCGCGGGTCCGTCGAAAGAACTGGTCACGCTGCTCTGCTGTCTCGGCGATGCGATGCTGCGCGATGGGCTCTTGAGCGAAGCGGAGTCGCGGCTTTTGCAAGCGAAAGAGCTGGCGCTGCGGCTGCTCGATCAGCGTGGTCTGGCCGAAAGCAAGCGGCTGCTCGGGCTGATTCATCTGCGACGCGGTGACAAACAAAAAGCGCTGGAGCTGTGTCAGCGGGCGCTTGAGCGGGCGCAGCAGTCGGGGCTGCGCAGTTTGATTGCGCGTGGTCTTTTGACGCTCGGGGAAATTCATGCTTCGACGCTGTTTGATGAAACCGTCGAGGGTGAGCACCCGGCCTGGGATTATCTCAAGCGGGCGGTGGCGCTTCTGCGCGAAGGTGGCGATCAGATTGAACTGGCGCAGGGACTGGCGGCATTTGGCAAGCTGCTCGTCGAAAGACGGAAGCTGGGACCGGGCCGGGCGGCGCTGCGGGAAGCCAGCCAGCTTGCGGGACGGCTTCGGATGAAGCTTCATGACGAGCTACAGCCTCTAATCAGTGATCTGGGAGGCTAACTTGTCATGGGCACTGCATCACACCGTCTGCCAACGCGCTCGGGCTTTCGGCGGGCCGGACTGTGGCTTTGCTGTGTTATGTTCGGGACGATGCTGATGTCCGTCGTGATGGCCGGTTGCGCGGGCCACCTGGAAGTACGTGCCCCCGTCGAGCAGCCTTTCGATGCGCTGATCATTCCCGGCTGTCCGACGCTGGCCGACGGTGCACTGTCACGCTGTCTGCAAAGGCGGGCGGTGTGGGCGGCGCTGCTGTGGGAACGCGGTCAGGCACAACACTTCATCACGTCGGGATCAGCGGTCTACACCCCATTTGTCGAGGCGGAAGCGCTGGCGGTGGCGATGACGGCGATGGGGGTGCCGGCGGATCGGATTTATCTTGAACCGCACGCGCTGCACACCGAGGAAAACGTCTACAACTCGCTGCGGATTGCGAAGAAAAAAGGCTGGCAGCGAATCGGTGTCGCGTCGGACCGTGGACAAGCGCTGGGCGCCTGCCAAATGCTGTCCGACTGGCACGGACAGTGCGGCGCGTTTTCGATGGAGACATCGATAGTCGATCATCGAAGATCGGAACTGGACGGGCTTTTGTCGTCGCTGCGCGCACCGAAAGTTAGCGAATTTCTGCCACTTTCGCAGCGCGAGCGGGATCGGGCCAAAAGGCAAAATCGACCTGCGCGACCGCCGTCGTTTTTGCTCTATCCGGTGATGATGATGCGACGGACGCTGGGAAAGACGCCGTGGCTGCCGTTTCATCCTGAAGAGACGCCGCTTTTGACCTGGGCGGAACAAAAAGATGTGCGGCGGTCGCCGACGTAGCGTCGGTGTTTTGACTTACGAACAGGCGCGGACAAGCTCCGACGCAATGTCCTGGGCATAGCGCTGAATCAGCGTCTCGTCGGGCCCTTCGATCATCACCCGTGCTTTGGGTTCGGTTCCCGAGTAGCGCACCAGCACCCGTCCGTCTTGGCCGAGCGTGCTTTCGACGCTGCTGATGAGCGACTGCACCGTGCCAAGCTCACCGAGCGGCAAGCGGCGCGCGACTTTGACCGACAAAAGCACCTGTGGATACGGCTGCATGATGCTGGCCAGCGACGAAAGTGGCTGATTTTCTTCGAGCATCGCTGTCAGCACTTGCAAGGCCGCGATGATGCCGTCGCCCGTCGTCATGTGATCGAGGAACACCAGGTGTCCGCTCTGTTCACCACCGAGGTTGAGATCGTTTTGCCGCATCGCTTCGACAACGTAGCGATCGCCGACGGCAGTCCGCAGCAGCTTGCCGCCCATGTCGGACAGCGCGCGTTCCAGCCCCAGGTTTGACATCACCGTCGCCACCAGCGTGTTTTTGCGCAGCTCGCCGCGTGCCAAAAGCCGCCTTGCGCACAGCGCCATGATCGCATCACCGTCGACAATCTGGCCACGCTCATCGGCAAAAATAACCCGATCGGCGTCACCGTCGAGCGCGATACCGACGTGCGCGCCCTGCTCGACGACGGCCCGGCACATGGCTTCTGTATGCAGCGCACCGACGTGATCGTTGATGTTTTTTCCGTCCGGGCCGACGCCCAGCGCAATCACCTGGGCCCCAAGCTCCGAGAGCACATTGGGGGCGACGCGATAGGCGGCTCCGTGGGCACAATCGACGACAATTTTCAGCCCATCGAGCGACAGCTTGCGCGGGAACGAGTTTTTGAGAAACACGATGTAGCGACCGCGGGCGTCGTCGATGCGCTGGGCGCGACCGATTTCGTCGTGACCGGGCCGCGTGATCGTTTCGTCGCTGTCCCCCATCATTTCTTCGAGCTTGGCTTCTGTCGAGTCCGGCAGCTTGAAGCCGTCCGCCGCGAAAATTTTGATGCCGTTGTCGTAGTAGGGGTTGTGGCTCGCCGAGATCACCACACCAGCATCGGCGCGCATCGACGAGGTCAAAAACGCAATGCCCGGCGTCGGCAGCGGTCCGCACAGCATGACATCGGCGCCCATCGAGCAAATGCCGGCGGCCATGGCCTGCTCGAACATGTAGCCCGACAAGCGGGTGTCTTTGCCGATGATGATGCGGCCTCGGTGGCCTGGGCGGTGGTAAAGCCGGGCGACGGCGCGACCGAGCCGCATGGCGGTTTCGATGGTCATCGGCGGGACGTTGGCGACGCCGCGAATGCCGTCGGTGCCGAACAGCTTGCGGTCAGGAGTTTTGCTGGATTTTTGCATCGTCCTCGATCTCCAGGCGCAGAAAATGGGTCGCGCACGAGATGCAGGGGTCGTGGTTGCGGATCGTCTGCTCGCAGCGCGCCGTCAGCTCCGCCTTGGGTCGACGGATTTCTTGGCTTACAACCGTGCGCAGATCGTCCTCGATGGTGCGTTGGTTTTGTGAAGTGGGCGGCACAATCTTGCACTCGGCGATGGTGCCGTCCTGGCGGATTTTGTAACGCTGGTAGAGCAGCCCACGCGGCGCACAGGTGGCGGCGGCTCCCTCGGCATCGCGAGGCTCAGCGGCGACGTAGGATGGTCCCGACGGGCGATAGGCTTCGACGATTCGCAGCGCTTCATCGCAGGCAAAGACCAGCTCGACGGCGCGCACGATGATGCTTTGGAACGGATTTTGGCATCGCGAAGGCAGCTTGGCGTCGCGGGCTGCTTGCTTGGCGATTTCGGGCAGCTTGTCGCCGCACAGGTTGTAACGCGCAAGCGGACCCACCAAATACGCGCCACCGTCGGACACTTTGGCGGCATGCAGCGCATTCGAGTGGGCGACATGCTGTTCGACAAAGTGGGCTTCAAAGTCACGCGCAGCGATTCGCAGACCCGACGACGAAACGATCTGGCCTTCGCACAGCGGATATTCGTCGGGATGCCACAGACTGACAAAGTCGTAGTTCCGCGACACGTCCGGGAAGGGAAACCCCGACACCCAGCGCACCGTTGCAAGCGCGTGATCGCGGGCCCGCAAAAGTGGTTCACGCAGGGTCAGAAGTTCGGCGCGGGTGGGCAGCCGATAAAAACCACCGACGCGAATGTTGATCGGATGGATTTCACGGCCACCGAGCACGCGCAGGATTTCGTTGCCGGTTTTTTTCAGTTCGAGCCCGTCGCGCACCAGGCCGGGAAAGTCTTTGGCCAGCGCCACCACGTCGCTTTTGCCGAGGAAGTCCGGCGCGTGCAGCATGTAAACATGCAGGCCGTGGCTTTCGATCCACTCGCCGCAGTACAAGAGCCGACGCAGCGCGCGAATGTCCGGGGTGATCTGGATGCCGAGCGCTTGCTCTATCGCATGCGTCGACGACATCTGATACGCCACCGGGCAGATGCCGCAGATGCGGGCCGTCAGGTCGGGCGCTTCCGTCGCCAATCGGCCACGCAAAAACGCTTCAAAAAAGCGCGGTGGTTCAAAAATCCGCAGCTGTACGTCCTCGACCAGATCGCCGCGGGTCTTGACGTACAGCGCGCCTTCGCCCTCGACCCGTGCAAGGTAGTCGACGTGGATGGTGCGCGTCTTGGCCCCGGCGCGGAGGCGCAGCTCGCTTTCGCTTGCCGAGTTGGAATCGCTGTCGTGGTCCATGGTGAAGTGGAGTCGGGCGCAGCTTAGCAGCTTGAGCCGTGGAGGCGCTTTCTTGCCAAAACAAAGGCGGGCGCTTGGCCGGCAAACGAGTTCAAAAGTCGCGAGAGCGCGACATCGGGCTGGCCGCTTTGGCGCTGAAGGTGGGCGGCCAAAGACGACGGGTTGCTCGCTTCTTTGGGGCCAAAGCAGCCAAAACAGCCGCGACCGTAGCTGGGGCACAGCGCTTGGCAGCCTGCGTGGGTGACTGGGCCAAGACAGACTTCGCCGCGCGTCACCGTCAGGCACGGCGTCCCGCGCAGCTTGCAGTCGACGCAGACCGCGTGTGAATAGACCCGTGGCTTGCGACCTTGCAAAAACGCGGCGACGACTTCCAACAGCTCGCTTTTGCTGATCGGGCAGCCGAAAAGCTCATAGTCGACTTTGACGTGGGCTGACATCGGTGTGCTCGTCGCGAGCGTCGAGATGTATTCGGGATGCGCGTAGACGTGGCGGGTAAACTCGGCGACGTCGGCGCCGTTGCGCAGCGCTTGGATTCCGCCCGATGTCGCGCAGGCCCCGATGGTGACCAAAATGCGCGAGCTTGCGCGGATGTCGGCGATGCGCTGCCGATCGTGTTCGGTGGTGATCGATCCTTCGACGAGCGAGAGGTCGTAGGGTCCGGGGGAAACCTTGCTGCTGGCTTCGACGAAGTTTGCAAACTGGACCACTTGGGCCAGGCGCAAAAGTTCGTCTTCACAGTCGAGCAAGCTGAGCTGACAGCCATCGCAGGACGCAAACTTCCACACCGCCAGTCGGGGACGCGCTTTGGCTTTCACGCTACAGCTCCTTGACGGAGAACACCGGCCCAAGCCGCTCGTAGTCGAGCACCGGCCCGTCTTTGCACAGGAAAAACGGCCCAAGCTGACAGTGACCGCAGCTCCCGACGCCGCACTTCATGTTGCGTTCCATCGACAGATAGATTTGCTTTGCCGCGATGCCGCGCTGGCTCAGCGCAAGCCGACAGTAGTGCATCATCACTTCGGGACCACAGATCATGGCGACGGTGCGACTGGGATCGGTGGCTACCCGATCGATAAGCTGGGTCACGACACCGACGTCGCCATGCCAGCTTGGATCGCCGCGATCGACGGTGACTTCGACTTGCAGATCGGCGCGCTTTTTCCACGCGGCAAGCTGCTTGGGATAGAGAACGTCGCTCGGCGTGCGCGCACCGTAAAGCAGGCTCACCCGACGATACCGCGAGCGATGCGCGAGCAGGTGATAGATCACCGGTCGCAGCGGCGCCAGACCGATGCCCCCCGCGATGATCACCACATCGTGATCTTCGGCTTGTTCGACGGGCCACGGCGTTCCAAACGGTCCGCGCACAAGCACGCTATCGCCTCGTCTGAGCGTCGATAGCGCCCGCGTCACCGGACCGACAGCGCGAATCGTGTGCACGAGCACTTTTCGATCTGCCGCGGCACCGCTGACCGAAATCGGCACATCGCCCGTCGGAAATGCATACAGCATGTTGAACTGACCGGGCGCAAAGCGAAGTGCCTCGTCGCCCGATTCCGGTTCCATCGTCAGCGTAAAGGTATCGTCCGTCTCACGCTGATAGCGCAAGACCCGATAAGGCGTCGGGCAAAGCGCCGAGCACTCGTCCGCTTTTGGCATGTTGATCGGTTTCGGCTCGTCGCTCATCGTTTTTTTAGCGCCGGAAAAGCACCGCCACCCGGCGGCGGCGAATACAGGTCCAAAAGCTGAATTCGGGTGTGACGCAGCCGATCGCTCATCACTTGGGCGAAGCGCCGCATCAGCAGATAACCGAGCCGCGGATGGCTGTCACAGGTGCGCAAGAGCGCCGTGCCGTCAAAAATCAAAAGCTCCGTCTCGGTCAGCGTCTTCGCCGAAAAGGCAAAGCTTCCGTTTGCCAAAAGCCACGACCAACCGAGCACATCACCGCGGTGCAGCGTCTGAAGCACCACCGCGCCGCGACCGGGGACATGGGTTTCGACCACCAGCTTTCCATCGAGCACCAAGAAAAATTCGGTCGCTACCTGGCCCTCGCGCACGACTTCGGTGTTGGCCGGAACGTGGCTTCGTCGACAGTGGTCGGCCAAAATCGCCAGCTCGTCTTCGGAAAATCCGACGAAGAACGGCAGCGACAGCGTCTGTGGTGACAGCGAAAGATTCGTCTTTTTCATGGTGACGTAGGCTTTAGGGCCAAGACTTCGGCGGTGATATCAATCCCGACGGGACAAAACGTGATGCAGCGACCGCAGCCGACGCAGCCCGACTGGCCAAACTGATCGATCCACGTCGACAGCTTGTGGGTCATCCACTGCCGATAGCGCGACTTGACGCTGTGACGGACCGATCCGCCATGCAGGTAGGAAAAATCTTCGTGGAAACACGAATCCCAGCGTCGCCAGCGCTCGGAGTGATCGCCCTCTAGGTCGGTGACATCTTCGACGGTGTTGCAAAAACAGGTTGGGCAGACCAGCGTGCAGTTGGCACACGACAGACAGCGCGAAGCGACGTCGTCCCAGTGCGGATGTTCGGCTGCCGCAGCAAGCTGTTCTTTGATTCCGCTCGTCGACAGATGCCGTCCCATCTGGGTCGTCGCATCGGCAATGCGCAGCTCGGCTTGGCGAATGTCGTCGACGCTGGCTGGCGCCAGGGCAAGCTTTTTGGCCACATCGTGTCCGGCAGGCGTCTTGGATTCGATCAGAAAATAGTGCCCGCGGTCCGACACCACTTCGACAAGTGCGAGATCGGCGCCCGCATCGACGCGCGGCCCCGTTCCCATCGACGTGCAAAAACATGTGCCGCCCGCTTGCGTGCAGCTTACTCCGACGATGAACATCGCGCGCCGGCGTGCCGCGTAGTGCGCATCGGGATGGTTTTGGCCCAAAAACACCCGATCTTGCGTCAGCATCGCGGAAAGTTCGCAGGCTTTGGCTCCCAGAAACGCGATCTTTTCCGTCGACAGCGGCTCGTTTGTGATCGTCACTTGCTTGCCGCGGCGAATCGTCGAAAACAGCCGCTCTCGCGGGGGCAAAAGCTCGCGCTTGAGCGAGTGCGGCCCGACGTTATGGCCAAAGAACGCGCCGTCACCCCGCTGAACCAGTCGATAGTGACCGCCGTTTTGTTCATCGCGAATGCCGACGGGCAGGTCGTTTGGCGTGCGCACCTCGCCATGCACTATCGCCCCATCACCCACCGTGGGCCCCAGCACGCGGTAGCCGGCTTGCCACAGCACATCGATGAGGTGCGCAAGCTCGCTGACTTCCATCCGTTGTGCGGCTTGCTCGGGCTGCCCGTCGTGCATCGTCCCCTCTGTCCTTGGCTCGCTGCTGCGATGATTTGCGCGCCCGCTCTGGTGTTACCCTGCGCGCGTACCCAAATTATTCGCAGATCGAAGAGTTACGCAGATTCCTTAACGACGCTCGGAGGTATCTCATCATGTCCGCTCAGACTGCAACCCCCTTTCAAGGCCCGGCCAAGTGGGTGTACCTGTTTTCCGAACTCGACGCCGCCGAGCAATCGTGCGGTTCCTGGGATGGGGTGCGAGGGCTGCTCGGTGGCAAGGGCGCAAACCTTGCCGACATGGTTCGCATCGGCGTGCCCGTCCCACCGGGATTTGTTGTTTCGACGGCGGCTTGCAACGCCTTTTTGGCCGAAGGTGCCAAGTTTCCCGCCGGGATGTGGGAAGAAGAACTTTTGGCGCTGCGCCAAGTCGAGTCGCTGACCGGCAAGCGCTTTGGCGACCCGCAGAATCCGCTGCTCGTGTCCTGCCGATCGGGGGCCAAGTTTTCGATGCCGGGCATGATGGACACAGTCCTAAACATCGGCCTAAACGAAGAGGTCGCGGCGGGACTTGCCAAGCTGACCGGCGATTCGCGCTTTGTTTATGACTCGTATCGACGGCTCGTGCAGATGTTCGGCACTGTCGTGCTGAGCCTTCCCGACGAGCCGTTTGAAGAAGTGCTCGCCCACGCCCGCAAAGCGGCTGGCGTCGAAAACGATGCTTCGCTGCATGAAAACGACCTGCGCCGGATCACCGCCGAGTTCAAGCAGATCATCGCCCGCCTCGCCGGCCACAGCATGCCCGACGATCCGTATGAACAGCTCCGGCTCGCCACCGAAGCGGTCTTCCGTTCGTGGAACGGCAAGCGCGCGATTGACTACCGCCGCGCCTCGAACATTGCTGACAACCTCGGCACCGCCGTCTGCATCGTCGCGATGGTGTTTGGCAACCTCGGGGACACTTCGGGCACTGGCGTCGCCACCACGCGCAACGTCTCGACGGGCGAAAACGAACTCGAAGGCGATTTTCTGGTCAACGCGCAGGGCGAAGACGTCGTATCGGGCACCCGTCAGACCGAACGCATCGCCGCGCTGGGCGAAAAGATGCCGACGATCTTTGCCGAGTTCCGCGACATCTGCGGCAAGTTAGAGCGCCACTACCGCGACGTTCAGGACGTCGAGTTCACCATCGAGCGCGGCAAGCTGTGGATTTTGCAGACCCGCGACGCCAAGCGCACCGCCCAGGCCGCCGTTCGCATCGCAGTCGAGCTTTCCGACGAAAGACTGATCACGCCCGAAGAAGCCGTCCTGCGTGTCTCGCCGAGCCACATCGAATACTTTTTGCACCCGCAGTTTGATCCCAAAGCCAAAAAAGAGCGCAAAGCAGCCGGCGATCTGATTGCCACCGGACTCAATGTCGCACCGGGTGCTGCCGTCGGAGAGATCGTCTTCGATGCCGATACCGCGGAACGACTGGCCAAAGTCGAAAAGAAAGCCGTCATCCTGGTTCGCGCCGAAACCAAACCCGACGACGTGCACGGCATCTTGGCGGCGCGCGGCGTGCTCACCAGCCGTGGCGGTCGCACCAGCCACGCGGCGCTCGTCACCCGGCAGTTTGGCAAGCCTGCCGTCGTCGGTGCTTCGGCGCTCGATATTGATGCCGCGAGTCGAACCTTTACCGTCCTAGGCCGCACGTTCAAAGAAGGCGACTTCGTTTCCATCGACGGCACAAGCGGTGAAGTCTTCGCCGGTCAGCTTCAGACCGTCTCACCCGACATTCGAGATCCGCATCTTTTGCGCCTCCTCGGGCTGGCCGATCGGTTCCGTCGCCTCGGGGTGTGGGCCAACGCCGACTATCCGCGCGATGCCAAAAAAGCCCGCGAATACGGCGCCCAAGGCATTGGACTGTGTCGTACCGAGCATATGTTCTTTGAACCCGAGCGGCTGCCCCACATCCAAGCGATGATCCTGGCGCGCAGCGATGCCGAACGGGCCGAACCGCTGGCGCGTCTTTTGCCGTTCCAACGGGCCGACTTCGACGGGCTGTTCCGGATTATGGATGGCCTGCCGGTGACGATTCGCCTGATCGATCCGCCGCTCCACGAGTTTTTGCCAAGCCACGATGAGCTGCTGCGCGATGTCGCGATCTTGGAAACTCGCGTCAAGTTGGGCGACGGCGAACCAGAATTAGTCCAACACGAACTGGATGTGAAGCGACGGATGCTGCATGCCGTGCAGTTTCTGCGCGAGCAAAACCCGATGCTCGGTCTGCGCGGCGTTCGACTCGGCATCCACCTTCCCGAGCTGACCAAGATGCAGGTCCGTGCGATTTTCGAGGCGGCGTGCGCCTGCAAGCGCGATGGCATCGTCGTAAAGCCGAAAATCATGATTCCGCTCGTCGCGCTGTCGAGTGAGCTGAAGATGGAGCGCACCCTGCTCGAAGAAGAAGCGCAAAAAGTCATGGCCGAGCAAGGGGTCCGCGTCGACTACCAGTTCGGCACCATGATCGAAATTCCGCGCGCGGCGCTCACCGCCGACCAGATCGCCGAATTTGCCGAGTTCTTTTCGTTTGGCACAAACGATCTGACGCAGACGACGTTCGGGATTTCGCGTGACGATGCCGAAGCGAGCTTCCTGGTCGAATATCTGTCGCGGGGTCTTTTGCCGAAAAATCCGTTCGCGACGCTCGACGAGCGCGGCATCGGCAAGCTGATGGACATGGCGGTGCGGCTCGGACGGCAGAGCCGGCCAGGACTTGAAGTCGGCATCTGCGGCGAACACGGTGGCGACCCCGAGAGCATCGCGCTGTGCCACAAGCTCCAGCTCGACTACGTGTCGTGTTCACCGTACCGCGTGCCCGTCGCTCGACTCGCTGCCGCGCACGCCGCCCTCAGTCGCAAAAAACCGAACTAGACGCCGATTTCGTGCAGGAACGACAGCAGCTTTTCGCGAAACTCCGTCGGTTTTTCCAGATGCGGCGAGTGTCCGCAGTCCGTCAGCACCACTTCTTCATACGACCCACCGTTTGCGCGGTAGTCGTTTAGCAGCGTCCGCATCTGCGACACCATCGGCTGTGCCGGATACGCTTCGTCGCCCGGCCAGCCCGGAATCACCCCCAGCTTGCCCAGGAAACCAAAGCAGAACAGCGACGTATCCGACACGATTTGATCGTCGGTGCCGCGAATCCACAGCACTTTTGGATGCGTCGGAATCTTGGCAAAGCCCGACAGGTTTACGTACTTGGGCGAAATCGCGTTGTTCATGCCGCGCGTTCCCGGTGCCACCGTCGGCCAGTTCGCCGATCCAGCCGCATCGCCAGGATAGTGATCGGCGCCGATCTGGGTCTTCAAGATTTCGTCGACGTAGCGATCTTCCTCGGCAGCCGCGATCTGATGCCCCGCTTTGACGAAGAAACCGCGGACGATTTTGCGCGGCGAAAAATCGCTGTCGGCGCTGCGGTCTTTTTGCGCAAGCCGCTCGACAAAGGGGGGGCTGGCGGTTCCGGCGCCCGATCCGGCAAAGTCGGCAAAACACGGCGTTCCGACGGCATCACGGGTGCCGCCAAAGCCAAACGGCGACATCGGTGCTTCAAGCACCAGTCCGGCGACTCTGTCGGGGTGTTTGATTGCATAGCGCAGCACCACCGCGCCACCGACGGACCAGCCACACAGCACGACTTTCTTGCCCGCCAGCCCTTCGATCGAATCGATCAAGCTGGCGATGTCGTCGACGAAATCATCCACGCCGCGCGTCGCGTCGATCGGTTTGGCTTCGGTGTCGCCAAAGCCGCGCAGATCCGGCGCGATGCCGCGGTAGGCCGGGGGCAGCTTCAGAAGCAGGTCGGCAAAAAACTCGCTGGTCGAGATGTTGCCGTGGACAAACAGCACAGGCTGGCCGCTGCCGCCGGTATCAAGGCACTTGATCTGGAGACGTGGAGTGACGACTTGTCGGGATACGATGCTCATGGCCAAAAATCATACGCTGTCGCTGTATCGCGCGACCAGACGTTTGGCGCCGTGGGCGGATGTAAGATAGGCTCGCGGCATGAGCCAACAACGTACCGTGATCTCGACAGGGGCCGCCCCGGCGGCGATTGGGCCGTATTCGCAGGCCATCGCTGTGTCCAACTTGGTGTTTTGTTCGGGGCAGATTCCGCTGTCGCCGGAAAGTGGACAGCTTGTCGGCGCCGGTGATGTCGCCGCCCAGACCGAGCAGGTGATGAAAAATCTGCAAGCGGTGCTCGCGGCAGCGGGTTGCAGCTTTGCCGACGTCGCCCGCTGCACCATTTACCTGTCCAACATGGGCGACTTTGCCACCGTCAACGGCGTCTACGGTCGCTACTTTCCGGAACATCCGCCGGCGCGCGTCACGATTGCTGCCGCCGGTCTGCCGCGCGGTGCGCTCGTCGAAATCGACGCCATCGCTGTTCGTCCCTAGTGCGGCTTGTGGGGCAGGGCGGCGGCGACTTCGGCAAGCTGCTCACGCAGGGCGTTCGTCGGTGTCGCAAACACGTCTTCGATCAGCGTCGATAGCGGTGGCAGCCCTGCCGCTTCTTCCGCCAGCACCGCGGCTTTGATCTCGGCTTCGATCGCTTCGTGCAGCGCTTCGTCAACACCGTCGGTCAGCGCGCCAATCACCCGCAGAAAGTGCCGATAGCGCTGGATCGGATCGCGCTCGGTTTTCCACACCGCCGTCACCGATTCATCGCGATAACGCGACGGATCATCCGACGTCGAGTGTGCGCTCACCCGGTAGGTCAGCGCTTCGACGAACATCGGGCCGCCCCCGCTGCGGGCATACGCCACGGCGTCGCGCATCGCCGTATAACACGCGAGCACATCGTTGCCATCGACGCGCAGCGCCGGAATGCCATAGGCCAGCGCTTTGTGCGCCATCGTTGGTGATGCCGTCTGTCCCGCCACCGGCGTCGATATAGCCCACTGGTTGTTTTGACAGACGAACACCACAGGCGCTTTGTAGACCGCGGCAAAGTTGAGTGCGACGTGGAAATCGCCTTCGCTCGTCGCGCCATCGCCCATGTAACCGGCAATGACCACGTCGTCGCGACGAATTTTGGCCGCCATCGCCATCCCGACCGCATGCGGCAGCTGCGTCGCGATGCACGACGACATCGTGACGTAACGGGCCTGCCGCGTACCGGGGTGACACGGCATCTGCCGGCCTTTGGTGACGTCGTTTTCGTTGCCGTAAATCTGCGAGATATACGTCCGGAGCGGCAGCCCCCGATACAGCGCCGCTCCCGCTTCGCGCAGCGCCGGCAGGATGTAGTCTTGCGGTCCAAGGCCCGCCGCTGTTCCCACCACCGCCGCTTCCTGGCCGCGCGCTTCGCCATAGAAGCTGATCCGACCTTGGCGCTGGAGCAGGAGCATCCGTTCGTCGATGATCCGAATCAGCAGCATGCCGCGATACAGCTTCAGAAGCTGATCCCGCGGGATGCCGAGTGCTGCAACCTGCGTCGGGTCAAAGCTGCCATTTGGCGCCAGGTATTGCCTGGGCACAAACTGCTCGGCGGGCGGCGCAAAGCCAAAAGAAGGCGGGGCGTTGCGCATCGGTTAGGTCAGCTCCATAAACATCAGCGTCGGGTCTTCGAGCAGCGAAACCACATGCTGAAGGAACATCGCGCCTTCGTAGCCATCGACGATCCGGTGATCGAGCGAAATAGACAGGTTCATCACCTGCCGCACCACGATCTGCCCGTCGCGCACTGCTGGGGTTTCCTTGATTTTGTGAACGCCCAGGATCGCCACTTCGGGGAAGTTGATGATCGGCGTCGCCAGCACACCGCCCAGCTTGCCGAGCGACGAGATGGTAAACGTCGATCCGGTCAGCTCGTCACGGCTGGCTTTTCCGGTGCGTGCCCGCTCGGCGAGCGGCTCCAGCTCCGACGCGATCTGGAACAGCGACATCTTGTCGGCGTTGCGCAAGACCGGAACGATCAGCCCCGAATCCGTCGCTGCTGCCACACCAATGTTGTACTGCTTGCGCAGCACGATCTCTTCCCGCTGCTGGTCGAGCGTCGCGTTCAAGATCGGGTACTTCTTCAGCCCCGAGACGACCGCTTTGATGATGAACGGCAAAAACGACAGCTTGGCGCCGCGCTCTTGCGCCCGCTTCTGCGCCCGTTTGCGCAGCGCGACGAGGTCGGTGACATCCACTTCCTCGACGTAGGTAAAGTGCGCCGCCGACTGCTTCGATCGCAGCATGTTTTCGGCGATCTTTTTGCGCACGCCGCGGAAGGCAATTCGCTCGTCATCGGCGCTGACAGCCACCGCGACAGGCTCTGCCGCCGGACGCGGCGCTGGGGCGGCTGGCTTTTGCGCCGCTGCGGGGGCTTGCACCGGGATCGGTGCCGCTTGTGCCGGGGCGGTGGCTTTTTCGCTCAACCGACGGACATCGTCACGGGTGATGCGACCACCAGGGCCACTGCCGAGCACCGTGCGAATGTCGATGCCCAGGTTCCGTGCAAGCTGTCGCGTCGCCGGGGTGGCCAAAACCTTGCGACCGGCGGCTTCGGCGGCTGACACCGTTTGAACGGGCGCTGAAACCTGCGCCTGAGCGGCTTGTGCGGGGGCGGCTTGCGTCACGGGGGCTTGGGCCGCGGGCGTCGGTGCTGCCGACGGGCTGGCGGTGCCGCCGGTGTCGATCACGATCATGACCTGACCCACGGCGCACAGCTTGCCGGCATCGACCATCAGCTTGTGAACCCGACCGGCGCGTGGCGTCGGGATTTCGACGGTCGCCTTGTCGGTCATGACTTCGACCATCGGCTGGTCTTCGCGCAGCACGTCGCCTTCTTTGACCAGCCAGCGAACGATCTCGCCTTCGACGACGCCTTCGCCAATGTCGGGGAGTTTGAACTCGAGAGCCATGGCTTAATACCTCGCGGTGTCGGCGATTGCTTTGGCGACGCGCTCGGGCGATGGCAGGTATTCCAGCTCGAGCGTGTAGGGGAACGGGGTGTCCAGGCCAGCACAGCGGGCGATCGGCGCCTCGAGGTGCAGGATCGCTTTTTCGGCGATAAACGCGGCAAGCTCGGCGCCAAAGCCGCAGGTCTTCGGGGCTTCGTAGACGATGACGACGCGCCCGGTCTTTTTGACCGAATCGAGGATCGTCTCGGCGTCGAACGGGATGATCGTCCGCAGGTCGATGACTTCGGGGTCAAACTCGGCGGCGTTCTGCTTTTCGACCGCTTCCATGACGGTGTGGACCATCGATCCGTAGCACAGCACGGTCACGCCTTTGCCGGGGCGAACGACTTTGGCCTGGCCGAGCGGGATCGTGTACTCACCCTCGGGCACTTCGCCGCGTGACGCCCGGTAGACGCGCTTGGGTTCCATAAACAGGATCGGGTCTTCTTCGCGCATCGCTTGCAGAAGCAGACCCTTGGCGTCATACGGATTCGACGGAATCACGATCTTGAGACCCGGCGTATGGGCAAAGTACGCCTCGGGCGACTGCGAGTGATAGTGACCGCCGCGGATGCCACCGCCATACGGCGTGCGGATGACCATCGGCGCTGGATACTCGCCGCCCGAGCGATAGCGGAACTTGGCCAGCTCGTTCACGATCTGGTCAAACGCCGGGAAGATGAAGTCGGCAAACTGGATTTCGGCGACGGGGCGCAGACCGTAAAGCGACATACCGATCGCCGCACCGATGATGCCAGCCTCGGCAAGAGGGGTGTCCATGACCCGGTCTTTGCCGAACTCTTCTTGCAGGCCGCTCGTCGCGCGGAACACGCCGCCGAAGTTGCCGACGTCTTCACCGAGGACGACGATGTTTGAATTTTTGCGCATCTCGATGCGCAGGGCGTCGTTGACCGCTTGGATGATGTTGTATACGGGCATGTCGAAGAAAACTCCTTGCCAATCGGCGGTCTAACCGTGTCCTAGCTTCTGACGGGGCAGCGTAAGCAGCTCGGCGAGCTGTTCGCGCAGTGGGGCCGTCGGCTGGGCGTACACATCTTCAATCAGCGACATGAGCGGCGGCGTTCCGACGTGCTCGATGTGGGCCAGCGCGGCGCTTATCTCTTGCGTGATCTCGTCGCGGTACTGGGCGTCAATCGCCGGCGTCAGGATGCCGCGCCGTTCCAGGTAGCGGGCAAAGCGGGCGACCGGATCGCGCCGTTCCCACTCTTTGATCTCGTCGTCTTTGCCTTTGCGGTAGACCGACGGGTCATCTGACGACGAGTGCGCCGCCCGACGATAGGTCAGCGCTTCGATGAGCGTCGGACCTTCCCCGGCCCGCGCCCGCGCCGCAGCAATCCGCGTCGCCGAAATCATCGCCAGGATGTCGTTTCCGTCGACCAGGAAGCCGGGGAAACCGTAGCCGAGCGCCTTGTGGGCAATCGTCGGGGACGCGGTCTGCACGGAAATCGGGGTCGAAATCGCCCAGCCGTTGTTGCGGCAGACGAAGATGACCGGCGCTTTCCAGACGCCCGCAAAGTTGAGACCGACGTGGAAGTCGCCTGGCGAGGTCGTGCCTTCGCCAAAAAACACCGACGTCACGGTGTCGTGCTTCAGGATCTGTGCCGCGCGGGCGGTGCCGACGGCCTGCGGAATCTGCGTTCCGACCGGCGACGAAATCGACACAAAGTTACCGGCGCGGAAGCTGTGGTGAACCGGCATCTGCCGACCCTTGATCGGGTCTTCGGCGTTGCCAAACAGCTGGTTTGTAAAGTCGTGAATCGAGTAGCCACGGAAAAACGCGATGCCGGGCTCGCGATACGACGGGTAAATCCAGTCGGTTTGGCGCAGGGCATAGGCGACGCCAAGCTGGGTCGCTTCCTCGCCGGTGGACTGCATGTAAAAGCCGAGCCGCCCCTGCCGCTGAAGCTTGAGGTAGCGGTCATCGACCAGACGAAGCTTGATAAATTCCCGATACAGACGCAGGCAGTCGGCGTCGGAAATGTCAGGAACCAAGCTGGGATCTGCATCGGCCCGAAGGTTTCCTTCGTAGTCGAGCAGCGAGAACGGCGGCGGCGCCTTTTCCGCGACAATCGCGCCGGGAGGCAGTGCGGGCTGTGTCATGGACTGTGGATTCCCCATGAAAGGACTGCGGCCTTTTTAGCCCTGTCACCGCCGTTTGGTCAAGCCGGGCGCCCTGGTCGGACCGTCTCGACAGCCGCCCGCTGCCGCCGCTGACCGACCCGCGACCTTGGCCCGCACAACCGCAACAAAAACGGCGGCAGACCCAGGTGCCGCCGATTTCTGCAAACAAAAACCAGCGGCAGACCCAGGTGCCGCCCATTTCCGCGCGCAAAAACCAGCGGAAGACCGGGGAGCCGCCAATTTCTGCAAACAAAAACCAGCGGAAGACCGGGGAGCCGCCAATTTCTGCAAACAAAAACCAGCGG
>DAORGN010000029.1:0-32532 GCA_035340095.1 Pseudomonadota bacterium | reverse complement strand
TTTTCAGTCCATGGCGATGGTGACGCTGTGCAAGTACGGCGACCCGGCCTGGACCCAAGGTCAAACCTACCCAGGCTGGCGGATGCTCGGAAACGTCAGGCTCGATGAGTTGGTGAAGTACTACCCGCTGGTGCTGCTCTTGTTTGGCTACTTCATGGTGTCGAGCTGGCGCATGCCGAAGTTCGGCAAGCTCAAGGTCCGCTGGCTGAACACGACAATGATTGTCCTGCTCGTGGTCGGCTACGCGCTGGCGACGCTCCAGCTGGCCCCCGAGTTTCTGATCGGCGGAGGACTCCTGTACATGTTCGTCGCAACGCTCGCCCACTTCCTGTGGACCCCCAAAGAGCGCCCCGAGCCGTTCTTCCCCGCCTAGCGTCCGTCAGACCGATTCACCACATCCCCGGCCTGCCGATCGGGCGATCAGTCGATGCGGGGGGCGTGGGCTTCGATGTAGTCGACGATCTTGCCTTCCAACCGGAAGTTGTAGAGCCGGCTGACCGACTGAACCCCGGTCGGCGAGGTGACGTTTACTTCGAGCAGGTAGTCGCCGATGACGTCGATGCCGACAAAGTGAAGTCCATCGGCAACCAGCGAGGGCTTGAGCCGGGCGCAGATTTCGCGATCACGCGGGGTCAGTTCGGTGGCGTGGGCCGAACCGCCGGCAGCTAGGTTGGCGCGAATGTCGTCGCCCGCTGGTTGCCGACGCAGCCAGCCGACCGGCTCACCGCCGAGCAGATGGATGCGCTTGTCGCCGCGCTTGCCTTCGGGCAGGTAGCGCTGCGCCATCACCCAGCGCTTTTCGCCATGGGTCGATACCTCGAGGATGGCGTTGACATTGCTGTCGCCGGGACGGACGTGGAACACCGCAGAGCCACCAAAGCCGTCGATGGGCTTTACGACGATGTCGCCGCCGAGCTTTGCCATAAACTCTTTGATCTCGTCCATCTTGCGCGTCACCAGCGTCGTCGCGATGAGGTCCGGGAAGCGGAAGATGTAGAGCTTTTCGTTGGCGTCACGCAGTCCGCGCGGGTCGTTCATCAGAAACGTCTGACCACGGGCGTAGTCCAGAATCTGCGTCGCTTGCAGATACATCGAGTCAAACGGCGGGTCTTTGCGCATCAGCACCGCGTGAAAGTGCGAAAGCGGCAGCAGCTGCGTCCCTGATTCCAGCGAAAGCGCCGGCGCGGTTTCCCGGTTCGTCCCCGTCACCCGCTGCGAAAGCGCGTAGGGCTTGCAGTCCCGCAGCGACAGATCGTGAAGCTCGCAGACAAAGACCTGATGGCCCCGCTGCAAGCATTCATCCATCAGGGCCACGGATGTATCAGAGCGCGGACGAAGACTGGCAGGCGGATCGATGATGACGAGGACGCGCATGGCCCAAACTCTATCACTGCTTTTTGGGGAAGGGGGAACGGGCGAAGCGCGGCACAGCGCGGGCTAAAACGAGACTTGGGCTTGCAGCTTGACCACGTCGGCGTCAGGCAAGGTCTCGAGCGCCACCTGACCTGGGCGCAGCCGGACCCGTTCGCCATAGAAATAGCGTGAGTACTGCAGGAATATCTGCGCCCCCAGCAGCCAGTTCACCGTCGCCCCGATCCGCGGTGAGATGACGCGGATGGCCGACGCATCGTCCTGCACATCCAGAATCACGCGGTCATAGCGCAGTGCCACAAAGGCAAACGCCATCGGCTGGTAAAACAGCTCGGTGCCCCACTTGAACGACAGCCGCCCGTCCCGGTTGATGGATGGGTCGGGATCGACCTGCTTGGACAGGGTGTATGCGACCAGGCCAAACCACTTCCACTGAAGATCGCCGCCGCGCAAAAAGCCGGCTTTTTCCGGCGCCACCGCAGACAGCACGCGCCGCAAGCTGAAGGTGTATTCGCCGGCCAGACTCCTCAGCGATCCGGTGCCGTCGCTCTTGTCGGTGCCAAGATAGTTTTCAGTAAAGCCGCGCCCCCCCCACGAGTGCATGACTTCGAGCACCGGGCTCATGTACTGCGCCTGGGTCGACGTGATGATCGATCCGGCCAGATAGAAGTTGCCGAAAAAGGGGTTCAGCCGCAGGTCGAGACCGACCACGCGCATCGACGCATCCTGCACTTCTTTGAGCTGCCGTTTGTCCTGGGCCAGCGTGTCGATAAAGTAAAAGCCCAGGTGCGCAACTTTGTAGACGCTGGCCCCCAGGTGCAGGTAGTTCATCAGCGTCAGACCTTGGTTTGCCTCAATGGCGTCGAGGTGCGCGCCGACGCCTTGCAGAAGCCAGAAGGTGACGGGCCTGGTCTCGAACTCGAAGCGAACCTGTCCGCCCATCTGGTGGGTACGGCCAAATACATACGTGTCGTAGTTTTCGAGCCAGCCAAAGCGGTCCCAGAACGAACCGGCGCGGACGTGCATGCGAAACTTGAGCTTTGGCCCCAGTGCTTCGTAGCGAAACGTCACCGAGCCTTGCGCAATGCCCCACTGGCGGTCGAGCAAAGGACGCGCCCAGTCGGTAAACAAAGACCCCATGAGCGCGACATCCGCCGTCAGGTACTTGCTCTGCGCGGAAAAATACAGCTCGGACCAGTCGGATTCCTGGGTGCGCAGGTACTGAAAGCCCGACCGGAAGTAGTCGTCATCCACAAGCCACGGCGTATGGATGTTGTACTGACCTTCGCCTTCCTTGACGGAATCGCCACGGCTGCGAAAGGACAGACGGAGCGGCGCACGCAGATAGCCGGTCGCTTTGAGTTCCACAGGACCAATCGTCACGCCCATGCCCGGTCGCGCGTCCGCTGCCGCAGGGACAGCCGGAACAGGCAGCGACTTGGCTGGCGGTTCCGCTTCGACTTGGGGTATCGCCACAGGGGCTGGGGCAGCCGCAGCCACCGCATCGGCGGGCTCATCTGCCCACACCGATGGGACGGCTGATAACAAACTGAACGCAAACAGCGCAGGGCGCAGCGACCGCGACATCATGCCTTGACTCCCCGCGCGCGACGACGACGCCACAGCAGCGTACCCAGAACAAGCCCGGCAGAAAGCACAAGCGGACTCACACGGCGGTGACGGGGGCCGATGCCACACAGACAAGCGTTTTCGTAGGGAAGCTCATCTGCCGTCGGTGCAGAGGGATTCGTCGGATTGGTCGGTGTCACCTTTGGATCCGAACACTTCAGCGCCCGCCCCGAGCTTTTGTTGCCCATGCCGTCGCCGCAGTCGTTGGGTTCGATAAGTCCCGAGCGATCAAGCATCGTCAGAACATAGGCCCCACCGCCGTAGCCGACCATGGGAATGCTGCCGATGTACTTGCCGACGGCTCCGTCAGCGCGCACCGCGTTGTAAAGCTCGGGCAACAGGTAGTAGTTCGCGCTGGCCTTGTCGATGATCATCTGGGTAAGACCCGCGGATTCGCTCTCGCGACCTGCCCGCCACAGCGCGTCGGCCATGCGCAGGTCGATCATGATCCACTCGTTGTTGTCGTAGGACGACTTGCCGTCGTCGTTGCGCTTAAAGCCGCCGGATTCGACGCGCAGCCGGCCCAGGACATCGAGCGTGGCTTTGCCGGTGCGACCCACGTATTCGGAATCTTTGAGCACGTTCCAAGTAAAGGCTTCGACCACCGCACCGTCGAGATATTGGTTCTGCGCCAGCTCTTCCACCGACCCGGCAATCGCGCCTTCGCGGTCGACAAACGACTGCAAGAAACCATCGCGTGCTTTGCTGGCCAGACCGCGGTAGGTCGTCGCGTCGCTGCCCTTCCCTGCCTTGGTCGCAAGCTGGGCAAAATCACAGAAGCCGCGAATGGTCGCCAGGGTGGTGTAGGCAAAGTGCTTTTTGTTTTCGTCGTGGACTTCCCAAATCGAGGAATCGGCTTTGGCGATGCCGGATGACTCGGTGTTCTTGCGCAGCGCTTCGGCGACGCCGCTGTAGAGCGCATCGTAGACCGACGGGCCAAGCCGTGTTTTTTCAGACAGCCAGGCTGTGTCGCCGGATGCTTCAACGTACTGCCGCGCTGCCCAGAGGGTCATGCCCCAGCCGTCGATCTCGACGTTGGGCGTCTGTTGGCCGGAATAGTCGGCCTCTTCCTCTCCGGTGCCGAAGTAACGGCAGACAGAGATCCGGTAGCTTGCGCCCGAGACATAGCTCGAATACTTGCTGACCGGCTCGGCATTTAACAGAAAGTCGAGCCCCATCTTGGCTTCGGTATGATGTCCCATCCGCGCCAGCGCGACGGTGGCATAAAGCCCATCGCGTACCCAGCCGGTGTGCCACTCACCCGGCGGCAGACTCGCGAGCATCATGCCGAAGTTTTTGCGCGACGAGGTGTTCGGCTGCCGAACTTGCCCCATGCGCAGGACCGCTTCACTTTGCCGCCACAGCTTCTTTTCATCGTCGGTGCACAGCGCAAGTCCAGTCGGCAGCGGCTTGCGCCATGCGGTCCACTCGGCGAGCGCGTCGGTCAGCACTTTCTGAGCGCCGCGGCCATTTAACCAGGTCTTAAACTGGGCGAGCAGCGTCTCGGCATCGGACTCGTTTTCGGCAAACAGCGTCGCCACCGCCATATACCCACCGTCGAGGCTGGACTGAAACGCCGGGACGACATCGTTGCCACTACAGTTGCTCTTGTCGCCAAGCGACTGGCCGCTGTTTACTTTGCTCCACGCACTATCGCAGTCGGCATGCGCGAGCGCGGTGATCGGCACATAGATCATCGCGCCGCCACCGGGGCCGCTTTCGGCAATCGACTTGCCGTCCGACAGGACTTTTAACCGCTCGCTGTTGGCATTGGGCGTGTCGGGTGTGCCGTCGCCCAGGTGGAAGTTAAACAGCGCGAAGCCATCGGTTGCGCCCGGTGCTTTGAGGACGGCGATCATCGCGTTGCCCTCAAAACCAAACGGCGCAAAGTAATAGGTCTCTGCGCTTACTCCCGACAGCGTGATCGGGACTTTGATGATGTTGGTTTCTTCCAGGTAGCTGGCGTCCCCCGCCGTGCCGGTGTTGAGCCAGCCGCCGCCCGATCCACTCTTTACGCCAAAATAGAAGTCATAAGCGAGGTTGCGCCGGCCATAACCGTCGGATCGCGGGTCGGATCGCGGTCGCAAATAGCGATACGGCGCTTCGAGAAAGTGCGTGATCTTGTTTTTGTTGGTGTCGAAGAACTGGAAGCCGTGACCGTTGCCGGTCGTCAGGTAGTTCCAGGTTCGTACCGGCTTGTCGGCATGTGCGGCATTTCCGATGCAGAGCAGCGCGGAGAACAGCGTAAAGCCCAGTCGTCGCGTCATGGGCGGGACCGTATTTTGGCCCCGGCCCCGCTGTCAATCGGGCTGACTGTGACAAAACCTGTCGAATAGCGAGCTAAGCCGGCTGGCGAAGGCACGCGACTGCTTGACCTTGGGAAACAAAGGGTGGGAAAGTGCGCGACGTGAACGGTCTGTCTGATTCCCATTCTGCTTCCTCTGCGCAACCTTTGCCGCACCATGCGAGTGAAACGGGTCTGGGTGCCGCTCGCGCACGCCGCGTATTCATCGAGTCGTTTGGTTGCCAAATGAATGACTACGACGTCGAGCGCATGACGGAGGTGTTGCGACGCGACGGTTTCGAGCGGACCGATGTGGTCGAAGAAGCCGACATGATCGTAGTCAACACCTGCTCGATCCGCGAAAAGGCAGAAAACAAGGCCGCATCGGCAGCCGGGCGCTATCAGAAGCTCAAAGAGCGCAATCCGAACCTGCTCGTCGCCATCGGCGGTTGTGTCGCGCAGCAAGAAGGCGACGCGCTGCTGAAGCGGATTCCCAGCGCGGACTTGACGTTTGGTCCCGACCAGATTCCGAGCCTGGGCCAGCACTTTCGCGCGCTGCGTCCGCAGCTGGAAAGCTGGCCCAAAAGTGCGCCCAAAGCCGGTCGCTACAAGCTGCGGCTCGCGCAGACCGAAGTCATTGATGTCGAAGACTACCAGTTTCTGGATGCCGACCCGCGCCCCTCGGATGTGAAAGTGACGGCGCTGGTGACGATCCAGAAAGGCTGCGACAACTTCTGTGCGTACTGCATCGTGCCGCGGACGCGCGGACGGGAAGTGTCGCGACCGGCTGACCAAGTGGTCAAAGAAGTCACGCGGTTTGTCGAGCTGGGGGCGCGCGAAGTCACACTGATTGGGCAGAACGTGAATGCCTATCACGCGATCGGAACCCCAGATGGTGAAGACTTCGCCGAGCTGCTCCGCCGTGTCGATGCAGTGCCAGGACTTTTGCGGCTGCGCTTTACCACGAGCCACCCGCACTACTTCACGCGCAAAGTCGCCGATGCATTCCGGGATCTGCGCACGCTCAAGCCATGGCTGCATTTGCCTGTGCAAGCGGGGTCGACAAATGTGCTTGCCGCGATGGCGCGCGAATATACGCGCGAAGCGTATCTGGAAAAGATTGCCTATCTGCGCGAGGTCTGTCCCGACATCTCTTTGTCGACGGACATCATCGTCGGATATCCGGGCGAAACGGAAGCAGACTTCGATCAGACGATGTCGCTGCTTTCGGAAGTGGAATACGATTCGATCTATTCCTTTGCCTACTCACGTCGCCCCGGAACCCCCGCGGTCGAGCTTCCCGATGATGTTCCCGCAGAGGAAAAGTCCCGTCGCCTGACTGCGCTGCAAAGCTTGCAGAAACAGATCACGGGCAAGCGGCTCCAGCGCCTGGTGGGACGGACCGAAGAGATCCTGATCGAAGGCCGTGCACGCGCCAATCCGAGTCAGTTGTGCGGACGCACCGGTGGCAATCACACCGTCAATGTCGAGCTACCCGAAGGCCAAAGCGGCGATGCACTGACCGGCACCCTGGTTCCGGTCCTCATCACCCAAGCCAAGGTTCATACGCTGCTCGGAACGCTCGACAGCGGACGGTTTGATGCGGCGCGGAGCAGCGCGCCATAAGCCCACAGAAGCAGCGCATACAGACCGAACTGCTGAAGCACACCGCCCCAGAACTGACCCGCCGAGCCCTCGAACGTCCGCATCACCTGCTGCGCAAAAAACAGATACAGCGCGACGGCACCGCAGCCGGCATCACGGTGCGCCAACATTTCGTCGGCGATGCGCAGCAAGAGTCCGCACAGAAGCACGACCCCAAGCCCGCCAAAGACGCCGAAGTTTAGATACGCCTCGGCAAGCTGGGGCAAACCGACCATCACATGTTGGGTGCCGCTCGGTGTCGTGTAGCCATACATCACCGCGGCCCACACATCGGCGTACTGCGCGCTGGGCTTGTCGGGGAAAAACACCCGCGGCAAGAGTGCATAGCGAAAGTACCGATAGGTCGCGCCGTTCTGGTACGGAATCGCCGCCGGGGTCATTTCGACGATGTGCGACAGCTGTAGGGCTGACGCGGTGCGCGCCGCCGCCACTTTGACGGATCGCTCGCGGTCGACGGTCTTGTCGGTCTCGCCGCCCAGCCAGTGCCGCGCTGACAGATCGACAAACAGCTGGGCCCGCTCAAACAGCGACAGCCGCACTTCGCGATCCCAGACCTTGGCGCGGAACTCGCCCTTGACCGGCTGGAACAGCAGCACCGCCAGCGTCCCGAGCACAACGGGCCACACGCGCAGGCGACGCCGGATCAAGAGCCAGCCGAGCAGATAGGTCAAAAGCGGCTGCACCATCGGGGCAAGCGAGCCACTCATCAGCGCGACCAGCGATGACAGCACCGTCAGGCCCCAAAACAGCCAGCCCAATCGCTCGCGACCCGGACGAAGACTGGGCAAAAGTACCAGCGCATAGCCCAGATCAATCGGGGCCAGCGCCGACAGCACGCTGATAAGCTGCTGCGAACGGGGAACCAGCCCGCGCATCCGCAGCACATCAAGCAGCAGCGACCACGACACAATCAGCACGCCCGACCACAAAAGCGCGCGTTCCGGCAGCGGCAGCCGCAGCTTGGGAAATACCCGACCGACTCCGAGCGCGCCGCCAAGCCACGTCCCGAGCGACAGCACCGGAATCGCCACCGCCGCATAGGCCATCGCCAACGTGACGGCCCCACCTGTGATCCGCGCTTCGCCCCAGCGCAAAAGCAGCCGCTCCTCATGCAGCGTGGCCAGGAAGTAACACAGCGCAATCATCAGCGACAGACCGGCCACCGCGCTGGGTCGGGCCCGCTTGCTGGTCACGATGTGGAGCGCCGGAAGCCCAGAAAGCAGCAGCCCGACCCACGCCGCCAGCCTGGCGAGCGACGGAAAGCGCGCCGTCCCGAGCAGCAGCAGCACCGGCAGCATTCCCAGCATCAGCAGCAGATAGCCAAGCCGAAGCCGCGCCGCAGGAAGCGACAGGTCATCGACCAGCTGGAGCGGATGCGCCCACAGAGCGCGCGGAGGCTGAGAACTTGACATCTCGTCGGTTGCTCTAGGGTGCGCAAGTTCCGTCGCCATTGCAATCCCCTCCTGTCCCCCAAGCGGCGCCGCAGCGGCACGGGTGTAGCGAGATGGACCACCCGTTAGGCCAGCCATTTCGCAGGGATATCAAGCGGCAACAGAAAGGGCCGTGCTGCCGATGAATGAAAAATAGATGCCCAAGCAGCTACACCACGATCCGGAACCGTCCCCCTTTCACGCCGTTGCCAAGCCGGCCCACACCACCGACGGCACGGCAACCACGCAGCATCCGGCTGCACAGCCGCAGATCGAATCAGGCAAGCCGCACAGCATGTGGGATGCGGTCGCGCCGATTGCGGCGCAAGGCGTTGCATCGTACTTGTCGGCACACCCAGGCGCGGTCAAAGCCCTGCAAGGCTGGGGTGCCAAGATTGATGGGTGGCTGCACAAGGCGGGCGATTTTCTGAGCCACCTCGGCGGTACGAGCGATGCAGGACACCATGGGAGCGAAGCGACTCCTCATCCTGCACCTGCTTTGGCAGCGGCCAAAGCAGCCGGCGCCAAGGCAGAACCGCCCAAAGCCCAGGAGCCCGAGCCTGCGCCCCCCGTCAAAACAGATGGCGTGGCCGCACACGCGGAAGTGACACCAGGTCACGAATCGGCGAGCAGCCCCAAAGCGCCCAGCAGCGAGGCCCAAGCGGACAAAGCTGGCAGCGATAAAAACGCCGATCCATGGCGCAGCGTGCTCAAAGGCCAAACGCGGCTCAAGGCAGGAGACAGTGGTGCAGCCGTTGCCAAGATGCAGTCCGAGCTAAGCCAAGCGGGCTTTGCAGTACCGGCGTCCGGCGTGTTCGATGAAGCGACCAAAAAAGCGCTTCTGAAGTTCCAGAACACCTATCACATCCAGGCAACCGGCGAGCTGGGCCCCCAGACCAGCAACGGACTGGAAGAAGTAGTGGGCTGGAAAGGAGTCGCCAGCGGAAAAGACATCCTCGAACCGGGCGAGCAAGGACCATCGGTCACAATGCTGCAAAGGCAGCTTGTCGCGGCGGGATACAAAGTGGATCTGTCGGGTGTGTACGATCCCAAGACTTCTGCCGTGGTCAAAGAGCTCCAGCGCAGCAAAGGCTGGGGTCCAGACGGCAAAGTTGGTCCGCTGACCGTCGGGGCGATCAAGGAACTTCAGCACGAAGACAGCGCGAGCACTGGGCCCGACAACGCGAATCACGTCCCTTCTGACAAGGAAGGACGTGCGGTGTACGACGACAACAAAGCGCGGCTGCGCGACCTGAAGCTGCAGCTTAGCCAGGGACAGAAAGGCGACATGGATCTGTTCCTGCGCAACTTCGACAAGAACGAAGCGCGCTATGACAGCGTGGCGCAAAAAGCCAACATGCCGCCCGAGCTCATCGCCGCGCTGCACTGGCGAGAGTCATCAGGAGACTTCGGAACGTATTTGCATCAGGGTGATCCGCTGGGACGACCGCCACGGCACTGGCCGACGAACATTCCGACGTTCTACAAGTGGGAAGATGCGGCCAGCGATGCCTTGCATCGGCAAAAAGATGCGCAGCAAATGTTTCATATTGGCCGCGACACCACCGACATGGCAGCGCTCGCGAGCTATTCGGAGTATTACAACGGCCTGGGATACCACTACAAAGACAAGCCCAGTCCGTATGCGTTTTCGGGAACCAATCAGTACCAGCGTGGGAAGTATGTTGCCGACGGTCACTACGACCCCAGCGCGAAAGACTCACAGCTTGGTACAGTCGCGATGATCGAAGCGCTGCGCGAACACGAGCACAAGACGCAAGCGCCCAAGCCGGCCCCGGAAGCCGGAGATCCACGCAGCAACATATCCCTGACCATGGCGGCACACCCGTGGCTAGAAGACAAGACGCAGGCCCCGAAACCCGACGGTGCCAAACCGGCTACGGAGGCCCCCGCACAAGCCCCCAGCAAAGTGCCCGTTCCGGCTCATGCCCCGGTTCCCACCCCAACCGAAAAGCCACAAGCCCATGCGCAGCCGGGGCCGGTGGCAGAACCGCAAACGGAAGCCGCGAAGTACGAATACTATCGCCACGCCGTGGAAGGAATGGGAGGTCAGTTTGACGCGCGGCCCGAGCAGCGCAACATCGTCGGTGTGCGCGGCTGGATGAACGGACACCCCGTTCCCAATGTCAAGGATCAGTACAACGACACGCTCGCGGTGCTGTGGAATGACAAGCTGGGCAAGCACCACGTAGAAAAGTACAACGCGACCGTCGATCCAGGGGCATTCCCGAAGTACTACAATCCGGCGGGTGATGCCAACTTGATGGAAGGTCAGTACGACTACGTGCTCGGCGACCACAAAGGTCACACGGCGCTAAACCAAGGCGAAGCAGTCAACGTCTGGCGTGACGCCAACAAAGACGGAATCCGCCAGAAAAATGAAAAGTCGGAAAGTGGCTGGTTCGGAATCAACGTCCACGCTGGCGGCGTTGAACCGCAAGTCAGCAACTGGTCTGCCGGCTGTCAGGTCATTCGCGGCGGCTGGGGCGGCGACCCATGGCAGAACTTCATCCATCAAATGAAGGCCGACCCCGATCATCGCTACAAGTACACAGTGATAGACAGTCAGCACATGCCACACCAGCAGCCCGAAGATCCGACGAAACAGCAAGGCCACGGATAGTGACGTGATAGGAATAGGGGGTGGATCGCGATACGTCATCCCCTGCTGCGCAGAATAGACAACACACGCTGCCGTTTGCGCTGACCTGTTTTGTGAGCGCGCTGCTGCTGTTTCTTGTGCAGCCACTGCTCGGGAAGTTCATTCTGCCTTGGTTTGGTGGAACGCCGGGAGTGTGGACCACGGCGATGCTGCTGTTCCAAGCGCTGCTGCTGGGCGGTTATCTGTACGCTCACATTTGCACGCGGCTTTTGCAGCGTGGACTCGGACGCTGGGTTTTTTCGCTGTATGTCGCGCTGGTGGTTCTGTCGCTGGGGTTTCTGCCGATCATTCCGTCCGACGCGCTGCGGCCCCACGGAAGTGATGCGCCGATTCCACGCATCCTGCTGCTGCTTGTGCGGACTGTGGGGGTTCCTTACTTTCTGCTCGCAGCGACGGGGCCACTCAGCCAAGCGTGGCTGTCCGTTCGCGGAGGTTCTCCCTATCGGCTCTATGCTCTGTCCAATGCGGGATCGCTGCTGGCGCTTTTCGGATACCCGCTGGTGATGGAACCACTCTTTCCGGTCACGACGCAGGCCAAGCTGTGGTCGCTGGGATTCGGACTCCTTTTGCCACTGTGGCTGCTCTGCGCGTACCAAGGACTGCTCAAACCAGCCTTGCAAGCTGCGCTGCCCACATCATCGTCGCCAGATCTACCGCCACAAGCCGATGCCGAGCGGACGCAAAACAAGACAGAGACCGCGATGTCTATCCTGCTGCCAATGCTGGCGTGCGGGATGCTTCTGTCCACCACCAATCACCTGTGTGAAGACGTTGCGGTGATTCCGTTTCTGTGGGTTCTGCCGCTCGCAATCTATCTTCTGTCATTCATCCTGACGTTTGAAAGTGAACGGTTTTACCGTCGAAAGCGGTTTGCGGTGCTGACGCTTTTGGCGGTGGCGCTGCTGCTTGTGTCCGAAAGTTTTCCCTCGCTGCTGGGTCCAGTGCTGGGTCAGTACGCCTATGTACGGAGTCTCTTTCTATCGCTTGTGCTGCTGTTTTCGACCTGCATGATCTGTCACGGGGAAGTGGCGCAGACCAGGCCAGGGGCAGAACACCTCACCGGCTACTATCTGCGCATCTCGCTGGGCGGAGTGCTCGGCGGCGTGCTTCTGGCTGTTCTGTCACCGCTTCTTTTGTCGCACACCGCCGAGTGGTACGGAACGCTGCTCGGCTGCTATCTCATCGCGATTTTCGTGCGTGTGATCGATGAGCAGGACTGGACTGCACGCATCCGCACGCTGTTTCCTGCCGCGCTGGGTACGGTGGGAATTCTGCTTGCGCTACAGCATCAGCACAGACGACATCCGGACACGACGATCTTGGCATCTGTTCGCAACTTTTACGGCGAAGTACAAGTCCATGATCGCGTTCCGAACCGACCGGATGAACACGACCGCGCGATGTTCCATGGAGGAACCATTCACGGCGTCCAGTACCAGTCCGCCAAGTTCCGCCGCGATCCGATCACGTACTATGATGAAGCAAGCGGCATCGGTCAGGTGTTTGCGCAGCTTGAGAATCGGGAACACCTGCACGCAGGAATCGTCGGACTGGGGATCGGAACCTTGGCGACCTACGCACGTCCAGGCTGGCGTTTCCGTTTCTATGAACTAAATCCCGTCGTCGAAAAGCTGGCGCAAACGTACTTCACCTATCTGTCTTCCTGTTCCGGCACAGTCAGCGTCGTGCTGGGGGATGCACGACTGTCGCTCGCCCAGGAAACCGAACAGATGTTTGATCTGCTGGTTCTGGATGCGTTCAGTGGAGACGCGATTCCGACCCATCTTTTGACGCAAGAAGCGCTTGCGACGTACCAGCGACACCTGAAACCAGATGGAGCGCTCGTGATTCACATCACCAATCGCTACCTCGACTTGGCCCCGGTGGTGCGCGGACTTGCCGAAAAGGGACGATTCACTGTGACGAGGGTGCGATCACCGCAGGACGATCCCCACGAAATCTATGCGGCAGACTGGATGATCCTGAGCAGAAGCGAAGCGCTCGTTTCTGCACTGCGCCCGCACAGCTCGCCGATTGGAACCCGTCCGCCGATTCTGTGGACGGATGAATCGAGCCCCCTGCTGAACTTGCTTTTGCGTTAGCCCACCACCGCGCTGCGCAAAACGCACTTGCGAAGCGCGCCAAAAGCCGTGCTAGGTTGCCGTCATGATGCACGCGAATCGCTCACGGAACCGCCGGTGGACCACCCTGTTTTCGCTCTCGTTTTTGCTGTCAGCTTGCGCCCCTTCGACCCCAACACCGCCGGATGAGGAGCCATTCACCGCGTACTTGGGAGACGCGGACTGCGATGTCATCCTGCCTGGGTACGCCTATACCAAAACGATTGGGGGTCTGCCGCCAGCGTGCGCCCTGCCCTGGCCGTCCAGCCTGTATCTGAAAGAGGACTCGACGCGCAAGACCGGCTACACTCTCCAGTTTGGGAATCGATCTCTTCCGGAAAACAAACAGAGTGTGGCCATCGATCCGGCCCCCTATCGCAAGCGTGATGGATACAGCGTAGGAACGCCGATTCTGCTGACCATTCCGGGTCTCGATCTGAGCGCATTTGCGTCGGAAAGTTCGATTGAAAAGTCGCTCGCAAGCGATGCGCCGCTCCTGCTTTTGGAAGTCACAGCGGCTGGGGCAAAGCGCATTCCCTACTGGATCGAAAGCGACCAGTACGATCAGGAATCCTCGCAGCCGACGCTGTTTGTCCGTCCGGCACAAATTCTGAAAGAAGCCACGCGCTATGTGGTGGCGCTGCGCACGATAAAAGATCGCGCCGGAAAGACGATTCCACCGTCGCCAGCCTTTGCAAGACTGCGGGATGGAAACACCGCGAACATCGCGGCACTAAAGGATCGGCAAGCGCGCTTTGACAAGACGTTCCAGCTTCTGGAAGGACAAGGAATTCCGCGATCGTCTCTGACGCTGGCATGGGAGTTTGTCACCGCGAGCAGCGAGTCGATGCACAGCGATCTTTTGGCCATGCGCGATGATGCGCTGGCCAACGTGGGCGGCAAAGGTCCGGAGCTTGTCGTCGAAAAAGTCACAGAGTATGCCAAGACCAATGACGGAACCGGACGGCCTGTCGATGAATACATCGGACTGGAGCTGCAAGGTTCGTTTGAAGTTCCAAACTATCTGGAAAACGTCAAGATTGGCGGCTTCGATGGGTCACAGATCCATCGCGATGGCAAAGAACTGCCGAGGGCACAGGGGACGCGCAAGCCGCACTTCTGGGTTCGCATTCCGCACAATGCGCTGGGCGGAGTTCCGCACGGCCTCGTGATGTATGGACACGGGCTCCTCAACGCGGGGGACGAGGTCGATGCCGGATACAACGGCAAGATCGCAAATGATCACAAGCTGATTTTCTTTGCGACCAACTTGCTCGGCATGTGTGAAGACGATGCGATTCCGCTTCTGTCGATCCTGTCCGAGCTGTCGCGTTTCCGATCACTGACCGATCGACTGCATCAAGGAATGACAGAGTGGGTGCTGCTGGCGCGCGCAATGCGAGAGCGACTTGCGGATCTGCCGATTGTGCAGAGCAAAAAGATCCAGGTAAACAAGTCCGAGCTGTTCTATTCAGGCATCTCGCAGGGCGGAATCTTTGGCGGCACGTTCATGGCGGTGACGCCGGACATGACGTATGGCCACTTGGGAGTGCCGGGCAACAACTACAACACCCTGCTCCAGCGGTCGACGGACTTTAACCAGTTTATCCCGGTGCTGTCGTCGGCCTATCCCGATCCGGTAAACCAAAATGTCGCGCTCGCGGCGATTCAGCTTCTGTGGGACAGCACCGATCCAGTCAGTCATTTGCGCCACATCACCGCCGAGCCATTCCCAGGAAACAAGCCGCACTACGTACTCTTGGCTCCCGCGCGCGGCGACTATCAGGTCGCAGTGGTGACAAACGAAAACACCGTGCGCAGCGACATCGGAATCAAAGTGATGGCAAACTACGACAAGCAGCGCAAAGTGCCACTGGCGACGGAACAAGCCTATCCGTATCGCGGTTCCGGAGTGGTTCTGTATAACTTTGGGAATCCGTGGCCAGCGGCAGGGAATCAGCATCCACAGGACTCCTTTGGCGATCCGCACAGCAAGCCGCGGCGGCTGGATGCCCACAGCCAGCAGATGGTGAATTTCTTCCGCACAGGTGAAATCATCGACGTCTGCGGCGGCGATGGCTGCACGCCGACACTTGCCCGGTAGTCGTTTTTTGGCGCTTGCGATACGATGGCCCCATGTCCAAAGAGGATGAGGGGAAGTCCAAAAGGTCTGCGGATGAGGTGTGGGACGCACTGGCACCGGCGCTAAACGAAACCGACCAGACAATTTCGCGCCTGCAAAGCGAGCTGGCTGCGACGCGGGCCGAGCTGTCTCAGCTTGTCGACATTTTCGTCGGGCAGGGAACGCTGACGCCAAATCATCGCAAGCTGCTAAGCCGGGTCGCACGCAGTGCCGGAGAGCCGCCGCGGGTTCATCTGCAAGTGGTCGCAGACAAGTATGTGATGGAAGGCAGCGATGTCGATTGTGACAGTCTGCTGCCAATCTGTCGGGCGCGCTGCTGTTCGCTGCACTTTCCGCTGAGTCGTCAGGATCTGGATGAAGGGAAAGTGCGCTGGCAGATCGACAATCCGTACATGATTCGGCAAAACTCCGATGGATACTGTACGCACATCGACCGCGCGAGCAAGCACTGCACGGTGTACGAAGTGCGTCCCGCTGCCTGTCGTGGTTTTGACTGCCGCGAAGATCCGCGGATTTGGACGGACTTTGAAAAACGGATTTTGGCGCCGTGGCCAGCCTGGGTCAAACCAGACTGACCGCAGCGCGCGGAAGAGGAATCGCTGCGGATTACGGCGCGATGAAGATGCGCGCCTGACGCGGCGGAATCACAATCGCCGGTCCTTGGATCATGCTGTCTCCGACCAGTTCTTTCAGCAGAGCCGTCGGCAGCGAACACGCAGTCTGTGGGCTGTCACTGCGATTGATCGCAACGTAGACTTTTTCTGCGGGCTCCGTTTTCCACGCCTTCTGGGTCGACATTTCATAGACCCACAGATCGTCGCTGACTTCGATGGTCTTGCGGACACCGCGGCGCAGCGCCGGATGGGATTTGCGAATCTGGCCCAGTTTTTTGACCCGCTCAAACAGCGCAAGCTGATGACAGCTTCGCACCGATCCACGCAGGGTTCCGTCCGCATAAAACAGCGTGCGGCGATTGTCCGGATCGCCTCCACCCGCAAGCCCGTACTCGTCGCCGTAATAGATAAGCGGAGCCCCAGGACTCGTCAGAAGGAATGCAAACGCATTGGCCAGCCGTTCATAGGCTTCGGGACTCTGCGGCTGCGAGGGCAGATTGGTCCACGTCCGTTCCTTTTCCGGATCGCTGTTTTTCCCATCTGACCACTCATCAAACAGCGGATCGTTTTCGGCAATGTGAATCGGTCGCACCACATCGTGATTTCCGATCCACGGGCTCATCACCGGCGGCGGAGCCGTCATGCTGCCGCAGCCATAATAGGTGTCGTTGGTGCGCGCAAACTCTGCGAGCTCCCACATCGGCAGGTGCTTGCCGGTGTTGCCGCGCGACAGAATCGCCGACGCCAAGTTCGCACGCAGCGGAAAGTCAAACTGTCCATCCAGCATCGTCGCGGAATCGACAAAGCGCTTTAGGTTGTCGCGATTCCCAAAGTCATACGTCTCGCCGGTCACAAACACCCGCTTGTTTGGGAATTCGCTGAGCAGTCTGGCGCGCAGACCTTTGTACCACTTGGCGCTGATGTGTTTGACCGCATCGGCACGATAGCCATCGGCGTCGGTGTCACGCAGCAAACGCACCGCCGCATCCAGCGAATAGTTTAGCGCATCATCGACATCATAGTTCCAGTGCGGCAGATATCCCTGGAACGCGCAGCGCGTGCCGATCAGCGGATTTTCTTTGGTGCCATCCCACTGACAGGGATTCTCTGCACCCGATCCACAGATGCACTCCTGCGTATTTCCGTTTTTTAGGATAGGGGTCAGGTCTTCAGCCAGCGCGATGTTCGGCCAGAACCATGCCGGCTTGCCGCTTCCGTCGAGGATCGTCTTCCGATCGGGAGACAGAACCGGCAGACCCTTGCCATCGAGCGCCGCAGCGTGCGACTTGTAAAGTGGGCTCTGCTCATGCACATGCACCATCGCATAATCGAACAGAACTTTGATTCCTTTGCTGTGCGCGCGCGCCACCAGTTCTTTCAGCTCGGACTCCGTTCCGAAGTGTTCTTCGACGCGGTTTCCGCTCTTTGGCCACTGATCGATCGGCCAGTAGCCGTGATATCCGGAATACGCATGACCGCCCACTTGACGCTTGTCCGCTTTGGGATTTATCGGGCTTAGGTAGTCCGGATTGTCAAACGGAACCGTCACCCACAGCGCGTTCACCCCGAGGCTGGTGAAGTATCCATCATCGATTTTGCGGATGATTCCGGCGTAGTCACCGCCCAGATAATCGCCCGGTCGTTCCGCTTTGTCGGTCTGCAGCGGCTTGTCGTTTTCGCGCTTCCCATTATAGAAGCGATCGACAAACGTAAAGTACATCACCGTGTCACGCCAGTCGAAGTCTCCCGTCGGTGGCAGCGTCTCTGCACAGCTTTCAGCATCACCGAGCGGCTGGCGATCACAGGTTGCGATCGGCGGCATCGTACAGCGCACGGTCACTTTGCTGCCCGGATGAAGCGGACTTGGATCGTCGCGCCAGTCGTTGCCGTTGACGACAAACTTCACTTCCGATTCCCGACCGTGCGGAAGATAGAGCTCCCCTTCCCAGGTCTTTCCGTCCGCGCTCTGCTTGAGCGGATAACCGACATCCCAGCCAAGCGGTCGGTAGTTTCCGCGCAGCTCGACCCGCGTCATTCCGGCTTCATTGGGAATCGAGTACTTTTCCTTGCAGAAGCGATGGGCTTCGTCGCAGGGCAGCGGGTCTCCGGTCGGGCCTTTGCAAGTTCCAACATCGGTCAGCGCAGTGGGAGGAGCCGAGCAGATCGGGGGATCGGGCGGCAGCTCTTCGACCGGGGGATTGTCGCCCGGATTCGGATCTTGGCCGCAGCTTGCGACCAAAGGCAGACACAGAAACGCGGACCACAAGCTGTCAGAAAAGGAGCGGCGCATGGCATTTCTCCGTCGGGTCGTTTGGCGCGCATCTTGCGTTTGGGTCCGACGCGATGTCAATGCTGTGCGACAAGGGATAGAAGCTTGGGTCCGCTTTTTTTATAATGGTCGCATGGTTTTTGAGGCGACACCCAAGTCGCCTCGGGGGAATGCCAGATGAAAGCGGTCTCGATCGCGGTGATTGGCAATGGACGGTGGGCGCGTGCGCTGTCGGTCCGTCTGAAACACAACCAGAAGCAGTGGCGGTCTCGCATCCGCCGCGCCATGCTCTATCAGCCTCCGCCCGATCTGCCGCGCCTGGCGACGTTTGCCGAGCCGTCGGAGATCGCGATGCGGGTGCCCGTGATTCCGGCCAAGAAATCGGGTGGCGGCGGCGACGAAACGCTGCAAATGACCGCCGATGCGCTGATGTTTGCCGCTGGTGAGGTCTACGCAGATTCGATCGACATTGCCGAGCTGCGCGAAGCCGATCTGCTGCTTTTGGCCGTGCCAGCGTCGAAAGTCAAGCCGCTGCTCAAGTCCATAAGCGGCATACTGCGGCCCGATCAAGCGATGGTGCATGCGATCGGCAGCTTTGCCCCGATCGAGGGTGCGGGACGGCAGACGATGCTGCCGGTGTCCGAACTTATCAAGCGCGAGACCCCGATCACCCAGATCGGCGCGATTGCCGGTCCTGCGCTCGCCGAGGATCTGGAAGAAGAGGTCCCCGCTGCGCTCGTCACCGGCAGTGCAAGTCCCGACGTGGGCGCGATGCTGTACCAAGCGCTGCACGGGCCGCAAGTCCGGGTCTATGTATCGTCCGATCTGATCGGTGTCGAAGTCGCGCGCGCCCTGGTCGGTGTGTATGCATTTGCCGTGGGTGTAGCCGAAGCGATGGAGCTTGGCCCCGCGGTACGTTCGCTGCTGATAGCGCGCGGCGTGGCCGAAATGGGACGGCTCGCTGCGGCGTTTGGCGGACAGGAAAAGACGATGCTCGGGCCGGCAGGACTTGGCGAGCTGGTCATCGCCACCGAGCGGCGCGGCGCACCGGACTTTCAGCTCGGGAAGCTGATCGGCAAAGGCGCATCGCTTGGGGAAGCGGCACGTCAGATCGATCGCGCATGCGATGCTCTCAATATGATCCGCGAAGGACACATGCACTCGCAGCGAACGCGACTGACCCTGCCGATTGTCAGCGCGCTGTATCGCTGGGTCGGCGGTCGTCACGATTTGCGCGCGAGCATCACCGATTTGATCGAAAAGGATCTCTTCCTGCTCTGATTTCTGCGCGGGGCGCAGCTTGTTACAGAGAGCCCCCACACTACTCTTGCACGGTGATGACAGAAGGCGCGGCAGCGCTTCGCGTTTCCGGTTCATAGTACGGATACACCGATGCTGCCGGAATCTGGACTTTGCCGGGAAGCAGCGCGGTCATCGCAATCGGAATCACCTTGCGTGCGCCAGCATCCAGTGCCGACAGATACAGCGATACGTAGCGCGGCGTAAGTTCATACTTTTCGATCGCACCGCTTGTCACCAGCCGATCCAGAGACTCTTTTTCGACGGAAAATCCGGGCGGAATTCCCACTTGGGCCAGCGGCATCATGTGCGACTGCGACGATTCCAACACCACAGTTTGCACCAGCGTTTCGTTGCGGCGCAGCGCAAGGGATGAAGTCTGTATCGAAATTCCGATCGCCCGATTTGATGCCGGCTGCGGTGGCGATGCGCTTTGACCGCGCGGCACATAATAGCGCGTCACCAGCTGGTAATCGAAGACTCCCTTTCCGGCATACTGAAGTGACAGCTGATGCGCGCCCGGTGGTGGTGGCGGCAGCGCAACGATCCGCAGACCTTCTTCTTTGGCCACCAGCGTAAGCGACGAGTGCTTCTGTCCATCCCAATACACATCGAGGACTCCGCTGGTAGCGGTCCCATCCCCGCTTTGCTGTTCCAGCAGCGCCTTGAGCGAACGAATCGTCGCTTGGGTTGAATGCCACGTACCAAAGGAATCTTTGGCAGAGATCAAATAGGCGAGCGCACTGCTGCTCTGCGAAGGCAAGGATGCGCTGTGAAACTGCGACGCAGCCAGCGCCGTGGTTTCGATGACTCCTGACTTCCCACTGCCATAGGTAGGCGTCGCGTGCACCGACGCAAAATATACCGCGCGTCCGTCTTCATTCTGTTTGCGCAGCGCCCACAGCTTTTCCCAGAGCGGACGCTCCGCAGGACGCTTGGCAGAAGGAGGAATGTAAGAAGGCCCAAGCAGATCGATAAGCAGCGCCAGCGTATAGGGGTCTTCACTCACTTGTTCGAGCACTTTTGGATCACGGAGTGCACCAGCGGCAAACTCACGCGCATGATCGACGACACGACGATGTACGCCACTGCGATCGGTACGTTTTAGCGCCAGCGCGATATACGCAGTGGTACGCAGCTTGTCATCCACGACGGCGTTTATCGCGCCTTCGCGGATTCCGTTCCGATCAGGAACGAAGCTTCCGTCTGACTGCTGCTGCGATGCCAGCCACTTCTGGGTTCGCTCGATCACTTTGGCATCGACCGGAAAGACCTCCGCCATGTCCGCAAACTCCTCGATTCCGTAAGCGGTCAGGATTTTGTGGGCGGGAGCACTCCCAAACCATGAAAAACCACCACCAGCAACTTCAAACGACAGGAGTTTCTGATACCCCGTCTGCAAATATTCCAGCGCTTTCTGTTCAATCGCCGGAGTCGTTTTGCGAGCGCGACGCAGGTAGCGCAAGATCAGCGCGTTGGGATACGTGGTCGATGATGTCTGCTCAAAGCAACCATGCGGCATCCGCAGAAGCGAATCGAGTCCTTCCACCACATGCGAAGCGGGTGACGGATACAGCTTCAAGACGGCTTCGCTGGTGCTTGGAATCATCATCGCCGGAACGTGTACGCTGTGCTGAACAGACTGCGCAGACAGCCGGTCTTGGACACTGACAACCTGCTCGATTCCATCGGGAACAACCTCGATCGGACGTTCGACCGCATCGCTTGCGGCACTGCCTTGCGCAAAGAGCCGCAGCGTGTGTTTGCCGACTCCCAAGACGCGAATCCGGAAATAGCGAACCGCAGCCTGTCCAGCAGGAATGTTCACCGTATCTGTGAGCGGACCAAGCGGTGCAAACCACGACTCCTGCTGCAGCGTCACCACGACATTCTGTCCTACCTTGAGGTGGTTATACATCGGGACCGGAATCGCCAGCTCGTCGTGCTGTGTCACAACCGGAGGAAGATCCAGATCGACGAAGAAGTCCTTTACCACAGGAATTCCCATCACAAGACTCCCCAGCCGTCCATCCTGCGCCACAGCTTCCGCCAGAAGTCGCCACGTCGTGATCGAGTCAGCCAGTTCCAGCGGAACTTCCGCTTCTCCCTTTTCATTTGTGATCACTTCTGGACGATAAAGCAGCGTTTCTGGAAACGAACTCCGGACCGAGTCCTTCCTTGCACCAACCGCAGCGCCCTCGGCCTCCGACAGCCGGGCATACGCGACCGTGCCGCGATGGAAACCAGCCAGCGCACCACCCGCCGCACCATACCCACAGCCACAGCCAAGCTTCGAATCCGAAAACGCCTGTGCAGCGCTTACTCCGACGACAGTGATGTCGCGATCGGAAAGCCGGCAGCTGTGGTGATAGCACGTATTGTCTGATGGATACAGATCGTCTTTGCTGCCAAAGACGCCGTCCGGACCTGCGGAATACAGCACCACTTTGGACAACAGATGACCAATTTTGTGCGGCTTTTTCCGGGTCTGTACACGCATCTGGGTGCCCCATGGATCAAGCAGAACCACACCTGGCAGATTGCCGATGTCCGCGTCGGAAAATATCACCGTCCCATCGGATTCCTTTTGACGTTTTCCGGTCTTCAGATCCGCCTCCAGCTTGTTCCATAGCACGCGATAAAATGTGGTCAGCCGTTCATCCAGAAGCCGCTGGGCGTATTCGTCAAACGCAGGAAACCCAGCCGCTTCAATCAGGACATCGGTCTGCAGCGGACGGCGCCAGGGGTCTAGCAGCTGCGCGGACGTAAGGAATCCGCTTTTGTGAATCAGCGACGGTAGATCCTGACGATATCGCCACTTCCCTGGCTCATTGGGAACCCGCTCGCCAATGGTTCTGCCCTTTTCATAGTGCGAAAGTGCATCCGCCCATTTGCGTTTCTGTTCGGTGAGCGCACGCGCCCTGCCCGCCCAGGGATCGCTTTCCCAACCGTCATCCCACGGTGCAACCGCGCCAGCAAGCAGCAGCTTGGCGGCATCCTGTTCCAGTGCCGACAGTCCGCCTTTTTCGACGAGCGCTTCGATTCCCATGCCCCCAGCCGCGATCTGTCTTTCTGCGGCAGCACGCTTGGCGGCTTGTCCAAGCGAAAAGTACGCCCGCAAAAGACCAGGCCGCAGCGGACGCAGCGCCAGCAGTGCTTCATCGACCATCACCAGTCCGAGCGCTGCTTTGACCCCGACACCGCTGTCCGCATCGACGACGCGCAGCCGCAGCCGCGCACTTTGCCCCGGATGAAGCGGAGTCCCAGCCGGGCCATTTGTCGACGAAGCTTCCGCCAAGACCCGCAGCGCCGACGGTCGTTCGACATAAACAAGGCGAGCATCGCGCATCTTGCGACCATCTGGACCCACCACATACGCGAGCAGAGAGACCGTTCCTGCCATCCGATCTTGCAGCGGAACCGCAATCTGGCCGCGAAAGTTTCGGAGCGGAACCACCAGCGTGTCTTGGAGCTGCTTGTCACGGACCACATCAATGAAACACAGTCCGTCTTGCACCGCGGCAGACTGCACAGACAGCGTCAGCTTGTCCCCTCTTGCATAGACCGCGCGATCACTACGCAGCAACAGTCCGCCTTCGCTGCGCACGGACAGACACTGCGATAGAGTGACCGCAGAAGCCCCCGGAATCGTGACCGTCGCTTTGACAGCCACCGACGCAGCAGGGCACCCCTTTTGATCCGTTCCAGCAGCGTTCACCGGAAGACGAGGAAGCGAAAATTGGGCGATTCCTATTGCACTTGTGATGCCCGCAAGTGGCGTGCTGCCAGCGCCGCCCACCACCAGTGAAACAGCCGCTTTTTCCACGGGAGCGCCATCAGGGCGAGCCACCAAAACAGAGACTTGATTTTCGACCTGGGGAACAAGCTGTCCAGCTTCCGGAACGACATCCACAATGATGGGCTGCTTGGCGATGAGCAGTTCTTGACGGCTCTCTGCGCGCTGACTTGCAGCATCTTCCACCGTCGCTGAAATGATCAGCTTGGCATTGTCTGAAGTGGAATCGGCAGGAACCGGAACAGACAATGAAAGCGCCCCCAATTCATCCAGCTTGCCGTGCAGTGTGGCCAGTTCCAGATGCCCGGATGCCGCGTTCAAGTACGCTTTGGCTGTGACCTGACCGCCGCTCACCGGCTTGCCATGAAAATAGTTTGCAGCGACGGAAAATTTCACGGTCTTGCCCGGCTCTGTGTAGCTCTGTTCGGCCCGTACAGAGACCCGGATTTTCGGCAGAACATAGCGCGAGACTTCGACATTTCGTTCAGCAGGCTCTGCTGCGGACACATCCGGACGGCTCACAAGTTCGGCCTGAATGTGATAGGAACCGAGCAAAAGCTCGTCTGCAAGCGGCAAGTCCGTGGATGCAATGCCAAACGCCGACAGCGGTTTTTCACTTTGGAAAATGCGATTTTTGCGCGGGTCGGTGACGACAAAACGAATCGTTCCGGAATTCAGCGGATGCCCATCCTGCGAACGCATCGTCAAGGCCCGCATATGAACAGTCTGTCCTGGCTGATAAAGCGGTTTGTCGCTCTCTAGCAGAATGCGCGCGGCAGCAGCCAGATCGACGGTCTGTTTTTCGACTGCGATCTGCGGGCCAAACTCGGCGCGGACTTCGACTTCATACTTGCCTTGCGGCCACTGTGGAACCACAAACCTTGCGTCGAGTCCGCCGCCAGCATCCGTGGTTCCCGATGACAAGAGCTGACGCTTGCCACCACCTGACAGCGTCACTGACACGGCGACATTTCCGACCGGATTGGCCACCGCTTCAGAAGGCGCCAGGTGGGTCGCGATGCGCAGCGCGGCGGCAGTTCCCGGTGTCAGCAGCCGACTACCGCGGACGAAAACACCCAGTCCCCCTTGTAATGTCTCCGGGGTGGGCGACGAAGAGATTGCGGAGGGGGAGAGCAAAACCAAAAGACAAACCAGCGTAAAAAGAAGAGCGGCACGCGAAAAAGATGCGCTGGAGTATGATTTGCAGGGGGGCACTGCGCGTTTCATGCCGACTCAGACAATCCAAAGGACGCCAGGTTCCAAGCAGCCGGACTCAATGCAGCCGCAACCGTCCCATCGGGTAGCGACGGCGGGGAACACGATGAAAACGCTAATTGTCGAAGATGATTTCGTGAGCCGCACGATCATGCAGGAATTCCTGAAGCAATACGGACCCTCGCATATCGCAGTGAACGGGAAGGAAGCCATCGAGGCCGTCCGGCTCGCGCTCGAACGACAGGAACCTTACGATCTGATCTGCCTTGACATTATGATGCCGGAAGTAGACGGCCAGCAGGCGCTGCGCAGCATTCGCGCCCACGAAGAATCAGCCGGGCTGCCACCGTCGAAAACCGCCAAGATTGTGATGACCACGGCGCTGCGTGATTTCCAAAACATCAGCGATGCCTATGGCAATCACTGCGATGCCTACGTGACCAAGCCCATCAACAAAGCGCAGATGACCGCGCAGCTAAAAAAGCTTGGACTGATTCACTGACCACGCGGCCTGCGGTTTTGGCGGACTCACTTCGCGCGCTGCAAGAATCGACACGATGACATCTCCTTCCTGTTTTCAAACGGCGAGCGCGACAGCAATAACGGAAACGCAGCGGCACAGTCTGCTTCCGCCGTCGCGCTTACCGCCATGACTTCGTCTGCCAAAACCACTGCTGTTCCATCGACTCGTTCGACCGATACGACCACCAGCGCCGTGGAGTTTGCCAAGCTCCTCCGTGACCGTCGGGAGACCGCCGGGCTGTCACGCCGCGGCCTGGCGGAAGCGTCTGGGCTGTCCGAAGCAACCATCAAGTTCATCGAGCTGGGCAAGACGCGCCCGTCTCGACGGACCTTGCTTCAGCTTCTGATGGTGCCGGGGCTTGGGCTCTTGTCTCATGATCTGCCGATGCCTCGGCGAGAGCTGCCCAAAGGCTTGTTTTCGCCGCAGAGCACGCCGGCCAACTGTTACCTGGCGCCGGACTATGAGCCGATTCGCTGTCTCGAGGAGCTTGAGCGCACACTGCGCGGAGCCGGGGGGCAAATCGAGCAGAGCAACCTGTACCTGACCCCGCAGTCCGCGGCGGGCTATCTGCGCTTTGTCCGCAGCTCACAACGTGAGCAAAAACGACGGACCCAGCTGCCGTTTTCGGAAATTGTCGACGGGATACCAGGGTCGCTGACGACGCGCGGGCTGACCGTGATTGCGCTGGGCAGCGGCGATGGACAGCCTGAAGTTCGGCTTTTGCAAAAGCTTATTGCGCTGCAAAAAGCCGCCGTCTCGCTGTGGCTTGTCGATCGAAGCGAAGCGCTGCTGGCGACGGCGTTTGCCCATGCTGGGGAAATGCTCGGGCCGGCGCTTGTGCACCGATTGGGCGTCCTCGGCGATTTTCACCACCTGCCGCGATACACCGATCTGATCTCGCCCCTGCTCGAACGCGATGAGCAGCGGATGTACGTCCTGCTTGGAACGCTCGGCCACCTGGATCATGAGCCGCGCTTTCTGCGCGATATGCTCGCCAAAGTGACCCGCCCAGACGATCTGCTGCTGCTGGACGCGGATCTTTTGTTGCCGGGTGAAAGCGATCTGCAGCCCTTGATCGGCAAAGTGCCGGTTGACGACACCGCGCTTTCGGACTGGCTGTTTGAACCGTTTTTGCACGCCAAGCCACGCCCGCACCACATCGTGCTCGAACAGCGGCTCGACGTAAGCGACTCGATCCCCGACTGCCAGACCACCAGCATCATCGCCACCGTCGAAACCCGCGGGATGTTGCCCCGACAGTTTTCCGTGCTCCGGCAGCGACGCTATCGGCTGTCGAGCTTGCGCACCGTGCTTGCCCAAAGCGGCTTCGTCACGCTCGGAACAGAGCTATGGCAAGACCCGCAGCATGGGACGACGGCACTCCTTTTGTGTCAGCGCAGCGACGGTTCCTAAAGCCCTGACCGCGGGCCGTCCTCACAGCAGCAGGCCACGCTTTCTTTAGGAAAACTCGCGCAGGACGTTTTCGTCGCGGGTCGAGCCCAGGACTTGCTGACAGCGCTCGCAGCGATAGAGCGCACGCAAAGGCTTTGGCGTCGCACCCATCATGAGAAGAAACCATCCCCACGCAGAGTATTTCGGTTCGGGCACGACGAGCGGGTGCGATATGTCGTGTCCGCAGCGGCACTTTTTTTCGTTCATCGACTGTCTCGAGCGGCGGCGATTGTTGCACGATCGCGCGACCTCCACCAATCCCAAGAATCGTTGCCAACCTCCCCCCGAAATTCGTAACCTTCTGGCCAGCGTGGAAATCCTTGGCTACCTGCTGCTGTGCCTGATCTGGTCTACGACCTGGCAAGCGATCCGCATTTGTCTGACCGGATACCCACCGCTGTTTGGGGCCAGCCTGCGATTTTTCATTGCCGTCGCGGTTTTGCTCGGGGTCATCACGGCGCGCAAGCGGTCGATCAAGTTGCCCGGCGGCATGCGGCAACACCTGGCGCTTTTCGGAGCCGGCGTCGTAAACGGTCTTGGCTATGCGCTGATTTACCTGGCCGAGCTGAAGCTGTCGGGCGGCACCACGGCGATTCTCTGTGCCACAAGCCCGCTGTTTACCCTGCTGGTGGCGCGGCTTTTTGGGCTGGAACAGCTGGTGCTGCGTCGCGTGGCCGGGATGTCGGTCGGCCTGTTTGGCATCGCGGCGCTGTTTTGGGACGGTCAGCAGATCGGTACAAGCCAAGTTCAAGCGATGCTGCTGGCGCTCGTCGCGGCGGCGCTGATGTGGCCGATTTACGGCGCGCTGCTCAAGCGCTACGCGAGCGACCTGTCGCCGCTGATTTCGACGCTGTACTTTCTTTTCTACACCGCACTGAGCCTGCTTTTGCTGGCGCCGCTGCGTGGTGAGACCTTTCCGAGCATTGGATCGGCGCCTTTGTCGGCCCACTTGGCGCTCGGGTTTTTGGCGATCTTTGGCAGCGTCATCGCGTGGAGCGTCTATTTGGCGCTTCTGCGACGGCTCGATCTATCAGTGCTGTCGACGATTGGACTGGTGCAGCCGGTGTTCGCGCTCGTCGTTGATCTGGCGATGAAAGAAGCGCAGCTCGGTCTGCGCGGTTATGTTGGGGCGCTTTTGGTGCTGGTCGCGATGGCGCTTTCAACCTGGCCGCTGCGCCGCTAGGCAAATCGCCGTCGCCGAAACTGAGCTCCCTCAATAAGTGAGCGGCGGGGTATACTGCTTTCGATGGCCGAGTCGAAGCCGCAAGGTACCGCGCTCCCAGGGAAGAGCGGAGCGAAAGACCCGCGGCGGCTGGTTGAAGATCACATCCCATTTGTGCGCTCGATCGCGCGGAAGCTGCGCGAACAAGTGCCGGCGATCGAGTTCGATGATCTGGTCGGCTTTGGGATGCAAGGTCTCCTCGAGGCTGCGCAGCGATACGACGACCGCCATGGCGTCGCCTTTACCACGTTCGCGTACTACCGGGTCCGCGGCGCGATGTTCGACGGTCTGCGGTCGATGGGCTGGCTGCCACGCAGCGAATACGCCCGGGTGCGGTTCGAGGAACGCGCCAACAACTTCATCCAGTCACAGGCCGAACGAGAGCCCACCGCAAATGGCGCAAATCCCGTCGAAGAGCGGGTTCGCGATCTGGCCAGCGCGCTCGGTGGGCTCGCCGCGGTGTTTGTGACCCTGCTTGATCAAAAAGACGAAGCCCAGCTCCCCGACGAGCGCCCGCCCGCCCCCGAGATGATCGAGCGGCAGCAGATGTCACAGCGAGTCCGTCGGGTGATGGCGCGCCTGCCCGACAAAGAGCGCTTCCTGATCGAGCAGTACTACTACCACGATCAGACACTTGAACAGGTCGGCGCCAGCATGGGCCTGTCGAAGTCGTGGACGTCTCGACTGCATGCCCGCGCACTCGCGATGCTGAGGGAAGAGCTAGACGCCGAAAGCAGCGGCAAATACGACTGATTGCGCACAACGATCGGGCCCGCAAACGGAAAATGAGCAGCAATTTTCCCCATCCCCTCGCGTGATCAGACCCCCGAACTAGAATCTATCTGTATGGACGCGCGGCGCTTTCTTGGCCGGTTTGAAACGACCACGAAAACTGCGCTTTACCCAGACGCTTTGCCACTGCGAAGCTTTGAAAGCAGGCTCATCGCTTGTGTCTTGTGCCGGCTCGCGCTAAGAAGCCGACCCGCGTGCAGGACCAAAGTGAGGACGAAAGCACAACAAAGCGAGCTTCGCTTCGGCCCCTACCCGAGGACACGAGCATGAACGACGAGACGCTTCACAAAGCCGCGCAGCCCGTTTCGGGAACCGCTTCTCCCATTTCTTCCGGCGTGCCGCAAAGTGGAGGTTCGCAGACTGGGTCAGGCAAAATCCCGGCGAGCCGGCGTGAATCCGTCGTCGATGATGGCAGCGGGGTAACGGTGTCCGATCTCGAATCGGTGCGGCTGCTGCTTGCGGGAAGCTCGGTGCTCGACTGGCATCAGCTCGCGTTTTCCGATTTGGCGCAGGTGCAGCGCTTTCTACGCGTCAATGAGTTCGATCCCGACAGTCCCGAAGACATGGAACGGCTCGAAAACGTCCGTGCCGAGGCTGTTGAATACCTGACTCGCCACTTTGGCTATCGCATCCCCGAAGAAGTCGCCGAAGGGGTCCCGGCGCATGAACTGCTGCTGCTGGCGTCTCGACGGGCACGCTATCAGACCTATGCCTGCGTGGTGCTGAAAGTGATGCATGTTCTTCAGCACCTCGACGGACGCGAAATTCTGTTCAAGCTGCCGGTTTCCGACGATCAGGTGTTCGGTTTGGTCGAATCGAAAGTCGTGCAGATCGTCGACCAAATGCGCTCGGCGGGCCTGCCGATCGTCGAATTTGCCTGGAGCCGCAAAGAGCGCGACAGCCTGATCACCAAGCTGCTCGCCAAGCGCGATACGCTTGCGGCCCACGTCTACGACAAGATCCGGTTTCGCTTGATTACCCGTCGCTGGGAAGACCTGCCAGCGATCCTGCGCGAGCTATGCAACCGGCTCGTCCCGTTTAACTATGTGATCCCCGGTCAGTCGGTAAACACGCTGTTGCCGTTTGAAAAAATCTTCGATGTGCAGCCGGCGACTCGGCGCTTGCGACCTGATTTGCAGTCCGATGCCGAGATCAACATTCCGGAAGTGCAGCCGAACTTCTTTTCGTCGGCGTCGTACCGGGTGATTAACTTCGTCGCAGACCTGCCACTTCGCGTCGGGCCGATCATGAAACAAGTGGGTCTCGATGACGCGCAGTTTGATCCGTCGGCGGTCGTTTATGTGCTGACGGAATTTCAGGTCATGGATGCGCAGACCGCGATCCAAAACGAGCAAGGCGAATCGAGCCACGAAGCGTACAAAGAACGGCAGCACATCCAGGTCAAAGCCCGTCTCACCCGTGGAATGCGCGCGCGTCCAAGCAAAGACGCCGCCAAGTAATCCCCGACAAAGCCATGCCGGTCCGTCGCATCCTCCATGTGGACATGGATGCGTTTTTTGCGTCCGTCGAGCAGCGCGATCGTCCCGATCTGCGCGGGCAGCCAGTTGCCGTCGGTGGAATGCACCGTGGCGTGGTGGCAGCCGCCAGCTACGAAGCGCGGCGGTTTGGTGTTCGCTCGGCGATTCCGATGTCGACGGCACTGCGGCTGTGTCCGCAGTTAAAAGTCGTGCCGCCCGATTTTGCGCGCTACAAAGCCGCGTCGGAACAGGTGTTCGAAATTTTCCGTTCCGTCACACCGCTCGTCGAGGGATTGTCGCTGGATGAAGCGTATCTGGATGTGACGGAAAACGCCTGGAATGAACCGCTCGGCGTCGAAGTGGCGCGACGGATCAAAAAGCAGATCGTTTGCCAGACGGGCCTTACCGCGTCGGCAGGTGTGGCACCGAACAAGTTTTTGGCCAAAATTGCGTCGGGCTGGCGCAAACCTGATGGTCTGACGGTGATTGCCCCCGAGCGCGTCGAGCGATTTCTGTCGGGTCTGCCCATTGATGCGCTGTGGGGCGTCGGGCCGGTGACGGCGAAAAAACTGCGCGATGCGGGAATGACGCGGCTTGTCGACGTGCGGAGTCGCAGCGAAGCCGATCTCAGCCTGGTCGTCGGCAGCTTTGCCCGCACGCTGATCCACTTGGCACATGGCGAAGACGATCGCCCCGTCGAGCCTCACCGCGAGCGCAAGTCAGTCGGCAGTGAGACGACGTATCCGCAAGACCTGATCGACAGAGAGCGGATTGCCGATGAAGTGCGGGCGCTCAGCAAAGAGTGCACCGACTGGCTTTCCCGTCGCCAAATGTTTGCCAAAACCGTGACCCTAAAGGTTCGCTACGGGGATTTTCAAACCATCACGCGCAGTGAAACATCGACGGTGGCCAGTCGAGACGAAGTGCAGCTTGCGCAGCGAGCGATTGCGCTGGTCGACAAAACTGAGGCGGGACGGCGACCGATTCGGCTGCTCGGAGTGTCCTTGCACGGCTTATCGGACAGCGACAGCAGCGACACAGCCACGGCAGAAACCAGCGTCGCCGAAAAAAGTTCGCCGGGCCCCATCCAACTGCCGTTGCCGTTTGTATCGCTTGCGCCGCTTGCGCAAAGCCCATCGTCCAATCCGCGGGCGTCGCACTAGGCGATGCGGCGCTTGACTTCCAACCCATCGGCGCAGTACTTCCGAGGCAGCCATGCACGCCACCACTGATACAAGGACCAAGCGACTGCTCGATTTGGTAGTGCTGCTCCTCGACGCACGGAGGCCGATTTCGTTTGCCGAGCTGCGCGAGCAGTTTGCCGAGTATCGCAGTGCCAAGCCCGAGGCCGGCGCACGCGCATTCGAGCGAGACAAAGCGACGCTGCTCGAAATGGGCGTTCCGGTGCGCTATGTGACGCTCGAAGATGTCGAGGACGCCCCGAGTGAAGGTGGCTACATCATCGATCGCCAGAAGTATCGGCTGCCCGAAGTGGTCCTGTCGCCTGACGAAGTCGCAGTGCTCGTCGCAACCGCGGCAGCCGTCCGTCACCAAAGCGACTTTCCCTATCGCCACGCCGCCGAGCTGGCCGTGCGCAAGCTGATGTTCGATCTGTCGGGGCTGCCAGCCCGCAAGCGGCTGCGACGACAGGGCGGCGACGCAAAAACCGCAGGCCCGGCGCAGCTTGATGTGATGGTGCACTTGCCGACGACGTACAAGTCGGGATCGCTCGCGTCACACCTGGAACAGATCGAAACCGCGATCCACAACCGCAAGCGGCTGACGTTCGAATATGACGCGCACCGTGGCAGCGGCTGGCTCGCCGACGGTGAAACCGGTGGCAGCGAATCCAGCATCGTCGGCCCGAGCATGCGCGAGGTCGACCCCTACGGCATGGTCTATCGCCAAGGTGCCTGGCTGCTCGTCGGACACTGCCACAAAGCGCAGGGTCTTCGTCGCTTCCGTGTCGACCGCATCCTCAAGCTCACCGTCGCGCCGCGTCCCAAGTCGCCTGACTTTGACATTCCGGCGGACTTTTCACTGCAAGAACAAGGCGCCATTTCGCCGTGGCGGTTCGAGCGAGAAGCCAAAGTCCGCACCAAGCTGTTTGTCAGCGCCGACACCCCCTGGATCGCCGACGAGGACTTCGGCCCCGCCAGTCGCAGCCCCGGTGAAGACCTCGGCACAAGCGGCACCATCGTCGAGTTCGACTGCGGCAACCCCGACTACTTGATAAGCCGCGTGCTGTCTGCGTCGGGCGGGCTGCGGGTGCTCGCGCCCCAATCACTCCGCCAGCGCGTCGCTGAAACCGCCCGCGCCATCGCTCGCCGCAACGTCAGCACCGGCCCAAGTGAAGCCAGCCTTCCGCGTGCCGTCGCCCGGAGCTAACCGCCATGGACACCGCTGCTCGTCTGAAACGACTTTTGTATCTGGTTCCTGCGGTGCTCGCCCGCCAGGGTGTTCCCGTCGCTGAGCTTGCCAAAGAACTCGATGTCGATGTGGACACACTGCGTGATGACATTGATCTGCTGTCGCAGGTGGGTCCGC
>DAORGN010000028.1:0-32612 GCA_035340095.1 Pseudomonadota bacterium | reverse complement strand
GGACATCATGATGCCGAAGATGGATGGGATCGAGGCGGTGCGAGCGGTGGCGGCGCAGTGCCCGACGCCGGTCCTTCTGACCAGCGTGATTGCGCGCTATCCCGACGAGCGGGCGCGGCTCGGTAGCTTCGGTTTTGGGCAGGTCGAGCTGGTCGAAAAGCCGATGCTGGTGGGACCCAGTGCGGCAGGTGATGTCGCGGCGCTGGTCCGTCGGGCGCGGGCTTTGGCATTTGCGCGCGGACCCGCTTCGCGGCCACCACGGGGACAGACGCCGCCGTCTGATGCCGCCGCGGTCGCGATTGCGGCTTCGACGGGGGGGATGCCGGCGCTAGCGGACATTTTGCGATCGCTTCCCGAGGTGTTTCCGCCGCTGTATCTGGCGCAGCATCTCGACGCTGATTTTATCGACAGTTTTGTCCGTTTTCTGCGCACGGAAATCGGTCGCCCGGTCCAAGTCGTCGAAGATCAGCTTCCGATCGAACCCAGCCGAGTCTATGTCGCACAGCGCGCGCATCATCTGCTTGTGCGCACCGGACAGGTGTTCGTAAAGCCGGCCCATCCCGATGATCTGTCGCCGAGCGCCGACCTCCTGTTCCGTTCCGTCGCCAAGAGCTTTGGCAAACATGCGTATGGAATCGTGCTGACCGGCATGGGCCGTGATGGTGCATACGGTCTGCGGAGCCTGCGCGAAAGCGGCGCGTGGACCATCGCGCAAGAGCCGAGCAGTGCGCTGGTGAGTGGGATGCCGAGTGCCGCCGTCGAACTGGGGGCCTGCTGTGAGATCCTGACGCTACCGCAGATTGCGGCGCGGCTCGCGGCGCTAAAGTGGAAACCAGGGGGCAACCGATGAGAGCTGGCCACGGCCACAGTGTTCCCCGTCGAAATATGGCAGATTCTGCCCACGCTTGGCTGCTGTTTTGGGTGCTGACCGTGTGGTTTGGGCTTTTGCCATCGTCGCTGCGCGCCGAATCGGTGGTGATTGTGTCGGATGCGCGGGTGCCCCAGTATCGCGAAGCCACCGCCGCCGCTCGCGAGGCGCTGCCGAGTGCTCCGCTGCTTGATGTGACGGCAGGCGATCTGGCCGCGCTGATCGGTCAGCACCGACCGTCGGTGGTTTTGGCTGTGGGACAAAAAGCGCTGGCGAGTGCCCAGTCGGCGGCGCCTGAGCTACCCATCGTGTATTGCTTGGTGCTCGGCGCGAGCGCACCGGCTACGAAGACCGTGACGGGCGTGCGGCTCGAAGTGTCGGCGGCGGAACAGCTTGCGCTGCTTCGGCTTGTCCATCCCAAGCTGAAGCGCGTCGCCGTGATCTATGAACCGCGCAATTGGACTGAGTACATCACCGACGCGAGCAAAGCCGCCCAGGGCTTGGGGATTTCTTTGGTTCCGCGGGCAATCAGCGATGGAAAACAGGTGCGAGCCGTACTGTCCGATCTGCTGAGCGGCGTGGACGGACTGTGGCTTTTGCCTGACCCGCAGCTTATCACCGCCGAGATGTTCGGTTTTCTGCTGGTCTCGACGATCGAGCGCAAAGTGCCGCTGTTTGGTTTTTTCGACAGCTTCACCAAAGCCGGAGCGCTGGCGTCGGTGTCGCCCGATTACACCGCGATTGGGCAGAAAGCCGCCAAGCTCGCGCAGAGCATCGCGCAAAAGCCCGAGACCACGCGCATTCCGGTGCCGTCGCCTGTACAAAGTCCGGGCGTCCTCACGATAAACCAGAAGACCGCGGGACAGCTCGACGTGGAGCTATCCCAAGAAGTGCTGAGCAAGGCACGACAGGTGTTTCGCTGATGAAATCGCTGATTGCTCGCTATCACCCACGTTCGCTGTGGATCCAAACGCTGCTGCTCTTCCTGATTTCGGTCGCGCTGGCGGCGATTGTGACGGGGCCGATGCTCTATGGGCGGCTTGAATCGGCGGCGCTTGCGGACCTGGAACACAAGGGTCTTTCGACGGTGCAGACGCTGGCGAAAGACTATGAGCTGCGACTGGCGATCTCGCTGCGCGATGCGGTGCAGGCCGATCCGATCTTGCGCAAACTGACGAGCAGCGACGATGAAATTCGCTACATTGCCATCACCAAGGGTCGCGAAGTCATTGCGGTTTCGCCGACGACGACGCCAAAAGATGAAATTGGCAGTCACTTGGACCAGTATTTTGCGTCGAACAAAAACACCGTCATCGGAAGCGACATCCGTCGCTACACCGAGAGCTTCGCCACGCAAAAATCACCGCTCGACAGTGACCCGCTGCTCGGTGGAGAGGGCAAAAAAGCGCCGGAAGAACCGGGCTTGCTGCTGCTTGGGCTGAAGACGCAGCGCAGCCAGAACAAAGTGATCCAGCAGACGGTGGCGAGCATTGCTGCTGCGTCGCTGTGCCTGTTTACGCTGGTGATCCTTTTGTATCTGCGCTGGGTGGCGCGACGGATGGATCGCATGGTCGTTTTTGCGAAAGCCGTCGCGGGCGGACAGCTTCAGCAGCGGCTGAGCGATCCGCTCGACGATGAGCTGGGACAGCTTTCCACTGCGCTCAGCTCGATGGCACAGCGAACCAGTGACATCGTCGGGGAAATGCTGGAAGCGTCACGCGCGCTCGCCACTGCGGCATCGGAACTGCTGGATTCCTCGACGCGGCAGGCGCAAAACGCAAACCAGCAAGCGACCAGCATCACGCAAATGGGTGCGACCGTCGCAGAGCTGCGGCAAACATTTGGGGAAGCGACCAGCAAAGCCGAATCCGTGATCGAACTGGCGCGGCGGTCGGAAGAGTCCTCGACGGGCGGTGGCTCGGCGGTGAAAGAAAGCATCGATGGTATGGGGCATCTGCGAGATCAGGTTCAGGCGATTTCTCAGACGATCCAAGGGCTGCTGGAACGAACCGATCAAATCAACGCGATCATCGAAGTGGTAAACGATCTCGCCGAGCAATCGAACGTGCTCGCGGTCAACGCGGGGATTGAAGCGGCCCGTGCCGGTGAACATGGTCGCGGCTTTGCCATCGTCGCTCGCGAGGTTCGTTCACTCGCCGAGCGCAGCAAAGAATCCACCGCCGAAGTTCGCTCGATCTTGCAGGACATTCGGCTCGCCGGACGTGATTCGGCCCGTGTCATCGACGAAGGATCGCGCCGGGCCGACCGCGGCATGCAGCTCGCAAACGCAGCCGGTGATTCGATCTTGCAGCTTGGTGACACCATCGTGTCATCGTCTGCCGCCGCCATGCAGATTGCCACGCTCACCCGCCAGCAGTCCGTCGGCATCGACCAAATCTGGCAAGCGACCAAAGGTCTTGATCAAATCGCCCGCGAGACGGCGCGCGGCATCCAGCAGATCGAAACGGCCTCAGCCAACCTCAAGGCACTGTCGAGCCGGCTCACCGAGATCGTCGGACGTTACCAGGTATAAGCGGTTTTATTCCTCGAAGTCGAAGTTTGTGGTAACGATGCCGCCACCACGGTTTTTCACGCCTTTTTGGCGCGGTGGGGTGTTAGATTCCCGACCGCACACGGTTTATCTGCATGCCCAAGACTTCCCCTTCCTCTTCGTCACCGACGACCGGCGAGCCCGGCGCATCGGCTTTGTCCTCTTCTTACGTCCGGCTCGCCCGCTACATTTACGCGGCGGATTTGGTGGCCGGCAAGCGCATCCTCGACCTCGGCTGTGCCGACGGAGAAGGTGCCGCCCTGCTCCTCGACCGCGGCGCCCAGAGCGTGGTGGGTCTCGACGTCGATGCCCAAGCGGTGTCGCGCGGCCAGTCCCGTCAGTCGGCTCGGCTTCAGCTTCGCGCCGTCACTGCGGAACAGCTTTTGACCGAAGGCGGACTGTTGCGGCTCGTCGCTGGGATGACATTTGATGTCATCTTCGTGTCGGGTGATCGCAGCTGGCTCAAAGCGCCGGGTTTTCTGTCGGCGCTGCGCTGGCTGCTGAGTCCGACGGGGCAGCTTCTGTGGGCGACGTGCAGTCGGGAAGCGTTCCCGCATGCGACGGGGGCGATCGGCTATTTCGAGCTGCTCGATGCCCTGGAGGGAGCGCGGCTTGGCCCGGTGACGATGCTGGGTCAGAGCCCGTTTTATGCGGCTGCGCTGGCGCCGTTTGGGGCCACCGATCCGGCGCTGATACTCGACGATACGCTCGCGCCAAGCGAGTCCCCCGACGAGTATGTTGCGCTATGCGGCCAAGCGCCCAATCGACCGTTCGAGGTCGTGCGGCTGCCGCGGCAATCGCTGCAAGCCGGCGTTCGCGTCGAAAAACAGGAAGTTCGGGTGCCCGATCCGCAAGTTGTCGCCGAGCGTGACAAGCTTACGGCGGAGCTGGCCCAGGTTCTGCGCGACCGCGACGGCCTGCGCGACAAGCTCAGCGAGCTGCGGGCGCAAGGTGACAAAGCGACGGCGCATGCCGATAGTCTGCAAGCGCACGCCGATCGGCTGCAAGCGCACGCCGATCGACTGCAAGCGCAGCTCGACAAGGTCAGCGCACAGCTTGAAAAATCGGCGCAGCAGCGGCGGGAAGCGGAAGTTCACAGCGAAGGACTGGCCGAGCGACTGAAGGTCAGCGAAGAAGCCCGACAGCGCGCCGAGTCGATTCGCGTTGAGCTGGAAGAACGTGAGCGGCAGCGGGCTCGTCACGAAACCGAGGCGGGAGAAGCGGCGCTTCTGCACGAAAAGCAGATGCGCGAGCTGCGCACGGCGATTGAAGAACGCGATGCGTTCGTCGCAGAGCTGGAAGACCAAGCGCGAGAGCTGCCCCGGCTGCAAGAGCGGCTTTTGCAGACGGAAAAGCGCGCCGAAGACGCCAATCGAAGCGAACGCCAAGCTCGTCAGAAGCTCGCCGAAGTGGAAGGCCTGCTTTTGCGCGCCAAGACCGAAATGGCCGAGCAGCTTCAAAAAGCGAGCCTGCCGCAAAATCTTGATGTGCGGCAGCGTGAACTGGAAGCCGCCCGTCGAGAGATCCTGGTCGCTCAAGCGGAACTGGAAGAAAAAACGCACGCGCTTTCGCAACAGAAGGCGAGTCTCGACGAAGTCCAGCGCACCTTTGAACAGCAGAAGGCCCAGCTGCAAAAGCACGCAGAAGATCGGGCAGCAGCGGAAGCAGCGACGGTGGCGAAGCTCGAAGCCGAGCGTGAGCGTCTGTCGCAGGATGCACAGGCGCTGCGGGCCGAGCTGACCGAACGCGACGAGCGGCTACGGCTTTTGACCAAACGGCTGGAGACCATGCCGGTGGCGCCGCGTCCGCTGGAAGATGGCGTGCCGATGCCGGTTGGCGATATCCCGACGGCGCCGGTGGTGATTTCGTCGGCAAACCAGGCTCGCAACGAAGAAGTCGCGACGCTGCGGGCGCGGACGACGGAACTGGAAGCCGAAGTCGCGCGGCTCAAAGAAAAAGTCGGCGAGGCCGAGCGCGAAGCGTGGAAACAGATCAAAGCGCGGTCCGAGGCAGAGTCGGCGGCGGCGGAAGTTCGCGAAGACACGGTGCGCAAGCTGCGGGATGCGCGCAAGCTGGCGTCGGTCGAAATGACCCGCGCGATGGAAGAAGCGACCAAGAAAGCCGTCGCGCTCAAAGAAGAGCTGGCCCGGACGGAAGCCGAGCGCAAAGAAGCGCTTGCGCAACTGAAGCAGCTTTCGACGGAGCGTGAGACGGTTTCGGAACAGCTTCAGACGCTGCGCGCGGAACTCGAAGCGCTGCGCTGGGCATCAAGTGACGGACAGTCGGGTTCGTCGGTCGAGGCCGAAGTGGCGCGGATTCAGCGCGAAAGCCAGGCCGCGATGCAGTCGCTGCGCAGCGAAAATGCGCGACTTATCGAAGCTGAGCGCACGACGCAAAGGCAAGCGGAAGCCAAAAACGTTCGCATTGTCGAACTGGAACAGTCGGTGGTGCAGCTTGAACAAGCGCTGCGTGAGGCCCGCGAAAAAACGGAAAGCCTGGGCCGGTTCGATGCCCACGGCGAAGCGCGTCCAAGTGAGCTGGGACTGGCCCACGACCTGCAAGCGCGCGAGCGGGCGATCATCGATCTGAAAGCGGAGCGCGACGCGCTGGGACGGCTCTTGTCGGAAGTCGAGCGCGAGGCGTTTGCCCGTGGCGAGCGGGCGCGGCAACTGAAAGTGTCGCTGTCGGAACGGGAGCGTGAGCTGGAGACCCTGCGCGTCGAGCTTTCCGATCGTGAACGGCGGCTGGCGCAGGTGGAGTCGCAGAGCCCGCAGAGTGCCGAGCTGAAGCAGCGCGAGCAGGAACTTGTGGCGGCGCGACGACGGATCGACGAGCTTTTGGCCGAAACCAGTCGCCGCGTCCAGCAAGACGATGAAGTGGTGGCAACGGCACTGCGCGAACGAGCGCGCGTCGAGCGGCTGACGGAAGTGGTGGGTCAGACCACTCGCGAGCGCGACGAAGCGTTCCATCGGGCGTCGGAGCTTGAGCAGCGACTCGGGCAAGTGCTGGCGGAAAGCGACCGCCTGCGTGGCGAGCTTCTGCGCGTCAGCGGCGAAACGGCGCCCCACATTCTGCCGACCGACCTCTCGAAGCCGACGCGAAGCTAGTTACTCGCGACGTGCGGCGGCTTCTGCCAGCCTGATCAGCAAATCTTCAAATTCCGGCTGTTCTGCGACGACATCAACCCGTAGGTTGCGGTCGCGCAGCGCTTGCGCCGTCGTCTGTCCAATCGCGCCCACGCAGACACCGGCAAGCAGCGACGCCGCTTCGTCTGACAGCACATCGAGCAGGACCTGCGCGGTTTTCGGACTTCCGACCGGCCACAGATCAATGCGCCGCTCCCGCAGGAGCTGTACCGCCGGGAGAAGCGCTTCTTTGGTCGCCGGCACCGTCTGATACACCGCTACTTTTTCGACGTTGCGCCGCGCCGCGGCAAGCAAAAGCGGCAGTTCTTCCCGGCCCGTTTCGGCTTGCGGAAACAGCACTGGTTTGTCCGTCGCTGGGATCGCAGCAAGCAGTCGTTTAGCCAGCTGTCGCGCCGTGGCGGTTTCGCCGTCGACAATTTCCGTCGGCACAAGCCCAGCCTTGGCAAGCGTCTGCGCCGTTTTGTTTCCGAGCACAAACAGTGGTGGCAGCTTCTGTTCCGTCGGCCAGTGCGCAATCAGCGCGCGTGCCGCATGAACACTGGTCACTGCCACCGCCGAATGGCGCGACACATCGACAAGCGCTTGCTGTAGTGGCCGCGGATCGGTCGGCAGAACAACCAAACAGGGGAAGATGTGCGCGATGCCGCCTTCGGACTCGATCCACTCCGCCGTCTGTTTCGACTGGTCGAGCGGCCTGGTCAACAGCACCTGAAGCGGGCGAAGCTGCGTCTGGTGGCGCATCAGCACGGGCAGCTAGACTCCCAGGTCGGGTCGCGACGACACGTCTTTGGCCGAACGCCAAATCGACCACAGCCCAGCCAACAGCGCCAGCGCCGAAATGGCCGCAATCAATGCACCCCAAAACCAGTACGGCCCGCCGAGCGATTTGGCCATGCCGCCGACATCTGACTGCCGCAAAGATCCCCCGGCTTCGCCCGCAGCGACGAACAGGTAGTCAATCCGAGCCACGAAGTCCATCGCCAAAAGCAGACCCAAAAGCTGGACGAAAAACAGCCGCAGCCCCTGCGAGCCAAAGCGTCCGAGCGCCGCAATCAAAAGCCCCAGCCCGCTTACCGTCACCCAGCCGACGAGCGTTCTCACCCACAAAACCAGCGACAGAATCATCGCTGCTGCAAGCAGAAGCAGAATCGGTCGCGGCGCTTTGCGTCCGACGAGCAGCAGCGCAGCACCGACAAGCGGCGGCGCCAAAAGTCCACCCGCAGCGACGATTCCTGAACGCCAGCCCGGCTTCACCAGCGAATACGCGATCCCGGATGCATCAAGGAAAATGTCGAGGTGATCAAACTTTCCACCGACGAGGATTGCCGTTATGCCGTGGCCGACCTCGTGAACCCAGGTGCCAAACAGCGTAAACGGATACAGTACAAGCGGACCAAACGGCACAAAACGCTGGAGTATTCCGACGAGGAGAGCCGCAAACAGGAGCGCCGCAAGTGGAGCACTTTCCGATGGCTTGGCGGTGTTCATGCGCTTAAGCATACCCGCTTCCCGGGCGGTCGCCTGCGGAATGGCATGGGACGCAAGTCAGGTGCGCCCGCGCCGACCCCTTGGCATGTCGCAGGCAATATGAAGCAGAAAAAATGCCTCTTATTTGGCCCAGGTCGTCGCGCTGTCGAGCACTTTCGCATCTGGCTTGGTCCCGCCCAGATACCGTCCCAGCCAGTCGAGCACCGTGCCATACCAAAGCCGGCTGTGCAGCGGTTTTACGACCCAGTGATTTTCACCCGGAAACAGCAGCAGCCGCGACGGCACTTTGCGATGCTGTAGCGCGGTAAAAAACTGCAGCGCTTGTCCCATCGGCACGCGATAGTCTCGCTCGCCCGCGATCACCAGCGTCGGGGTTTGGAATTTGTCGGCATAACGCGATGGACTAAATTTGTCGTATTTTTCGCTCTGCGACGGGTCGCCGCCAAACTCCCAGTGAGGAAACCACTGCTCTTCGGTTTCGCCCGCCATCGATCGCAGATCGTAGACGCCCGCGTGGCTGACCAGCGCGGCAAAACGATCGGTGTGACCCGCGATCCAGTTGACCATGTAGCCGCCGTAGCTTGCCCCAGCGGCGCCGATGCGTTTCGGATCGATGTACGGCTGCTGCGCAAGCACATCGACGAGCTTCATGATGTCGTCATACGGCTTGCCGCCCCAGTCGCCCGACACCTGATCGAGGAACTTTTGCCCAAATCCCTCGGAGCCGCGCGGATTTGCCATCAGCACGACGTAGCCCGCCCCGGCGAACATCTGCGCGTTCCAGCGCCAGTGCCACTGATCTTCCCACGCGCCCTGCGGACCGCCGTGGATCAGGATCACCGCCGGATATTTCTGCGTCGGCGTAAAGTCTGGCGGCGTCACCACATGGCTGTGCAGCGTCAGACCGTCTTGGCTGCGCGCGAACAGCTGACTCGCCGGACCGGGACGCACCTCCGCGAGCAGCGGATCATTTTGCCGCGTCACTTGGCTCGCCGGTCCAATCGCCTTGCCCATCGCATCCAGATCGACGCGGAAGACCTCTGGCGGGCGTTGCAGGCTCGACCGAGTAAAGTACAGCGCCGGGCCGCTCTGGCCGCGCACCAGCCGCAGCTCGCTTGCGTCGCCTGGCGAAATTTCGACCGGAGGCTGCTTGCCGCTGATGTCGACCGACATAATTGCCCGTCGACCCTTGACGCTGGTGACAAAGAAAATGCGCTGTCCGTCGTCGCTAAAGGCCAGCTCGTGCGCCATCAAATCGACGTTTTCCGTCAGCGACCGATACTGCCCCGTCACCCGGTCGTGCAGCCAAATTTCCCAGCGATCCGCTTCAAAACCAGGCCGTCGCTGTGCCAGATATGCCAAAAACCGCCCGTCGGGAGAAAAGCGCGGCGCAACATCCGACGCCAGGTTTTTCGCCGTCAGGTTGCGTGGCTGCCCCGCCGGGACAAAGTCTTTGCCAAGCGGTACCGCCCACAGATCCGAGTTTGTCGACGACGCAACGTCGCGATCGCGGTTCTGCACAAACACCAGTTCTTTGCCGTCGGGCGCAATCACATACGGCTCGTCGCCACCGCGCGCAATCGGCGGCGCATCGTAGTCACCCGGCGTCAAATCGACCGGCGTTTGTGAGTTCCCCGCCTCGGGCAGCATCACCCGCAGCACATGCTGGCGCTTGCCGTCGAACCAGTGATCCCAGTGACGGTAAAACAGCCGGTCAGCGAGCCGCGCCAGCACCGGGTTTTTTTCCTGGGCCTCGGCGCGCGAGCGGTTGCAGTCTTCACCGGCGGGCAGCGGCGGGCAGTCGGCGTACACGCTGCTTGTGAAAATCAGACCGCGGCTATCGGGCGTCCACACCGGATCACTCACACCCGACGGCAGCGACGTCAGCTTGCGCGCTTCGCCACCGGCCAGGCTCATCACATAAAGCTGCGGCGGCCCACCATCCCGCGTCGACAGAAACGCCAGTCGACCACTGTTTGGGGACAGCCGCGGCGACATGTCCTGCCCATCGCCTTTGCCGCCGTGTTCCGGAAACGTAAACTGATGCGCTGGTCCTTGCGGTTGTCCCGCCGCTGACAGTGGCTGCACCCAAATGCTGCTCTGCCAGGTATTTCGATCGAGACGAGCGCGCGACTGGGTAAAAAACAGCAGTCGCTCATCCGGTGTTACCTGTGGATCGGACACCTTGAGTAAGCGCAGCATGTCGTCGACGGTGTACGGGTGAGGCGTCGCCTGCGCCGTCGCTGCCAGCAGGAAGCTTGTACCAAGGGAAACACCAAACGAGGAGAGCCAGCCAGAGGTTCGCCGCATCACAAGTCCAAAAAAGTCTGAAGTGTCACCAGATTATCTTTTGAATTACTGAAAAAATGAACACTAAACAGCCCAAGTTTGCCCACCTGTCAGCTTCAGAAGAGATTTTATCGAGTGAAATCACCTCACGCTGACAGCTCGCGATCCATATATAATGCCAATTCAAAAATCGTAATCTGAAATGCATTTCAGTTTGCGATGGGTAGCTCTCAGGGATCGACGTGGACAAAAGGCTAGGCCACTACCAGATCGTCCGCATGCTCGGCTCAGGAGGCATGGGACAGGTCTACGAGGCTGTGCACGATCAGATGAAGCGGCGTGCCGCGATCAAGATCCTGCACAAGCGGTTTGCGCACAACCGACAGATTGCGACGCGATTCCTAAACGAAGCCAAAGCGACCAGCATGGCCGAGCACCCTGGCATCGTGCACATCTACGAGTTTGGCCAGACCGACGACGGCATCGCCTACATCGTGATGGAGTATCTCAGCGGTGAAACGCTCCGTCAGCGGCTCGACGGGCAGGGTGGAAAACTCCCGCCCGACGATGTGATGCGCCTGGGCCGTCAGATGGCATCCGCCCTCCAAGCCGCCCACGAAAAAGGCATCGTCCACAGGGATCTCAAGCCGGTCAACATCATGATTGTGCGGGATCCCGAGACGACGGGGGGGGAGCGCGCAAAGATCCTTGATTTTGGGCTGGCGAAGATCATCGAGCCCGAGGGTGGCGAAGGGATTACCAATACGGGGACGATCCTCGGGACGCCAGCGTATATGGCGCCGGAGCAGTGCAAGAGTGCACGCGCCGCTGATCCGCACAGCGATGTCTATTCGCTCGGTGTGATTTTTTACGAAATGCTGTCGGGCGACATTCCGTTTGATGCCGACACCGACGCGGAGCTTTTGTCCAAGCACATGTTTTCGGACGCGCCGCCGCTGCTTTCGAAGGCACCTTCGGCGGGGATGGCGCTGGCGGCGCTGGTCCATCGGATGCTGGGCAAAGACACCGAGAGCCGTCCGTCGGCTGGCGAGGTCGCGGCGGAACTGCAGCAGCTTCAGGCGTCGGCGTCGATCAGCACGGCGGCGCTGAGTGCCGTGTCTGGTCCGGCGTCTGATGGTGGCTCGCTTCGGAATGCCGTTCCACAGGCCGCGTCACCCAAAGTCGAGTCGGCCAAAGCCGTCGTCGCGCCCCCGACGCCTGCCGGACCTTCCCCCGACGAAGCGGTCGCAGAAGCGACGGTCCCCAAAAAGCGCCGCGGGCTGCTGTGGTTTTTCCTGTCGCTGTTTCTTTGTGGGACGGGGGCCGCGGTGTTTTGGCAGCTCAAAGGCCACGAACTGTTGGACGGTTATCTTCGCAAGCCGCCGGTGCGCTGGTCGATCGCGAGCATTCCCGCCGAGGCTGAAGTCTTGGATGAAAATGGAAAAGTGCTCGGCAAGACGCCGCTGTCCGTCGAGCGGGCGCACGGCCCAGGCACGGTGTCGCTGACGCTGCGGCTCGATGGCTACCTGGACCAACCTGTCACGCTGCCGTTGTCGACGGATACTGCGGTCAGTGAAAAGCTTCAGCCCCTGCCCAAACCACAAGACGTCCCGACGGGATTTGCGCCATCCGATGGCGGTGATGCCGGATCAAAGGGCCAGCCGTCTGACCTTGCTGCTTCACCTGCAACCTCGACTTGGCGTTGAGCAGCTCACTTCCAAACCGGGCAGGTCATCGCACGATCAAAAGTGTGCGTGATTTTCCGTCGGAAACATCGCGATCTTTGCGCGCCGACCTTGACAGAAGGCGCGCCTTGCTGGTACCAAGCTTTCTCTAATTGCCCCGCGTAAGGGGCCGTTTTGTCACGTCAATTTCAGCCTAGATCCAAGGAGATCCGCTGTGAAGCGTACGTATCAACCGCACAACCTTCGTCGTAAGCGCACCCACGGCTTCCGCGCCCGCATGGCTTCCCGTGGTGGTCGCCTGGTGCTCAACAACCGTCGCCGCAAGGGCCGCAAGCGCCTGACCGTCAAGGTCGCCGCGAAATAACCAGGCCTGATGTCTTCTCTCGGCTACGCTTTTCCGAAAGCCGAGCGAGTTCGCAAGCGCTCCGAGTACCTCCGAATCCAAGGCGAGGGCCGCAAGGTCGTATCCAAACACCTTCTGGCCTTTTATCTATTTGGCGAGGATGGACCGCCTCGATTGGGGATTACTGCGTCTCGCAAAGTTGGCTGTGCTGTCGAGAGAAACCGGGTGAGACGGCTGCTCCGCGAGTCGTTTCGCCACGCCAAGCATGATCTGCCGCGCGGCCTTCAATTGGTTCTGATCGCCAAGCCGCAGGCGACCTGTGCAACCTATTCCGATCTGTGCGATGAGCTGTCCGAGCTTCGTCGCCGCATTCGCAGTCCGCATCCCGCATAACCCCGAAACCACCGCATGTCGAATGCACCTTGCAGCGTGACTCCGCATCTGCCCTTGCCGTCTCGGGCAGCGCAGGTAGTCTTGCCTGACATGTCCATGGCTGAATCGCCGACTTGGCTTGCGCGAGGTTTGCTGTCGCTATTGCGCTTCTATCAGCGCTTTTTTTCGACGGCACTGGCGCTGGTTTCGGGTTCGGGCTGTCGCTTCACCCCGACGTGTTCGGAATATGCAGTGCAAGCAATCGACCTGCATGGTGCGCTGCGGGGTAGCAAGATGGCGCTGCTTCGGGTATGTCGCTGTCATCCATTTCATCCCGGCGGTTATGACCCGCCGCACCGCTAGGAGCTTTTGTCCTCATGAACCAGGAAAGACGGGCCATGCTGGCCATCGGGCTGTGCTTGGTTGTGGTGGTTGCTTGGTCGATGCTGACCGGCTTCTTCCAGAAAAAAGCCGCCCCCGCAAACGGCGCGACCCAGACCGCCGGCCAAGCCGCCAATCCGACGGCAAACCCGACCGCCAATCCGACGCAAGCTGCGAATCCAGCCGCGCCAGCCGCGTCGCCCCAGGTCGAAGAAGTCCGTCGCATCATCGAACAGTCTGGTCTGTATCGCGCCGAGGTGACGAGCCGTGGCGCCGCGCTGACCAAGTTCGAACTGCTCGATCCGAAAATGTGGAGCCGCGATCTACGCTGGCTCAAGCTTTCGGGGGGCCAGCCGACGCAGGAAGTCCGGGCCCAAGATGGACCGACGAACCTGCTCACGAGCTATCGCCCGACGCTGCTGACCCGACTTCCTGAAAGCGGTGTGACGCTGCCAGAACCTGCCGATCAGCAGCCGTTCGTCTTGGCCAGCGACGAAACGCTGCCTGATCAGACGCGCAAGCTGAGCTTTGTGCTCGATCTGCCCGACGTCAAAGTCACCAAGTCGTATTCGTTCCCGCCAAAGAGCCTGCAAATTGGCTTCGTCGTCGAGATCGAAAACAAGAAATCGTCGCCGGTCAGCCACCACCTCGAAGTCGGGCTTGAAGGCTATCAAGACCCGTCGCAGAAGACCGGGATGTTTTCGCCGCGCGTCGTACAAAACGAAGTGCTGTGGGATCGCGCCGGCAAGCGATATAGCCTGAACCTTGAGGCGCTTCAGAACAACAAGACCGACGCTGACGACATGCGCGGCAGTCTGCGCTGGCTCGGCATCGCGCAGCAGTACTTCATTTACGGCCTGGCGATGGAGTTTGGCAGCCAGGTCGGCGACAAGCAGGCGCGTGCCAAAGCCGAGGCCAATGGGGCGATTTCCGCGTCGGTGGTGTTTAGCGATCAGTTGCTTCAGCCGGGACAAAAGCACGTATATCCGTTCACGCTGTATGCCGGACCGAAACAGCCAGAGGCGCTCGACGGGGTGATGGTGAACAACCAGACCGTCGGAATGTCGACGGCGATCGAGTACACCTGGGGACTTGGCGTGATTGCCCGCCCGATGCTGTGGGTTCTGCGTCAGTTTTTCCACATGAGCGGGTCGTGGGCGATCGCGATCGTGCTTTTGACGCTGGCTGTGAAACTTCTGATGCTGTGGCCGTCGCTCAAAGCGATGAAGTCGGCCAAAGCGATGCAAGAGCTGAAGCCGAAGATGGACGCGCTCAAGCAGAAGTTCCCGCGCGACGACCAGCGCAACGACTTGAACATGGCGATTTTGCAGCTCCAGCGCGATCACGGGGTGAGCCCGCTCGGTGGCTGCCTGCCGATCCTCTTGCAGATGCCGATCTGGGTGTCGCTGTACTCGATGCTGGGCAATGCGGTGGAGCTTTACCGGGTGCGGCTGTGGTGGATTTCCGATATGACCGCGTCGGACCCGTACTTTGTGCTGCCGCTTCTGACCGGCGTGCTGATGTTTTTGCAGACCAAGCAGAGCGCCAAGACGACGCCCGTCGATCCGCAGATGAAGATGGTCACGACGATGATGCCGATCATGTTCACCGTGTTCAGCATCTTTTTGCCGGCGGGCCTGACGCTGTACATCCTGACCAACACCGCGCTTGGCATGGTCCAGCAAGAGATCATCAATCGCGTGAACAAGCAGGGTGGTCCGGCGGTGGCGGCGGCGCAGACTCCTTCGGTCGAAGTCGTCGACGGTCCGGTCAAGCTCAAGAAGACGAAAAAGAGCGGTCCCAAGAGCAAGTAACGTCGCGTGTCGTCTCCCACCATCTGCGCCATCGCGTCGGGAATCGGCGGTGGCATCGGCATCATTCGCATAAGTGGCAGCGACGCCGTCGCGATCGCAGCGCGTATCTTGTCACCGTGGCCGGCGGAACCTGAAAGTCACCGTCTGTACTACGGACAGGTGCTATCACCGCTGCTGCCAGATGCACTTTCGTCGTCGCGGGAAGTGCTCGATCACGGGATGTTTTGCCTGATGCGGGCGCCGCGTTCGTACACCGGCGAAGATGTCGTCGAGATTCACGGCCACGGTGGCGCGGTGTCGCTGCGACGCATCGTCGATGCTGCGATTTGTGCGGGCGCCCGAGCCGCCGAGCCAGGGGAGTTTACCCGTCGCGCCTTTTTGGCTGGAAAAATCGATCTGACGCGGGCCGAGGCGGTGGCGTCGCTTTTGTCGGCGCAGTCGGTCCAAGCGGCGCGGCAGGCGACGCGGCAGCTATCGGGTGAACTGGGTCTGCAAGTCGGTGAGCTGCGACGGCAGGTGACGCAGCTCTTGGGAGAAATGGAAGGGCTGCTCGATTTTCCCGATCTCGATGAAGATGTGGTGATTCTGCGGCGGCTGCGGGAGCGGCTGTTGGCGCTCGCGAATCGGCTCGGCGCGCTCGGCGGCAGCTTTCGTTTGGGCGGCAAAGCGCTGTCGACGGGACTGGAACTGGCCCTGCTTGGGCGCACCAATGCCGGCAAGTCGAGCTTGGTGAATGCGCTGTCGGAAAGTGAGCGCGTGCTGGTCGACGCAAAGCCAGGCACCACGCGCGATTTTGTCGAAGTCCGCGCCGAGTGGGATGGCATTCCGATCACGTTGATCGACACCGCTGGTGAGCGCGACGACAAAAGCGAGCTCGAAGCGCAGGGGCTCAAGCTGGGTCAAAAACGCTACAGCGGTGCGGATTTGGCGCTTGTCGTCGTCGATGGAAAAATCGGTCTGGGGCCGGAAGAGGAAAGGCTTATCGCGGCGCTGCCGTCGACTCTTCCGCATTTGATGGTGTGGAACAAGACCGATCAGGTGGGCTGTTTGCCAATTCCAGGCGGAGCGATTGGTGTAAGCGCGCTCAATGGCTGGGGGCTTCGGCAGCTTCGGCAGGCGGTGCTTTCGCGGTTGGCGGGCAGTGTGACGGCACAGGACGAGCTGCTGGTGACGAGCGCTCGCCAGGCCGATGCGCTCAGGCAGGCCAGCTTGGCGCTCGCGCGGGCCGAGGACGTGATTGCCAGCGGGGCGGCGGTCGAAATGGCGGCGTCTGAAGTTCGCATCGCGCAGAGCCGACTCGGAGAGATCACCGGCGAAGAAGTCAGTGGCGATGTGCTCGATGCCATTTTTTCCCGGTTCTGCGTCGGAAAATAAGAGCAACCAACCACCCAATCATCCCCCGTCCAAGGCGCTGACAAAGTCCACGCGCCGCGCAAAAAGCCAAGTAACATACGCAGATAGCAGCCGCAGGGTGCTGCAAGGCGGGGGGCCTTGTGCGTTTGGGGGTGGTGCAAAAAGGGTCTGGATTGCGTGCGGTGAGCGCCTGGCTGTGGCTGTGGCTGGCTGCGGGTTGTGGCCCTCATTCCGTGTCGACCAAGCCGAGCGCCCCACCTGCTGCGAAGGACCGCAGCCGTTTTCTGGTCCGTGTCGATGTGCGCAGCTCGGAAGCGCTGGCCGACTACAACTTCGCAGGTGCCGACCTGCATGCTTGGGGGCCGCGGCTTCATGCGGCACTCGATCGGGCGTTCGATAAGGAAACCACGCCGCGCACGATTCAAATCCAGATCACGATGCATCCTGTGGCCGAAGCGACGATCGAACTTTCGGCAAGCCCGGCGCTGCCAAGCGATGTGGCCGATCGAATCACGGCATCGTTTCAAAACAGTGCGCCGCCCAAGACCAAGCTGGTCGACTACACGCTGCGGGTGACGGCACGGGTCGGAACGGGCGGTCCCGGCGGCGAAGCGAGCTGTGAGCCGAAGCTCTTGTCGCCGCATGAAAAGCGCCTGGACGCGATGAAACGAGCCTCGATGGCGCAGCGGTTGGAGCTGCTGCGCGCGTGGTCGGATCAAGAGGTGCTTCCTGTGCTGGCGGCGGTGATGCAAGCCGCTGATCCGGATTTTTCCGGCGTGCGCAGCATCGCGAGCAGCCTGGCGACGAGCCAGCCCCACGCGGTTTCGGTCGCCGTTCTGCTCGACAAAAATCCGGCCTATTGGCGAGGGCTCTTGGAAGTCACGCCGGGCAATCCGCTGCTCATGTCGTCGCGGCTGTTTTGGCATCTGTCGCGCGGCGAACTGGACCTGGTGCGGCTCTACCTCAAGCCGATTTATTACTTCGCGAAGACCGATCACCTGGCGCACGACTATCTGGAACAGCTGCGCGATCATTTGGTGCTGTTTTATGACTCGCTCGATGCGCAGATTCGCGTCGGAGTCGCGCTGCATGACGAGTCGCGCTTCGACGACGCGATCGCGCTCTACGAATCGATCCTGCGGCAGTATCCGTGCTCGGCGCTGGCCCGGTACGAGCAGTGGTTTGCAAAAAACGCCCGCGCGCAGAAAGCCGAAAGCGCCGGGCAGCCGGGTCAAATCGACGCCTCGCTCGACGAGTGGGAAAATCGACGGGGCGAAATTTTTCGCTGCAATCCGATGTTCGAAATCGACGCGGTATCGCGTGGGGATCTAGAGCAAAAGCGGATGATGCGACGGCTGGAGCTGCGGCAGCTGTGGAAGGATCGTCGGGTCGAAAACCAGGACTACCTGCGCTACGCCGAAATTGCGCTCGATCTGGGGGAATACGCCTTGGCGGCGCATCTGTATTTTTTGATCGGCACCGGCCTGCCCGAAAAGGAATTCGGCGATCGAAAAGTGCTGGCGCACTTCCTGTTTTCCGTCGAAAAGCTCGGGGTCACGAGCCTCAAAGAGCTGTTCAAAGGCGATCACGGACGCGACTTTGCTGAAATCCAAGCCGCAATCGAATCTCGCCTGAGGAAAAGTCCAACCGCCGCCAAGCGATCGGGATCGTAAGCGACGCGGACCGTCAGCGACTATGGCTGGGCCACAAGCTGGGCGAGCATTTGGCTGCGCAGCGCGTGGGTGAGCCGCAGTGCTTGGGTTGCATCTTCAGCGGTGACGTGGGGCTGTTCGCCGGTGCGCGCCGCCCGGACAAAGTCCTGCATTTCCAAAAGCAGTGGCTCCACCGTCGGCACTTGCACCTGTTGGATCTGCGTATTCTGCTGCGACGCGACGCCGCCATCTTGGGTCAGGTACGCCGCCATGCTGTTGCGATAGCTTTGGATCTCTTTGCGCAGCAGGTCCGCGACGATGAACGCCGATGGAGTGGTGACTTCGATGCTGCGGACTTTCAGTTCCGTGACGCGCGAAGCGGTGAGCGACACCACTGGACCTTTGGCAAAGCCGACGTGGGCAACGGCATGATCGATTTCGCGGGTGCGGACGATTCGTCCGATTCCATCGTGATGCAACACCGTCTGACCGCGACACAGATCGAGCATCAGATCGACATCGTGAATCATCAGATCGAGCACCACATCGACAGCCTGGCTGGATGTCGAAAAGCTCGACAGTCGACGGAAAACGATCGCAAACGGCGGCTCGCCATTTTCGCGAATCAGTCGGCGCAGCTCGCCAAAGACGGGGTTATAGCGCTCGATGTGACCCACCATCAGCAGCTTGCCCAGCCGACGCGCCATCGCCGTCAGGACTTCGGCTTGATCCACCTGTTCGGTGATCGCTTTTTCGACGAGCACATGCTTGCCTAAGCTGAGGCTTTGCTCGACATGGGAAAAGTGAAGTGGCGTCGGTGTAGCAATGCTTACCGCATCCACGTCCGCCAGCAGCGCTTCCGGGGAGTCGGCCACTTTTGTGCCATAGCGTTCGGCGACGCTGCGCGCCTTGTCGCGGTTGGCATCATAAATGGCGATCAGTTTGGCGTCGGGCTGACTGGCCAGCACTCGGGCATGCCGTTCGCCCATCACGCCAACGCCCCACACACCGACGCGCAGCGGAGTCGTCACGTTGCACCTCCGCTGCTGATGGGATCAGGGAGTCGTGGTCTGCGCTTTGCGCAGCGGAGCGAACACCGAACGGTACTCGTTTTTGCCAACACGGTAGTACTTGAGCTTCGACCATTCGTCGTCCGAGAACAAGTCTTCTTCGCAGCGAGAATCCCAGACGGTGATGGCGCCATTTCCCTGTGGCTGTGTGACCAATATTCGGACCGCGCGCGGGTCGCTGTCTCGCAGCGCGAGCAGCCGGGTTTTGCGTGACGCCGCGTCGAGCGTGTCGACTTCGGTGGGCGGCGTATCCGTCCTTTCATTAAAGGCTGTGGGAAGCTGGAAGCTGACCAGGCCTTGGACGTTGGCGGAATATGCAGCGACAGCGGTGAGCGTCGTCGGTTCGCTTGTGCCGGCCAGCTCGCCCGCACAGCTTGGTGGTGCCATTCCTTCGCTGCATGCCGTGCCAGCGAGCGCTCGACCTTCGCAAACCTTCACCGACAGATCGCGGTAGGCAATCGGTGCGCCCATCGCATCGGACTTTTTGCCGATCAGCGATACGTCGACGCAAGCCGCTTGGCGGAGCACACAAGGATCGCTGGTTTCACAGCCGACCGTCGCACCAAGCGACAAAAGTCCCCAAAAGATTCCGACCGACGAAAAACGCTTGCCAAATGCGGTGACCATGGCCGCGCAACCTAGCACAGTTTTTGGCCATCCCGCGGGACTTGTCGCGGCGGTGGTGGCGCGCGACAGAAAGCGCGCAGGATGCGGCAGGCCCAAGTGCAAGATGGGCTCACGATAGCAGCCTCGACAACAGGGCTTATGATCCGACTTTTCCCAGGCTGTGCAGCAATTGTAGTTGTGCTATAAGAGCAGCCTTCCCAGGTCGGCTGATGCTAGGCATCGAGTTCTTCTTCGCACCCAATCCTCTGTCCGCGACGGTGCTACTGCGCGGCGACTCTTGGCACCTGTGTCAGAGGCATAAGGATTCTTAGTCCTCCATGGGACTGCCATATGAGGCATGGCCGGTGCGTGAATTTATTCTCTGCCTAGACGACACGGAATGGGAGCTACTGCGCCTGCGGCAGCAGCTTCTGTCGCGCTTTGGCGAACGCTACGTCGTCGAAACACTGCTTTCGCCAGCTGCACTTCACCATCGCATTGACGAACTGGCGACGCGCGGCGATCCCGTGCCGCTGCTTCTGCTCGGCGGGCAGCAGCTCGCGGACGGTGGGCTGGAATCGCTCATCGCGCTGCATCAAAAAACGCCGGGCGCCGCGAAAATCCTGTTTCCGGTGGGCCCCCACGACGAGCTTTTGCCGTTGGCGGTGCGCCACGCCGGGGTCTGTCAGTATCTTTTGCGCCCGTATGAGGATCTGCAGCTTCAGCTCTGCATCGAATCGGTGATGCGCGAGCAGAAGCAGGTGCGGATAAATGAAACGCTGTTGCATACGCTGCGCGAACAGCAGAAGCAGCTCGATGCGGTGCAGCAGGATGTTGATGCGCGGGTGCGGGAACGGACGCGCGCGCTCGAAGAAGCGAACCGGCGGCTGACCCAGCTTGCAGCCACCGACGGACTGACCGGACTTCACAACCACCGGTATCTGCAAGAACACCTGGTTTTGGAAGTCGAACGATCGCTGCGCACTGGGATTCCGCTGGGCATGCTGATGGTCGATGTCGATCACTTCCGTCAGTACAACAATCGCTTCGGACACCAAACGGGCGACGAAGTGCTGCGGCGGGTGGCACGGCTGATTGCAGAACATCGCCGGGTGAACGATGTGGTCGCGCGCTACGGTGGGGAAGAGTTTGCGCTGCTGCTTATCAATGCCGATCACCGCGTCGCCAGCAACATCGGTGAACGGCTGCGAGCCCGCGTCGAAGCAGAACGTTTCCCGCAGACGCACGAACTGCCTGGGGGAATGCTGACGATTTCGGTTGGGGTCGCAAGCTGTCCGATGGATGGAACGTCCGCAGCGAGTCTTTTGCAAGCGGCGGACTCTGCGCTGTTTCGTGCCAAGCAAGCGGGCCGCAATCGCGTCTGCATCGCCGGCGAGCCGCCTCTGTTTGGGGACAGCAAAGCCGCGCGCATTCAAGCCACGCGCGTCAGCAAGAGCGGTTAGTGCAGCGCTTTGCGGAGTGTCTTTCCGGCGGGATTTCGCGGCACGCGATCGGCAAACAGAATGCTGCGTGGGACTTTGTAGTCCGGTAGGTTGTCGCGGCAAAGCTGCGCAAGCTCTTCGGCGGTTGCGTTCTGTTCGCTGCGCAAAACAACCTGTGCGATGACGACTTGGCCGCGCAGCCGATCTTCCCGTCCAAAGACCGCGACATCTTGGACCGCGGGATGTTTGGACAGGACCGATTCGACTTCGCTTGGGTACACGTTGAAGCCGCTTGTGATGATGACATCGTCGCTGCGATCGACAATGTAGTAATTCCCTTCGTCATCACAGCGGGCCAGGTCACGGGTCTTTAGCCAGCCAGCTTGTAGCACCCGCGCGGTCTCTGCATCCTGTCCCAAGTAGCCGCGCATCACCACGTCCCCGCGGACCCACAGCTCGCCCACTTCCCCTTTTGCCACATCGCGAGACGGATCGCTGGGATCGGCCAGTCGTGCTTCGATGGCAGCGAGCGGTTTTCCGATCGATCCAAGCGGACTCCCACCGGGAAATGACGCAGAGTGGGTGGCTCCTGCGGCTTCGGACAGACCATACGCTTCGTAAATCGGCAGGCCGGTAAGCGCACGGTATTTGTCTTGCACCCACGCCGGCAGTGACGCACCGCCACTTGATGCGACGTGCAGACTCTGTAGCGATTCTGCTTTGATTCCGGGCAAGGAAAGGAGTGCTGCCCAGAGCGTGGGGACCGCCGGAAACGACAGCGGCTTTTCCGTTTCGATAAGCCGCAGAATTGGCATCAGATCGAGCGCATCCATGCGCGGCACCAGAATCATCCGATAGCCCTTGGCCACCGTCAGGTGCAGTCCGATCGTCATTCCGAAGACATGAAAGAACGGAATCACACACAGCACGCCCGCGTTGGGCGTTTCCGGTGCGTTCATCCACACCGAAGACTGGCGCACGCTCGCGAGGATGTTGCGATGGGTGAGCAGCACACCTTTGGGCGTTCCCGTCGAACCACTTGTAAACTGCACCACCGCCAGATCGTCAGCGACGGGCCGGATCTGCGCGGTATCAAGCTGCGGCGGACGAAACAGCGTATCGATCAGAATCGGCGGCGGGGTGCCTGGCGGCGGCGGAATTTTCTGTTCCAGACCTTGTAGTGACGATAAAAAGAGGCGTTTGATAGGACTCTTATCGAGCACCCGATACAGCCCAGGCAGAAACACGTCAAGCGTCACAATTGCGACGGCTTGCGACTGCGTAAGGATGTGCAAAAGCTCGCTGCCTTGGCTCGCCGGACTTACGTTTAGCACCACCGCGCCGATTTGCAGCAGCGCATACGTTGCCATCACATACACTGGTGTGTTTGGCAAAAGCAGCGCGACAGAATCACCGGGACGGATTCCCTGTTCGAAAAATCCCTGCGCGAGCATCCTCACCCGCGTCGCCAGCGCCGCATACGGAATCCGCGTGTCAGAAATCGTGATGGCAATGTGATTCGGCGTTTTCGCTGCGGTGGCAAACAGCAGCTCGGGCAGCGATTCCGATTCCTTGACCCACGCGGTTTGGTCCATCGTGCGGATTCCCTTAACGGCTGTGACGCAGGAAAAAATCGAGCAGAGTTGGCGTTGCAGAAATGTCTTTGGTGCCGTCGCCCGATCCCGGCCACGTATGTTTTCCCTGATCGATCGTACACAGGGTCACATCCGATGCATCGGTGCAGGTCGAATAGGAATCGCAGGTGACGGATCCTTTTTTGTACGACTGCTGCGCCATGCCCATGCAGCCATCGCGCTTTGCCCAGTCGGCGATCATGTCTGGGACTTTCGGGAAGGAGCCCGTTCCGCCGCCGCCGTAACCGACGATGGGATCGGCGTTTCCGTGCAGGTGGAAAATCGATACCGGTCGCGTCGGCTTGCAGGCTGGGAACATCAGCGATCCCGACACCGGGCCGACCGCAGAGATCAGATCGGACAGCTCACAGGCAATGCGATGGGTAAACATGCCGCCGTTTGAAAATCCCATCGCGTAGATTCGCTTGTCATCGACGCACAGCTCTTTTTTTGCCGCATCTATCATGTCGCGGACAAAGCCGATGTCGTCGATGCCGAACAGCTGCGGTTCCCCACAACAGTTCCCCGCATTCCAGCCCGATACGATTCCCAGTCCCTGCGGGGCGATGGCGATCATCGTCCGCTTGTCGGCCTCGCGTTCCAGATCGATTCCTTTCAGAAAGTCGGGCGCTTTGTCTGACAGTCCGTGAAACGCAAACACAAGCGGCGTCGGCTTTTGCGGATCGTAGCCGCTGGGAATGTGGAGCAGATACGTCCGCTCTTTGCCGCGCGACATCAGCTTCACCGTCGTTGTGCCGGCGATCTGCATCGGCTTTCCGGTGCAGCGGATGGGCGGTGGTGACAGATCGGGCCGTGCTGCGTCGGGCGATTCGCTCGCCAAGTCATCGCTCGCGAGCGCCGCGTCGGCTGGGGTGTCTGTCTCTTTGGGGGTGTCGCCGGATTCTACGCAGGCGAGCGCAAAGACGAGGCAGGAAGGAAGGACTGCTTGCCGAAAACGAGAAACGATCGCGTCACCGTTCATGCGCGGATTATAGAAATCCGCAACCGGCACGCAGCAAGTATTGGTTCAAACTACAGACCTTTTAGCTCTGCGAGCGAGCCGTTGTACATGTCGATGTCGACGTTGCCGCTGATGCCCGACACCTTGCCGGTGCTCGAGTATTGCCAGAAGCGGAGTCGACCCCACGGGGCGGGTAGATTTGGGCAGCTTACGCCCCAGTGTGCGACCCAGATATAAGGCAGGGTGCTTGGGCTGCCGATGCCGCCCCAAAATCCCGGTGAGGTGTACAGGATGGGCAGCCGTCCGGTGCGCGACTTGACCCGCGCAATCCAGGTGTTCACCCGCGCAAGCAGCGTTGCGCCGGACACGCCATCGGTGACTTCCACATCAATGACCGGCGGAATGTCGCCGGCACCGAAACCGACCGCGTTGAGCTGATTGACCATCAGGTCGGCCTGCGCGGTTGCATCTTGCGTCGGACGGAAGAACTGGTACGCACCGACAGCCAGACCGGCGGCTTTGGCGCCTTTCCAGTTTGTGACAAACTTCGGGTCCATAAAGCCGGTGCCATCGCTGACGCGGACAATGGCAAAGTCTTTGCCTGCGGCTTTGACCTGCGACCAGTTGATCGTGCCCTGGTAGTACGAAACGTCGATGCCATACGTCTTGGTGCCGCCGGGGCAGACGGTGGCTTGCTCGTTATACTGCGCCTCTTGGTTGAGATCGATGCTGGCACCCATCGTGCCTTCTTCGGCGCCATCTTTGCCAAGCGGGCTTCCGCAAGCGGCGAACGACAGAGCAAACGGCACAACCAGCAGGGAGATTCTCTTCATGGCAGTTTCCTTTCCGTGTATGGCTTGTTTGCCAAAAGTTGGGATTGTCTATTCCCAACCCATTGCAGCTTGCATACCAAGTCTGACAAGGGTGTTTTCCGACGGGAAGACCAGGTCTTCGCGCGCTTGTGCCTGGGGGACTAGACCCCATGGTGATGGACCCGATCAGCGTTTTGTGTGTAGAACCGCTTAGCGAGGTACCCACATGAGTGAGCCCAGTTCGGTCGACCAAACGACACCCCCTGCGCAGGCGTCTGCGTCCGAAGATCCGTCGGTTGCAGCTATCGCAGCGCCGCCAGAAGACAAGCTGACGCTCGGTCAGCAGATCGCCGGCGGACTCCTTTTGGTAAACGCCATCTTCGTGCTGCTCAGCGAGTTTTTGATTCCCGCTGATCCGAAGCTCGGGCCGCTGTTTGCGCCGGGTCGGAGCGTTATGCCCGCGATCATCGATCTGGCGATTGGTGTTTCGCTTCTGCGCGGCAAGCCCAAATACCGAACCTGGGCACTTGTGCGCGTGCTGCTTGGCACCGTGCTGTTTACCGCTGCGGCGTGGGGCAAAGATCCGCTGATGACGGCGTCGCAGATCATGATAGGTGCGTCGCTTTTGCTGTTCCTGCTTGGTGATGCGGGGCGGGTGCGGCTCGTGGCCGGTGGTGCGGTGTTCTTCCTGTATTCCCTTTTGAATCTGTCGGGTCTGTCCGCCACGCTGTTTGGGGTCAATCCGCTCGGTACATACATCCAGGTCGCGGTCGGCATGCTGGAAGCTGCCCCAGCGGGGACGGTGACGGGGACCAAGATTCACTATCAAATCACGGCGCCAAACCCAAGCTGGCGTCTGCGCACCGCATCGTCCACCGTGAAGGAAAATCCGATGGCGGATCGCTGGCTGACCCGTCCGGACTTCGATGCGCACGTCGTGGTGATCGCGGAACGGGAACCCGGCCAGCAGATATCACTTCCGGCCATGACCAAGGTTGTGATCGAAAATGCGCAGCGGGTTTCCAAAAGCTTCGTCGAGATCGATCGCGCACCGCTCAAGACCCATCCGCAGCATGGCGTGCTGATTCACACGCAGGCGACGGTGGAAAACATCGAACTCGAATACCTAAGCGGCGTGATCACAACGTATGAACACGGCTACCAAGTGATTGCGTTTGCGCCGCGCAAGTCGTTTGCCAAAGTGGAGCGGGAGCTGCGCAGCATCATCGAATCGTTCAAGCTGCCGACGGATGAAGTGCCGACGCCGCCCGCTGATGTCGAGCCGACGCCGACTGCGCAAGTGACCGGACAGGCCAGCAAGTACGTCTTGTCGGCGCCGCAAGGCGTCTGGTATCTGCGCAAAGACGAGGCTGCCAAGCAAACCAATCCGCTGTCCGATCGCTGGCTGACCCGTCCGGATCTGGATGCGCACATCATGGTCATCGCCGAGCTGGTCGAAGGCGCCGAGCTGGACGCCGACAAATACGCCGATGCGGTGGCGCAGAATCTGCGCTCGAATCAGTCCGCGGAGATTGTCTCGATCGAAAAGGTTGCGGCTGACCCCGATCACGGACGTGTCCTGCATGTGAAGCTGACTTCCAACAACCTGCCGATTGAATACCGCATCGGCTGCTTTGCGCGTGGAGAGGAAGCCTGGCAAGTGCTCGCGTTTGCGTCGCAGGAAAACTATCCGGAACTGGAAGCCGATTTCGAAAAAGCGATCGATTCCTTCCAGCTTCCACCACCGCGTCCGGCCCGCATCGTGATTCCTCCCAAAGCGCGGAAACACTAACGGGGGCGATTCCTATTTGTCGGCTTTGGCCATGCGCAAAGCTTCGATGGCGGGAATCGCGCCGCCGCAGCTTTGCTCGTGACAGGCGCGGCAACCGTCGAGAACTCGCTCATAAGCGGCAGCCGCGTCTTCCTTTTTGGCCGCATCGAGTGCTTTGACCGCCGCCAAGTAATTCTGTGCCGCAGCGTCAAACGTCGCGTTGCGATCGGCTGCGTTTGTGGGCCACGAACAGCGAATTTTGCGAAAGCGTGGAAACAGCGGGCCGACGTGTTCGCCTTTGCCGATGGCGGTGCGCGCGTCTTTTAGTTCCGACTGCATCGTGCGCATAAGCTGCGCCAGCTCGCTGCTGCCGTTGGGATTGATCTGCGATGTGAAAAGATGTCCGGGGCTGCCGGGAATGCCAGGGATAAGCTGGGTTTCCTGCGTGCAGGGGACTTCTGCTTCCGTCGCAGGAGCCGCTTTGGCCACGTCGGCTTTGGCTTCGATGGGGACCGACGGACTGGCCGAGGACTCGTTTTTTGCAGACTGTGGACAGCCCGCCAAAAGAAACAATCCGAACACAAAAGTGAAACGCATCGTCTTCATGGCGCCGCAGCCTAGCACAAGCGGACGCCGACGGATGCAGCGCTCCGCGAGGATCAGAAAACCGCTCTACTTTTTGGGCGCTTCCGCAGACCGTTTTCCGGCGGCGGACTTTTCGGTTTCCTGTTCTTGGGAAAGCCGCTTGTGCAGGCGATCTTGGGCATCGAGCGCGTAGCTTCGACATCCTGCTTGGTCGATCATCGGATCGGGATCGCTCGGTTTGCGTGTGCGGCGCAGATCCTGCCTTTCGAACAAGCGCGAAAAGCTCGGATGCGCCGAAATCACCACATCGCACGGCAGCGACTTCACTTTTTCGATGCTCTGCTCAAACTCTGTGATCCGCATGGGCTGCGCGGAAAAGCGAAAACCTGGTGCCGACACTGCGTTCAAGCTGTCGGCGTACACCATGTGCAGACACGTTGTCCCTTCGCACGACTGCCACGAATAACTGGTCGCGCCCGGCGTATGTCCCGGTGTGTAATGGACCTTGATCCGCAGCGTTCCCAAAGTCAGCTCCTCCCCGTCGGACAGTTCGCGCACTTCTTTGACTTTGGGAAACAGCATTTCAGCGCCGTAACCAACCTGGGGATCATCTGCGGGCACACTGCCAGACCGCAGTCCTTCGCTGCTCCGTTTGCTGGCGGCGACGCGGGCTCCGCTTTTGCGTGACAGCGCCGCAATTCCGCCCGCGTGATCGTAGTGCGCATGCGAGCTTACGATCCACTTTACATCTTGCAAACGGAATCCCAGGCTCGCGATGTTTTCGGCAATCTGCGGCGCCGACTGGGGCAGCGCTCCGTCTATCAAGACATGTCCTTTGTCCGATGTGATCAGCACAGAGCTGAGTCCATCTGGACCGACATAATAGGAATTGCCGAAAATCCGGAACGGCTTGTGGGGCACATTCCATTCCGCACAGGAATCACAGACCGAAGGTTTTGCATCAGGATCAATTGTGTCGACGGGAGTTGCCGTTCCCAGGCCAAGCCAAAGCGCAAACCAAAGCATCGAGTGTTCCTCTCTTGTGGGGGGGAATTCCCTTAGCGCGCCAAGCGACTCAGCCGACGCAGTGTATCTAGCTCGCCGTGCAGGACCAAAATATCGCCTGCGGTGAGCTGTTCTTCCGGAGCCGGACCCAGGTGACTTGGCGTTTCTCCGCACTTGCGTGACAGCACCATGACGCGATGGGTGTTCGCCAGATACGCAATCGTGGTTCCCAAAAGCGCCGACTCTTTGCCGATTTCGATCTTGGCGGTAAACAGCTCTCTGCCGTCGAGCGTGAAGCTTCCCAAGATGTCCAGATCAAGCACCGATGCCGCGACCAAAGGCGCCGCTGCAGCCGCAGAAGAAAACGCAACATCCAGATGAAATGCATCGCGCAGCTTGTTGGCGATGTTTTCATCGAACATCCGCAGCACCACCCGAATGTGTGGATTGAGCCGCCGCGCATCGAGCGCAATTTCGACGTTGGCGAGGTCATCGTTGGTCGCAATCACCAGCGTCCGCGCGTGCATAAGACCCGCCGCTTCGAGCGATTCCTCTTGCCGCGCATCCATCAAAAGCACCGGCACTCCCATCTGCTGGGTGCGCGCCAAAAACGATGACTCGGTGTTTTTTTCAATCACCACCACGTCGAGATGCCAGTGCAGGAGCCGTTCCAAGATGCGGTAGCCGACGTGTCCCAAACCGCACAAGATGATGTGATCGCGATACGTTGAGGCCAGCACCCGCGTCCACTCCTTTTGATTTTCCTGACGCGAAAACAGAAGCAGAGTCGCCCGCACCACCGTATCGGCGACCAACAAAAGACCAATCAGAGGATAGCCAAAATACACCGCGCGCGCTGCCCACGCTTTCGGCATCGGATACACCGACTCGAGGCTAAACAAGCTGTACGTCGCAAACAGACTTTCCAGATAGTCCGGCTCTATTCCGTCTTTGCGCGCATAGGTGTGAATCACCAGCGTGCCCACGGTCAAAAGCACCCAGATCAGCACAAAGCTGAGCCAAAACTTTTGCACCACCAGCCGCAGGAAACGAATCGAGGCGCGCACCCGCCGGGCTGCTCGTCTGCGCAGGTGCTCGCGCGCTTCGGGCAAAAGAAGCGCTGACTTTGCTTTTTCCGCTGCCAAGACGTCCAAGTGTAAGGCAAGGCTTGACAACCTGGATGCTCAAAGCAATCTCTGCGCATGCATATTGAGAGCTACTCGGAACACGTCGCGCTGCTGCGCTCGCTCGGTACGCTGAAACAGCGCGGTCTGTCGCCTCGCGGCGTGCTTTTTTTGGCGCTGTCGTCGCAGGGCCGGATTTATTTGGCGCTGCCGTCGGTCCCCGAGCAGCTCACCCAGGAGAGTCTGCGCGTCGGTGAAAAAATGGCGCTGCGCTGGCCTGACAAAAACGGCGACGGTGTTCCCGAACGGCTGTATCACTTCGACAGCATTCACGCCCTGCGCGACGACTTTTATGTGTTTAACGGCGACCGTCGGCTCAAAGACCCTGGCAATGCGATGGATGTCGGCATCGTGATGGCGCGCTTTATCCGCACCTGTGGATCGTCGAGCGTGTTTTTTGGCTGTACGCCGCACCAACCGGGAAGCTGGCTGGCGTTTGGCAACCAGACCGTCGCGCTGCACGACTTTGGCATTGTCGAAGTGGTGCCGGTTCCGGGCGGACTGCTCGCGCGGAAAATGCACGACGACCGGCTGTATCTTTTGACGTTTTCCGACATCGCCCGGACCGGACACCTGGAAGGCTGGCTGCCGGTGTTTCAGTCGCCGCTTGGCAACATTTTGCTCGTCGAGCGTCGTGTTGTTGATAGCCGGCTGTCGTTGTCCTGTGAGCGCGGCCTGGTCGAAGTCGATGTATCGGATCTGCCCAATGTGCGCGAGCGCAGCCGTCTGCCGTTTGCGCTGCCGGCCTACGACGAAGACGCGATCGAAAGTCTGGATGACGATCTGGTCGAACAGCTCACCGTCTGTCCGGCGGTGCTCGGGCGGTTGAGCGGGGAAGCATTCGTGCTGACGCGCGGCGTGCCCCAGCCGTGGGGACTGCGTGACTTGTCGCCGGCAGAGCTGTGGACTGCACCGAGCGGCGAGCTGCGCGAGATCGAGAGCTGGCTGACCCAGATCGGCGTCGCGCCACAAGCGCTATGATGTTGCATATGTCTTCCCATCGCCTGGTTTCGCTTGGTGGTTTTTGCGCCGCGTCGCTTGCTTTTTTGGGCGGGCTTTCCGTCGCAAATGCCGCAGAACCCATGGTCGGAATTCGATCGCTGGCGATGGGCGACAGCATGCGGGCGATGGCGACGCAAAGCGAGGCGATGCTGCTGAATCCGGCGGGACTTGCGCTGAGTCAGCAGTTTCAAGTCACAGGTTTTTACAGCCTGCGCTTGCCGTCGCTCGGGCACTTCCTGCATGCGTCGATTTCCGATTCGGTGACCAATCCCTATTTTGCGCTCGGGCTATATTACAACTACCTGCGCGAGACGCCGCGGTTTGGTTTTCGACTGCGAAATGGCGGCGATGATCTGGTACAGCAGGTGGTGGGCGCCGACATCGTTCGCACCGGGCATGAATCCGGTACGACGCTGGCGATCCCGATTGGCCAGCGGCTGACGCTCGGAGCGTCGCTCAAGTATGCGTACTATTCGCTGCGCGCCCAGCTTGGGCAGGACATGGCACCGCCGGGACAGTCGGCAGCCGACAGCCGCATCGATCGTGAAAACAGCGTCGACCTTGGCTCGACGGGCAGCGTGGTGACGTTCGATTTTGGCATGACGCTGCGTCCGTTTGCTGGGCTCCACGTTGGCGTCGTCGGGCAGAACCTGTGGCCGCATGGCTATGAGCTGCCGACGCTGCTCGGGATTGGACTTGGCTATCAGGTGGGAGACAGGCTGCTTTTGGCGGTGGACACCGTGATAAACTTCACCGGCAACGAAGCGTGCAGCGACATGACGCAAACGACCTGCAACGAGACGACGCGGCGAACGACGGTGCGAGTGGGCGGCGGCGCCGAGTACACGATTGCTGGCAAAGTTCCGCTGCGGCTTGGCTACCTGTACGACGACAACCTGCGCGCTCATCACGCGACGATGGGGCTCGGGTATGTCAGCAAAGACTCTGGCTTTGCACTGGATGTATCGGTGCGGCAGCGGGTCGCACCGGGCAGTGAAACGGTGCTGCTGTTTGGAATCCGCATCCTGCGCGATGGCATCGCACAAGAAGGCGGCTAGACATGGACCTGCGCGACGAAGGCGAGCTGATCCGTCGGCTCCAGCAGCACGACGAAAGAGCCTTCCAGACGTGCGTGCGACTGTATCAAGACAAAGTCTACGGCCTGGTCTATCGCATGCTCGGCAGCCAAGCCGAAGCCGAGGACGTCGCGCAAGAGGTCTTTGTCACGGTGTTTAAGTCGATCGATAGCTTTCGCGGCGACTCGAAGTTTTCGACTTGGCTTTATCGCATCGCCGCCAACCACTGCAAAAACCGCATCAAATATCTGCGTCGGCGCGCGCACAAACAGACGGCGGAGCTGGACGATGCGGCGGAACGGCAGCTCTTTGGCGGCGGGTCTTCCCAGAGCACGCTAGGTCAGCAGCACGCAAGTCCGGTCGAAGCGCTCGAAGGACTTCAGCTGAGCCACATCGTGCAGCGCGCGATCACCAAGCTGGATGAAGAACATCGACTCCTTCTGGTGCTGCGCGACGTGGAAGAGCTGTCCTACGAAGAAATCATGCAAGTCACCGGGCTTCCCGAAGGCACGGTGAAATCGCGGCTGCACCGGGCGCGGCTCATCCTAAAAGATGAGATCGCGCGCCACACCAAATAGCAAACACAGCGTCGGCAAGCGTCGCCGACAGGACGGAAACGGAAGATCACGATGAGCGAGCAAGCAGGGCAGAAGCAAAGTCCTTTGGCCGATCCGGAACCGGTTCCTTCACCGGCAGAGGATGAGGCTGCGGCTGCCGAGACGCGCTCTTTGCTCGCAGGTCTTACGCCGCTTTCGCCGCCTTTGGATCTTGCAGCCAAAGTGCCGCAGATCATCGAGCGACGATCTCGCGGACGTTTCTTTGGTCGCAAAAAACTGCACGAGCGGATTCCGTTTGTCTGGGTGTCGCTTGTGATGCTGCTTGTCGCGTCGCTTTTGTATGCTGTGATGCGTCTTTCCCCTGCGCTTCTGTCTTCGCCGTAAGCTGAGCGTGTCTGTGGGCAGCGCGTGCTAGAGTGCCGCCGTGGCTACCAAGCGGTTTTCCAGCAATGAACGTCCAGCGACGGCACAAGGCGGTGTAGCGGTCCATACTTTGCCGCCTTCTGCCGGTCCGGAAGGTGGCCCGGTGCGACGGGTTTTGCCGCACAGCGTCGACGCCGAAGAGTCGGTCATAGGTGGTCTCTTGTTTTCCGGTCGCGCGATGACGCTGGTCGCCGACATCATCAACTCGGACGACTTTTACGACGCCAAACACGAAGCCATCTATGCCGCCATCGTCGAGCTAGAGCAGCGCACAAAGCCCATCGACCTTATCACCGTTGCTGAACAGATGCGGCAGAGCGGCACGCTGTCCAAGCTTGCTGCGCGCGGCAGTGAAGCGTATCTGGCAGAGCTGCTCAACAAGATTGCCACCGTCGAAAACATCGCGCACCACGCCCGCATCGTGCGCGAAAAAGCGACGGCGCGACGGCTGATCTTGGCCGCTTCCACGATTCAGGAACGCGGCTATTTCGATGAGATTGACGTCGACGGCTACATCGACCAAGCCCAGCAAGCGGTGTTCG
>DAORGN010000027.1:0-33448 GCA_035340095.1 Pseudomonadota bacterium | reverse complement strand
AACGGACTGATTGCTCACTTTGATGGATCGGCATGGGCTGTGATTCCGACCAGCGTGACAGATACCATCAGCGGAATCGCCGGAACGTCTGCATCCGATGTGTGGGCGGTCACAGTCCAAGGAAGCGTGCTGCGGTATGATGGTCAGCAGTTTAAGACCGTGAGCCGTGACGAACTTCCCAGTCTGCAAGCGATCAGTGCGGTCGACGGACAAGTCTACATTGCTGGGGCGCTCGGAACCATTTTGCACAAGTCCTAGCGTGTCTTTGTATGATGCGGACATGTCACAGTTGATTCGCCTTGAACGGCACGGAAATACCGCGGTGCTCTTTCTGAATCGGCCACCTGCGCACGCGCTGAATCTGGATCTGCTGCTGGAGCTGCGGGCGTTGATTCCGACGCTGCGAGTTCCCGATTTCCGCGCGCTTGTGATCACGGGACAGGGGCGATTCTTTTCTGCCGGACTCGATCTGTTCGAGGTATTCGCCTATCCAGAAGACAAAGCGGCGCTGTTTCCTACAGTGTTTGATGAGGTCTTTTCGGGCCTGTTTTCGATCGATCTTCCCGTTGTTGCGGCGCTAAATGGTCACGCGGTGGCGGGCGGTGCTGTGCTCGCAGCGACGGCAGACTATCGGATCTGTACCGACGCAGAATCGCAGCTCAGTCTTTCGGAAATTCGTGTCGGGGTTCCATTCCCTGTCACTGCGCTGGAGATCGTGCGCAGCGCGTGGTCAGGTCCATGCTTTGCGGATCTGGTCTATCGTGGCCGTGCGTTTCGTCCTGCGGAAGCCTTGGCTTGTCATTTGGTGGACGAAGTGGTTCCTGCGGCCCAGCTTTTGGAACGCGCACTGGCACTTGCGGAGGAGCTGGGAAGTCGGGTTCCGCTCGCATTTGCCACGACCAAGCGAGCACTTCGCAAAGAGGGCCGCGACAGAATTGCGGCGGTGGGTGGGCCTGGTTTGGACCCGGTGTGGACGCTCTGGCGCAGCGAAGAGATCCTTACTGCCGTCGAAGTCTACCGAAAATCGCTAGAGAACAAGCGCAGATAGGAAAATACGTTAGCGATCGACATCGACCCGCCAACACTTTTGATCGCGGCGGCATATAGAGAGGCAAAGGCAAACCGATGCGTGTCAAAACCGCAACCTTACCTGAGCCGCTCTCGCTAGAGTCTCTGCTTGCCCATGCCGATTGGGTCCGCAAGCTGGCGTATGTCTTGGTCCGTGATGAAGCAAAAGCGGACGATCTGACGCAAGAGACTTGGCTTGCTGCGCTGCGCAGTCCTCCCGATCCGACCAGACCGCTACGTCCGTGGCTTGCTGAAGTGGTCCGGAATCTGTCTCGGATGAATGCGCGCAGTACGCAGCGACGGAACCATCGCGAAATAGCATCGCAGAGAGAGGTGACGGAAAAGGAACAAGACACGCCGGAACGTTTGCTTGAGCGAGCGGAAGCGCAGCGAATGTTGTCTGAGCTGGTGCTGCGTTTGGATGAGCCTTATCGCGCCACTGTGCTGCTTCGTTATTTTGAAGGATGCAGCGCTGAAGAAATCGGCAAGCGCCAACAAGTGCCCGCCGCGACGGTGCGCTGGCGCTTGGCCAAGTCGCTCGAAAAGCTCCGTAGCGATCTGGATGTTCGTCATGCCGGTGATCGCCGCGCGTGGCAGCTTGCACTTGTTCCTCTGGGAAGTTCGCTTCCTTTGACTGACCCATCGGTTCCGGTTGTTACAAAAGGAGTCCCCGTCATGAAGACCTTTCTCACGTTGGCACTGGTCGCAAGTGTATCTGGTGGTGCGCTTTTGATTCACAAGGGAAGCACTGGCGCGACAAAGGCCGCACCGTCTGCAGTGGTGGCTGCGCCGTCTGCTCCTGCGACTCCCAGCGCGGTTCCCAGTTCGGCCCGGCGCGATCTGCCGCAGCGTACACAGATGCTTGCGCAGATTCAGACCATCCAGAAAAAAACCGAGACATCGCCATCGCATGAGACGGCGCCCGCGCTAAACCGAGAGTACATTCGGGATCAGATGCGCGCGCTGATTCCTATGATCAAGGACTGTTACGAAGACGGAATTCGGATCGATCCAGACCTGCATGGGAAACTGTTCGTGCAGTTTACGATCGTCGGTGAGCCCGATGTCGGCGGTCTGGTGAGTGAAAGCAAGATTGTCGAAGAAGGCAGTACGCTCAAGCTGACCAGTGTGCGTGAGTGCATCCGCGATGTGATGTATAGCGCGGTGTTTCCTGCGCCACCGAGTGGCGGCGAGCAAGTGGTCACGTATCCGTTTGAGCTGCTTTCCGCGCCCCCGGCAAGTGAGTAGCGCGACCTATCAGAGTGCGTTTTTCTGCTTTTCATCGGAGCTGACAGACTCCAAAAGAGATATCTCTCCGGTCGAACAGAATCGCCATTCTCCCAGCGGAATCACCACGTCGAAACAAGTACGCGATCCACGACGCTCGGCGACAATTTCCCAGCCGTGCGCGCGGACCAATCGATGGGTGATGGCAAGACCAAGTCCGGTTCCTTGCGCTTTGGTGGTAAACCACGGCTCAAAAAGCCGCGCGACCGGCGCGTCAAATCCAGGTCCGTCATCCCACACCACAAGCCGGAGTTTGCCGTCGGGATCGGCCACAGAAGTCAGGCCGATTGTTCCTTCTGCGGTACTGGCATCGATCGCATTGGCGAGCAGATTGAGCAGGACTTGTATCAGCGCGTCGGGATCAGCAAGCACCTCGATGCCTTCTTTTAGCTCCATCTTGAATGTATGGGCCGCGAGTCGATCCGCGAGCAGCAGTCGGACGTGCTCTGTAATCGAACGGAGTGAAAGGGGTCGCGGCTGCACGGTGCGGGACAGCGCCATCTTGCGGAGTCTGTCTGCCATCCGTTCAAGCCGCGCAACTTCCTCGCGACCGATGTCGAGGTCTTCCGCCCAGTCGTGTTCGGACAGCGGCTTTCCCTGATGCAGCGCGCGTTCCTGACGTTCGACCAGCATGCGGAAGAAGTTGATCGGAAAACGAATTTCGTGGGCGATTTCGGCAGCGATGGTAGAGATCGCGCGATCGAGTCTTTCACGGTGGACACTGTGTTCGGCGCGCCGCAGCTCATCAAGTTCTTCCAGTGCAATGGCATTTGCGAGGGCCAGCGCCGCTTGATGCGCGATGGTGCGCAGCAGCTCCTGATCGAGACTGCTGAAGAGCTGACCGCGCTGTTTGGGCGACACCACAAGTACGCCGATCACTTGTTCACGGAAGCGCACCGGAACCAAAAGCCATGCCCACAGACCCGGACTGGTTCGGCGCATTGAATGTTCGGAATCGACGAACACCAGATTCCCATTGCACAGGGAATCAATCTGTTCAGGACGCAGGCTGTCGACGCCAGCACCGCGCAGTGCCCGCCGAATCGCCCGTTGGGTCAGTCGAAACAGGGTCTTTCCTGACTCTCCTCCTGCATCGGGAAGTGCCAGGAGCGGAACATTCGAGCTCTGTCCTGGGTCGCTGGGTGCTTGCGTCGAATCGGTCTGTCTTCGATGGATTTCGCTGTTCCGCGAGACGCGCCGCGGGGAACTAACAGATACAAGCTTGGCGCGCTCGCACGCACAAACAGACAGCACGGTATGTTCCACGGTTTCGATGACAGCCTGCCGGGTACGCAAGTCGGTGAAGCGGACAATCAGCTCGTCCACCGTTGGTCGATACAGTGCTTCTGCGGGGAAGAGTCGGGCGACCAGCCACGTTCCGACAAAGCTGTGCATCGGCCCGGACACACTGATCAGCGCCAGGGTTAACAGCACCTGTGCTTGGACCGACAGCATGGTAAGGGAACGCAAAAGGACAAGCGCAAGGAGTCCTCCCATAAAGCTGAGAATTGCGATCAAGACCCGACGCAATCCGGTTCCGGGGACTACCAGCTCGCTGTCCCATAAGTCGTTGCGAACCATCGCATAGATAAGCCCAAGCGCGCCGCCAAAACCGGCAGGAAGTGCAATCATCAGGAGCTGTAGACCGCACAGTTTGTCAGCGCAAATCGCGACCACAAACAGCAAGTGAAGAGGCAAAACTGCCGTCGCTGATACCAGCGCTTGCGATCTTCTGCGCTTGGTGTGATGAAAGATCCGCCAGACCATCACCGCCGCACTGATCACCGAGCAGACGAGGGCCGTATATTCTTGCGAGCTGCGGAATACGCCGATCCACTTGTCTTCCAGTAGGAATGCCAGAAGAAACAAAATGATCAGCACGACATCACTGAGCCGCGCCACCACATGCAGCCACGGATAGCGGAGCAGAATCGGAACGCGCTGCGGAAAGAACAGTACAAATTCCAACAGAGCCGACTGCGTCAGCGCAAAACCAACCTGATACGCCAGACTCAATCGGTTTGAGTAGTGCAGTTCATAGGTGGTGATAAGCAGCAGTGAACACAGCGCAGCCCAGCGAGAGAATGCGCGTGCAGCAATTCCATCGGGCTTTACCACAAACGCAAGTCCGGCGGTGAGCAGCCACACCCATCCCAGAAGCAGACTACCGCCCAGCAAGAGCTGGGACCAGATGGTCTGGGCTTTGATCGGAAGTCGATCGGACCACGCGGACCAGTTTTCCAGTCCGTGTTCAAGCGCCGGATCACGCAGCGGAAGGACTCCGTTTGCCGCAGCATGGGGCGGAGTGCTCGACATCGCGAGGACCAGCATGGTCCAGAGGATGAAGATCACGAATCCTATCCACAGCGCGGGCAGCGGATTTTCCACACGGATCACCGGCAGGCGACTCCCAACCGGCGCGGAACGAGTCATGGATTCTGACATGGTTGCTCTGTCAAAATCACCTAGCGTATCACCGTGTAAGAAGGGGTCGCGGGATTTTTTGCTGACCCAAGCGGCTTACCAAAAGCCGGCAGTTTGCTCGTTCGCTTGACGTGGGGTCTTTGGTGACAAAACGGACGGATGAGGGGCCGTACTTAGCTTCGCTGTTCGGTATCCAGATACAGCAGGGTTCCGGCCACAATGAAGACGGGCAGAGCCAGCAAGTTCACGACGGGAATCAGGTTGATGACAAAGAGAGGAAGACCCAGTCCGCAGAGCGCAGCCAGATGATCTTTTCCTTTTTGCCAGCGCTGCGACAGACTGTGTCCTTTGCGCCCCGCAGAGATGGCAAAAAATCCATAACCCAGTGCCGTTGCGCCAAGCGGAATCGCGATGAGGGGGCCCACGATCGGTATCATTCCAATCAGCGCCGACAGAATCCCAATCAGCGTGAGCAAAAGGGACTGTCCCAGCCCGATGAGAACGCCGCGCAGCTTGCTCCCCCAGTCATCTGTGCTGCCGCTGTGTCCGGTCAGATGTTCTTCGATCTGTTCGGAAACGGAATCGACCACCAGCTCGCACAGCGTCAGGTACACAAAGCCAAACGTCCACGCCAGCGCTGCGACCACCAGCACTCCGGCGAGCAGCGTAAGGAATCCGCTGAGCAGCCCAAACAGACCGCTCTGCGGCACATGCAACAGGATCAGTTGGTGCAGATAGCCAAAGCCATAGTACAGCGCCAGCCCGTCGAGAAGCGCCGTTAACAGAAGAGGAATCAGCAAGAGCCGCAGCACTTGCGGGACATTCCTTAGTACATCCACTGCGCGCGGTACGGTGCGCAGCCCATGCCAAAAACCGATTCCTTTGGTTGTGTCTGGTTCCACCGGGTGCCTCGATGTCATCCATTCCATCGTACAAGAGAGTCCGCTTTGGTCGAGCCGTCCGAATGTCGCAACCGCTTGCTTTCACGAAGTGGGTGCAATCGTCGCGGAGGGCTTTGTGCTAAAGTGCCGCCCGACTTATCCGGAGAACCTATCCCATGAAGATTGCCATCGTCGGTGCGGGCCCTGGCGGCTCGACCTGTGCGCTCCAGCTTGCTCGGCACGGTCGCCATGAGGTGACGCTGCTCGATCGCGATGAGTTTCCCCGTCCCAAGACCTGCGGCAGTGGCCTGGGTCCGCGCTGTCTCGAAGTGCTCAAAGACATCGACATGGCCGACCACTTTCAGCCGCTGGCGCAGAAAATCAGTGGTCTGCGCTTCGTGGGTCCGCGTGGCAATGAAGCCGAAATGAACGCCAACCAAGAAGCGGCGTGGATCATCCCGCGGTCGACGTTCGATGCCGAGATTGCCTTTGCTGCTGAGCGCGCCGGCGTTTCTTTTCGGCAGAACTTTCATGCCAAAAAGATGGTGCGCGACAACGCGGGTCGCGTGGTCGGAATAAGCGATGGCAAGGACACCATCGAAACCGATCTGTTGATCTTGGCCGATGGAGCCCACTCGCGCTTTTCGGTCGACAAGCGGCCTCGTCGGCAAATCGCTGCGATCATGGCCTGGTACGAGGGTGTTCCCTACAAAAAGGGCATCTTGGAAATGTACTTCGACCAGCGGGTGAAGCCCTGGTACGGCTGGCTGTTCCCCGAGACCGACACCCGCGTCAACGTCGGCATCTGTTATGACCCCGACGATCCTGCCGATCCCAAGCGACTGCTTGATGAAGTGATCGCAACCCACGTCGGTGAACGCCTGCGGAATGCGACCCAGGTTGGCAAGTACAAAGGCCATCCCATCGTTTATGCAGAAGGCGTGGGACCGATTACTTCACCGGGCGCCATTTGGATCGGCGAAGCGGCTCGGCTCACAAACGCAGCGACGGGGGAGGGCATCTCCTATGCGATGCGCTCAGCGTGTGTGGCTGCCGATGTGATTGCTCGACACGAGCGCCCCGACACCAGCTTTTTGCGCGAATACCAGGCGGCGACCGCCAAAAAGTTTGCGCTGCCGCTCAAGACCGCCGTCGGGTTTATGAACTTCGTCAACACCCCGGCTTTCGGGCTTGCGTCGTCGCTTATCACAAGTCGTGCCGTCAAGAGCACGATGCGCTATCTGCTCGCCAACGCCTAAACACAGCGATGTGAACGCCGGTTCGCGGCATTTTGGCGCGGGCGGAACCGCTCGTCGCTGGGCGGTTTTTTGTGTCCGCGCTGGCCGCATGGCTCGGCCATTGCTTTTGGATTCTCCCGTGCAAACCAAAAGGAACCCAACCATGCGAGCTTTTCATGTTGCTGCTGCGGCGGCTGTGTCTGTGTCTGTGCTTCTGACTGGCTGTGGCGAAGAACGACGGCAGGCCACCGATGTCGAAAAACAGGGCGTTCTGGCGGTGCTGTCGACGGGACTGCACCTGCGCGACGCCAAACAGGACAGCCGCCTGGAACTACCGCCGGGCACCGAAACGCTTATCAACCTGGTGATCGATGCGCTCTGCAAAGCGTCGCTGACCACGATGCCTGTTGGTGATCATGTCCGCGAGACGCTGACCCTCAACTGCAAAGACGGCGACTTCCGCGGCACGTACATCCGAGAGCAGGATCACTACACGTTCGATCTGTATGCCAAGACCTCGCTCGACGTGACGTACAAAGGCGACGTGACGGCAAATCCGTCGCTGGTCGATGGCTGGATGGAACTAAAGGGCCTAAAGGATCTGTGGCTTACCGACGTAAGCGTGTCCGATCGCATCGATTTTATGGGCATCCAGCGGGACGCCCAAGGCTGCTTGGTCGGCGGCGGCATGAAAGTGGAGCTGCACGGTCATATTCCCGGCAAGACCGTCGATGTTTCGACCGATGCGCTGTTTGGTCCAAACTGCGGCGACGTGTGGGTGCCCAAGTAACCCAGCTTCCGTCGCAGGTTCCGTTACTGCTTGGGCGGGATGGGTCGTGGGCCGCGCTGCTGCTGATAGGCGTAGGCGGCTTGCACCAGCTTGGCTTCTTGGTACGGACGGGCGAGCAGCGTCAGTCCCATCGGCGCGCCGTTTTTGGGCGTCGTTCCCATCGACACCGTCAGCGATGGAAGCCCGGTGGGCGATGACAGCATCTGGAAACCGAACCAGCCGCTCGGTGGTGTGCCAATCGGGAACGCGGGCTGGTTGGCTGCCGGATAGACCAGAAGGTCGATGCCCTCTTTGTCCATCAGCGCGACAATCGCGTTTTGCGCCGCCGTGCGCGCCGTCAGGTACTTCTGGCACGCCACGCTGGTCTGCGTTGTGTCGGTCTGGGCCTGGGCGCTCAGCAAAAAGCCTTTGGCCGAGTCGCTGTACTTGCCCGTCGCGATCACGTCCGCCAGCGTCTTGGTTTTCAGATCCGATCGGCTGGCCAGGTAGTTGCCAAAGCTCTCTTTGAAATCGACCGGCATGCAGGCAAAGCTTCCGTCGGTGGCCGCTTGCAGCGACGCAAACAGCGTGGTCAGCACCGTGACCTGCCGCGTCTTGCCTCCCGCCGTCGAGATGTCTGCCAGCGCTTTGTAAAACAGATCCGACACTTCGCTGCTTGGGGTCAGCATCGGCATCGCCAGCGGCTGCAGTGCCGCCGGATCAAAGCCAAGCGAAAGACCCTGCAAGCCGGTCGACTTGAGCTGACTTGTATAGCTTTGCGAACCTTTGCCAACCTGCGATTTGTCGACGAGAAGTTCGAGAATCGCCGCCACATCTTCGACCGTGCGCGCCATCGGGCCGGGCGTGTCTTGCAGGTTCATAAGCGGCATCACCCCGGCATTTGGAATCAGCCCTTGCGTCGGACGCAGCGCGACCAGGCCGTTTGCGCTCGCCGGCTGAATCAGCGATCCATAGGTATCGGTGCCCAGCCCAACAATGCCCAGGCTCGCCCCGAGCGCCGCCGCCGTTCCACCACTTGACCCATAGACGGTGAGCGCGCGGTTGTACGGATTGAGTGTCTGTCCACCGTATGAGCTCTGCGTCCCAGTTCCGTCGAGTGCAAAGTCCGGCATGTTGGTCTTGCCCAGGATCAAAGCGCCCGCCGTGCGCAGCCGCAGCACGACTTCGGCATCGGTCGACACGCCGCCACCCGATAGCGCCAACACGCCGCCCGTGCTCTGCATGCCGGCGACGTGGATGTTGTCTTTTACGACCAACGGCACACAGTGGAAATTTCCGCGCTGCGCCGTCGGCACCGCATCCAGTCGGTCGGCATCTTGCAGAAGGTCAATGTTCCACGTCACCACCGCGTGCAGCGACGGATCGAGCGAGTCATGCAGGAGCTGATAGCGACTGGCCAGCTCGCGGCACGAGATAAAGCCCGATTTGACCGCGCTGCGGACGTTTTGCACCGTCGCCTCTTCGGGCTTAAACGGCAGCGCGGGGGCGCCGATGGCACCGCAACCAGCGATGGCACTGCATGCGGAAACGAGGGTCAGCGCGGACAGACGACGGGTAAGCGAAAGACGAAGCTCGGCCATGGTGGACTCCTTAGGCGAAGAGGTCTGGGGCGATGCGTCTTGTGCCGTAGCACTCGCTCGCCCTTGTCCTTTCAAACACCGCAGGAGCCCAAAACTGTCACTGCAACTTTTCGACGGGCGCGCTTATTTTTCCGCAGAACCGGAAGGCGCCGTAGGCAGATGGATAGCGAGCCAGCTTGCCAAAAGACGCACAGCCGGTCCGGCTGGCGATCGCACCCAGTCGGCCACATAGCGACGCAGACCGCGTGGTTGTTTCGTCGGCTGCGCAGCAGCAGGAACGGCGGCAGTTTTGCTGACTGCACCACCGCGCTTGGCCACTTTCGCGATCGGATCGGGCAGCGCACTGGCGGGCAAAAGATGCAGGGTCAAAAGTCGCCCGTCATCATCCCCGACGGCTGGCCGCGCCCGCTGCGGAATCGACGCTTCCAAGCGATCCAGATCGAGCCCTTGCAGCGCCTGCACAAGCTGGGTTTTTTCCGCATCGGACAGAAGTCGGGACTGCGGCCTGGGCCTGGGCATGCGCGGCAAGCTGCCTTCTTCCGGCGCAATCGTCAGCGTTCCATGTTCAAGCTGAAGCTGCCCGCCCGGCTGTTTGTTGGTCGTCACCGTCAGTGAAATTCGCAGCGAAGCCAGCTCATCGGCGTTCTGCGGCAGCTTGACCTGCGGGCGCGCTTCGGCCTTGGCGACCAGCGTGCGCAACAGATCATCGAGCGTGGTGGCAATGCCTTGGCCGTCGCTGCTCGTGGGCCAGTCGTTTTTCGGCAGCGCAATCGTTCGCGCTTTTTTGCCCGGCAGCGCAAGACCCAGCTCGCGATCGGCGGTCATCTCGGCTTCATCGGCAGATCGCAGCGATTCCAGCCCCACCGAGCGCAGCCCCGACAGAAGCTGCTCTTTTTGTCCTTCGCTCAGCGGCGTCGGCTTGCCAATCGGCGTGCAGTCCGGCGTACAGCGCTGCGCCTGCGCGGTGCCGTTTGCCACCTGAAGCTGGGTGAAGTCGCCGCTGCTCAGCCCTTGTCGCCACGTCAGCGTCAGCTTGTCGCCTGATCCGGGGCGTAGGGCGGCGGCCCATGTCTCGCTCTGCGCGTGGACGAGCGAAGACGAAAACGACACGGCAACCGCAAGTGCTGCCAAACCCAAAACACTACGTCGCTGCTTCATCGCCTCTCTATAACAAAGCGGGTCGGCGCTGGGAACCGTGGCGTAGCTGCTGTTTCGATCCATCGCCTGGGAGTCGATCTGATGGATCGATGCATCAAAGACGCACAGATTGCCGACGGCTTAGCGCTTGGCACACGGTCTGCTTTGAGACTGGGTATGCACAACATACGCAACGCTGCACTTTGTACGGTTTCTCTTTTGGCGCTGGGTTTTCAGTCGGGCTGTGGGGCCGAACTGGAAAGCACCGAGCCGGTCAACCCCAGCTTCTTCGAGGAAACGGCGATGCCCGCCTGTGGCACCGCGCTCGCTTCGTGGAACGGAACCACCGCGTATTCAAACGGCGGCAACACCGGCACCGGCGTGTCCTGTGCTGGCGTCGGCAGCTACGGCTATCAGTACCAGTGCGTCGAGCTGGTCATGCGCCACTTCACCAAGAACTGGGGCCTGCGCTGGTATGGCAACGCCAAAGACCTGCTCACAAACGCGCCGCGCGACAAGGTTGATGTCTACGCAAATGGCGACAGCGCCCACCCACCCAAGCCGGGCGACATGCTGGTCTGGACAAACAGCACCTACGGCCACGTCGCGCTGATCACTCGCGTCGGTGGCGGCACGCTCGACATCATCGAACAAAACGTCACTGGCAGTGGTTCTGCAACCCTGTCCTATAACGGTTCATCGGTGGGCAGTCGCTGGGGAAGCTGGGTTCCCGCCGGCTGGGCGCATGCCAAAGCAAACGGCGGCGGTGGCGGCATCAGCTGGGACTGCACAAAGAGCGCTTACAACGGCGGCCAGTACTGGACCTGCTCAGGCGGAAGTCTGTACAAGTGCACAAGCGGTGTGCCGCAGCAGCGGATTTGCCCGGCGGGCTGCAACGTGATGCCGCTCGGCACCGACGACACCTGCAAGTAATTAGTCGGAAAACGGGGGGGCCACTTCGGCTTTTTTGGGCGGCGTCGGTTCGGATGGGGCAGGGGCTTTTCCTCGCCACATCACATAGACCGGATAGACCGTCAGCCAACCGCACGCGACAAACAGACCGAAGCCGCTGAGCGGATAGCTTAGCGCCAAGTGCCGCGAGCCGAAGCGAATCAGCCACGGCGCCAAAATGTGCAGCAGCGCCGACAGCCACGCGAGCGAAATCCAGACGAGCTGACCCAGCGCTTCTGCGTCTGTGAGCAGATACAGATGCGTCAGGATCAGCACGAACACCGGAATCGTAAACAGGTGAAAGTGCGTGACCTCGAGCAGCTTGCGATAGGGCATCGCGACTTCAAGCTGCACGGTGGCTTCGTCTTCGGGTAGCGCGATGGCTGGCCCGCCCACGGGTTGTTCCGCCTTTTGCGCTGGCTGGGCCGGGACCGCTTTGGCGGGGTCTTTGCCGTAATAGCGCTCGACGTGTTCAACGTGTCCGGATCGCAGCGACGGACCGACCAAGTCTTCGTACAAAAGCACCGACGAAACAATCGCCAGAAGCGACAGCCCGCAAAAGAACGTATAGATGAGCTTGGCGGCGGGGGACAGGTTCCACAGACGGAACCGCGAGGAGGCAAACTGGCGCATGGCTCTCCGGCTTTGGGCGCGTCAAGAAGACGGAATGGCTTTGGCTGTGTCGGGCTGTTTCATCGGGCGCTTTAACACAAGCTCATCGAGCAGAACAAGCGCCCGCCGCACGCCAATCACCATCGCGCGCGATGAAATGGTCGCACCGGAGATGGCGATGATTTCTTCTCCTTCGCGCAGCTGGCTTTTGACGTGCTTGCCGACAAACTGCTGGCGGAAGCGGGCATCGCGGATTTCGTCGCCGTAGCGTTCACGATAGACCATAAGCTCTTGCCGTTTCACCGCGCCTTTGGCGTCGAACTGCACGGCAAATGTGATCGGCAGATGCTGGCCTTTTTCTTCATCAATGATCGCGTAGCCGTCGATTTGGTCGCCGGTCTTGGCGATGTAAATCGTGTAGCTGGGCTTGCGCGGGGTGTAGCCGAGCACTTCGGTCAGTTTTTGGCGCTGCTCAGCAGTCAGATCAAAGCGCTCAAAGCTCACGGCCTGACTGCGCGGGAAAAACTCAGCCAAGATGGTGCGCGGCGTAAAGTACGACGTCTGAGCATGCGCTACCGACGGAAAAATCCCAACAATGAGCAGCAAACCACCCAGCAGCACAAGCGCTCGCAGCGGGGCATTTCGCAGGCACTGCAACAAATTGAAAACGACTTTCATTAGCAACATCTATACGATTCACACCGGTTTTCGTCAATCCTGTTCCCTCTTTGGTACGTCCTGTGCTAGCCCTCCGCTCGTCGGGCACTTTCGCCCGGTTTGCTTTCGAGGAGAACATGACCAGACGACCGCTCGTTTTCGCTCGCCGCCTGTTTGCCATTGCCTCCCTCTCTGTGAGCCTGCTCACCGCCGCCTGTGGCCCAGAGCTTGCCGCGATCGACGAAATGGAAGGCGACAACCTGCCATTTCACGTCGAGCCGCAGAGCATTCCCACCGGATACTACGACGGTACAAGCGGCAAGAGCGGAAATGATCTGCTCGTCGCGCTGTCGGACATCGTGAGCCGCGGCACCCGCAGCCTGTCGTATAACGCGGCCCGCGACAAGATGTTTGCCGACGCTGAAGATCCCGACAACGACGACGCGGTCGACTGCGTGTACACCGGGCGCATCGGCAAGCCGGTGAACAGCACCTCGACGGCAAATTCGGCCAAGATGAACACCGAACACACCTGGCCGCAGAGCCTGGGGGCGCGTGGCGTCGCCCAGTCCGACATGCACCACCTGTGGGCATCGGACGTGGATACAAACGGTCGTCGCGCCAACTATCCATTCGGCGTCGTCAAGACCGTGACGTGGACTGCACCGAATCCCGACGGCACGTCGCCGAGCAAGCTTGGCAAAGACGACAGCGGTCGGACGGTGTTCGAGCCGCACGACAAGACCAAGGGCGACATCGCGCGCGCCATCTTCTACTTCTATACGCGCTATTACCGCAGCCGTCCGGCGGACTTTACGCTAAACAACTTCAACGTCGAGGAAGCAACGCTCCGCAAGTGGCATGAGTCTGACCCACCCGACGCTGACGAGCGTGCGCACAACGATCTGGTCTACGCAATTCAGGGCAACCGCAACCCGTACATCGACCGCCCCGAATTGTTGAAACAAATTCCCGATTTTCCGGATCGATAGCAAGGTTCGTTACGATAAAATAGGGGCGTGACGCCTCTAGAACCTCGCCTTGTTCCCCTGGTCGACCAGCTTCGCAACACCATCGCCGAGATGGAGAAGCTGACCACCCAAGCCCGCAGCATCTTGGCCCAGATCGATGGCAGTGAACCCGGTCGCGATGAAATCCTCGCCGAGCGGGCTCGTCGCGCCGTGATGGAGCTACGTGCCAAGGTCGCTGCCACCAAGCGCACCCAACAAAAAGGTTGAACCAAGTACCCAGCGGAGCGCTGCGGTTCGCCTGCTGTCCGCGCGGTTTCCGGGGGCCGACTTTTTTGGCCAGTTTTCGACGGGAAACGGCGACAATTTGTGGGCGCGGTGATTTTTTTGCGCGCGATGTGCAATCGCCGCGCTGCGCACTTTCTCTATTCAAGGGTCAAACAAGCGATGTGGAAGCCGACCAGGGTCGGGAGCATTTTTCGATGATGCGGCGAGCAGCTTTGTGGTGTTTGGGTTTCGTTCTTGGGGGCGCGCCGCAGCTTGCCTTCGCGGATGCATACCTTGACGCAAGCCGCGTAGCGACGGAGCTTGAAACGCAAGGGCGGCTGGATGCGGCGGCGGAAGCACTGGAAGCGATCGCGCCGAGCTATCCGCAGGATCTCGATCTGGCGTTGCGGATGGCGTGGCTGCGGTTTCGGGCTGAGTCGTACCGGCGGGCATTTTCACACTACGAAACGGCGCTGAAGATTTCGCCGCTGAGCATCGACGGACACTTGGGAATGGGCTGGACGCTAGAGCGGCTTTCACGCTGCGATGAAGCGCGGGCACATTTCCTGACGCTGGCGACGCAAAATCCCAATCATGCAGGGGCCAAAGAAGGGCTGCTCGCGTGTCCGGAACCGGCGGGTTTTGCGCTCAATACGTCGGCGTTTTTGACTGGGATGGCGTATGCCGGTCACTACGAACGCCAAGGCGGCATTGCCGTGTCGCCGCGGCTGGAGCTGGTAATCGACGGCAAGTGGCTGATCGGTGCCGCATATCGCTACAGCGAGTTTTTCCTGCAAACGCAGACTCAGACGCAGGTGACGACGCCGGGAATGCCGCCACGGCCTGGCGTGCCGCCGATGCCGCCGATGACAACGACCGTCACGACGATATCGTCGACGACGTTTGATCAGCACGAAGCGTATCTGCACGCGGGATATTCGGGAACGCGGCTGTCTTTGATCGCGCGGTATGCCTTTCTTGTCGATTCGCGCGGTCTTTCGCAGGCGTCGCATCATGCCGGGCTTGGGCTGCGGATAAGTCCGCTTGGGCTTGGCGATGCGCAGCTTCAGTTTGCGACCAGCGTGTATTCCGATCTGACGATCGTGCGCCTGGCTCCCTCGTGGCGGCTGCCGATTGCCAAGGGGTTTTCGGTTCAGCTCGGCGGCGTCGGACAGTGGGCTTCGGGAAGTCTTTTGGGAAACGGCTTTCTCGAATTTTCCTATGTCCGGGGTCGCATCGCGGCCTATGCCGGTGGCAGCTACGGCGAACAGCTCCGTCCTGCCCAGCTTGAACTATCGGTCATCACCAACATGTATGAGCGCGTCGCCGGTTCCGCTTGGGCCGGCGTCTCGATCCGTCTGCCTCGTGATTTTCGGCTGCTTGTCGACTATCGCTTCGATCGGCTGCGCAAGCTTTCCGGCGTTGCACGTAGCACAGACAGCAGCGGGAACTACTTCACACTCGGCCTGAGCAAAGCCTTCTAGGAGTCCTTATGAGTGGTGCACATCTGAAAGACCTCGCTCTCAGCGACACTGGGTTTGTGTTCGATCCATATACCGGCGCGACGTTCACAACCAACGCGGCGGGACTTGCGATCCTGCACGCGCTGCGCGAAGGACTGAGCCGTCCAGCGATTGTGGCGCGACTGCGTGAGCGTTTCGATGTTCACGGTGATGTCGAATCGGATCTCGCGGAGTTTTTCCAACTTCTGCGCCAGCACGGAGTGGTTCCGCAGAACTTCACGGTCGCTGAAAAGTAGAGGGTGCGATGAGCGAAAAACCTCTTACGGTGGCAGTCACCGGACTCAATGCCACGGACAATCCGGCTCCGGGTGTGGCGGTGGTTCGGGCCCTGCGTGACGCTTTTCCCAAGGCGCGAATCGTCGGTCTGGCTTACGATGCGCTCGACCCCGGAATCTACGCGACCGAGCTTCTGCATGAAGTGTTTATGCTGCCGTATCCCTCGCAAGGACTGACGGCATTTTGGTCGCGGCTGGAGTATGTCCACAGCAAAGTCGGAATCGATGTGATCATTCCGACGCTCGATGCAGAGCTGCCCGCGTTTTTGGATCTGGAACCGAAGCTGAGGAACTTGGGAATCCGGACGCTTTTGCCAACGCGCGAGCAGTTTACGCTGCGCGAAAAAGGAAGACTTCCGCAGCTTGGGCAGCTGTCTGGAATTTCGGTTCCAGCGACGGCAACGGTGAACACGATCGAGGAACTGAATCGCGTTCATCAGCGCGTTCCCTATCCGATGTTTGTAAAGGGTCTGTATTACGGCGCGACCCTTGCGCACAGCTTGGATGAAGCGACGCATGCGTTTTACAAAGTGGTCGCGCAGTGGGGCATTCCGGTGGTCGTGCAGACCCTGATAAGCGGCGAGGAATTCAACGTCGTGGCACTGGGGGATGGGGAAGGGGGACTGGTCGGTGCCGTCGGAATGAAGAAGCTGATGCTGACCGACAAAGGCAAAGGCTGGGCCGGAATCACGGTGCGCGATCCGGCGCTATTGGATGTGCCGCGTAAATTCATGGCGGCGACCAAGTGGCGCGGCCCGTGTGAAATCGAGCTGATGCGCGACAAAAACGGGGAATATCACTTGATCGAGATCAATCCGCGCTTTCCGGCTTGGGTGTACCTAAGCGCGGGAGCAGGAATGAATCTGCCGCAAGCATGTGTCGAGCTGGCGATGGGAAAAAAACCATCCATCGCGTCGGATTATCAAGTCGGCACGCTGTTTGTCCGCATCTCGATTGATCAGATCGCGCGGATCGAAGACTTCCAAAACATGGTGACCACCGGAGAGGTTTCCCGATGAGCAAGCTTCCTTACGAGCGCCCCACGCTGGTGCGCCACCAGATGGGACAGATGAACAAGTTTGGCCGTTTGCAAGGAATGCGGCCACTCACACACATCGACGGCGTTGCGGTTTCCGATCTGGTGGCCAAGTACGGATCGCCGCTGTTTGTGTTTTCCCAAAAAACGCTGATCAATCGCTATCGCGAGCTTCAGCAGGCGTTTTCTCGTCGCTACGCCAAAGTCCGGATTGCCTGGTCGTATAAGACAAACTACCTGGAAGCCATCTGTCGCACGTTCCACAAAGAAGGATCGTGGGCGGAAGTTGTCTCTCCGTTCGAGTATGAAAAAGCGATTCGCACCGGCATCGTTCCTGATCACATTCACTGGAACGGTCCGTACAAGCCTGACGCCGCGATTGAGCGTGCGCTGTCCGGCGGTGCGATGATTCACATCGACAACTTTGACGAGCTGTCGCGCATCGAACGGATTGCCGAAAAAATGGGAATCCGTCCCAAGGTCGCGCTGCGTCTGAACTTGGCGATTGACGGACTTCCGGCGTGGAGTCGCTTTGGTGTGAATCTGGAATCCGGACAAGCGCGCGAAGCCGTCAATCGTTTGGTATCCGGCGACCGTCTGGAACTGACCGGGCTGCACAGCCACATCGGAACGTTTATCCTGGCCCCTGAATCCTATGGACAAGCGGCGGCGAAACTGGCGCGCTTTGCCAATGAGATCCGCGCGGCGCACGGAATCAAGCTGTCGTTTATCGACCTGGGTGGTGGGTTTGCATCGCCAAATACACTGGCGGCGCAGTATCTTCCGGGGGAACAGGTCAGTCCTTCGTTTGAGCGCTACGCCGATGCAATCTGCGACGGTCTGAGCCTGCTTGAATATCCGTCCAAGGAACTGCCAACGCTGGTGCTGGAAACCGGACGCGCGCTGGTCGATGATTCCGGATACTTGATTTCGACGGTGGAAGCGACCAAGCGTCTTCCCGATGGTCGTCGTGGCCTGGTTCTCGACGCGGGCGTCAACATTCTGTTTACCGCGTTTTGGTACAAACACGATGTCGTTCCTGCGCAGGAATTTGGCGGTCTTTTGGAACCGACCGTGCTGTACGGACCTTTGTGCATGAACATCGACGTGCTGCGCGACACGGTGCAGTTCCCCTCGGTGTCACCGGGTCAGCGGCTGGTCTTCCGCAACGTCGGCGCGTACAACGTGACCCAGTGGATGCAGTTTATCGCCATGCGTCCTGCTGTTGTCATGGTCAGCACGGATGGGCAAGTCGGCTTGATTCGTCGCGCCGAAGGACTCGACGATCTGGCTGCACTCGAAGAAGTTCCGGCCTGGCTCAAGTAGATGCAAAACGGTGTGGGGCGACCGCAAAAAAACGAAGCGCCGCACTGATAGGCAAAGGACGAACGCTTGCGACTTTGGGGATTTATACGCTCGCTGCTTTTAAGCTACGCACAGATTCTGTTTTCAGGATCGGTGTGGGTGGGCCTGCTTTTGCTTGTCGCAACGCTCGCGATGCCGATTGCGGCGGGGTACGGACTCCTTTGCGCGGGGTCCGCACTCCTTTGCGCCAAACTCTTCCAGCTTGAACCCGAGGAACGGAAGAGCGGCGGCTACGGCTATAACGCGCTTTTGTGCGGTCTGGGAATCGGTCACACCTGTGTGGTTGGACCCGGTTCGCTGGCGCTCGCCGTCTTCTGTGGCGCGCTCTGTACGGTGGTCGCAGCCGGACTGCGTGCATCGATCGGCAGACTGCATCTGCCGATGCTGTCGATTCCGTTTATCATCGTCTACCACTTGGTGTTGGCGGTGGTGGAACCTGCCGGACTGAAAGCGCCGCCTGTGACAGAACTCGTCGACAGCGACGGACCGGCACTTCTGCGTGGCCTTGGCGCGCTGTTCTTTTTGCCCCGTGCAGAGGTTGGCGCCATCGTGCTGTTTGCGATTTTGGTGCACTCGCGGATCTCTGCGATGCTCGCGGCGATGGGGTTTGCGGTGGCGTATCTGTTCGGCATCTATTTTTTGGGACTTCCCGTCGAAACCATCGTCCTTGTCGTAAGCTATAACGCCGCGTTTGTGGCCGTTGCGTTGGGCGGTGTGTGGTTTGTTCCTTCGGCTTCCGCTTGGCTTCTGGGTCTGTTTGGTTCGCTGGTCGCAACGCTTTTGTGCGCTGGACTTTTGCCGATTCACAACCGGCTTGGCGTACCCATCATGGTGGTTCCGTTTAACGTCACCATCTTGATGATTCTGCTCGCGCTCCGGCAGCGCGTTTCCGATTCCCATCCCAAAGCGGTCGATGTGATGCTAGCGACGCCGGAAGACAACCTGGAATATCTGCGCGCGCGGCTTTTGCGCTTTGGTTGGTCTCAGCCTGTCAAAATGCGACTGCCACTGCGCGGCGCCTGGATCTGTACGCAAGGCGTGGACGGTGCCCACACACACAAGGATCGCTGGCGTCATGCCTGGGATTTTGAAGTGCTGGGACCGGACGGAAAAGCCTTCCGGGGTGACGGTTCCAAACCGGATCAATATTACTGCTTTCGTTTGCCTGTTTTGTCGCCAGCGCCGGGAACGGTGGTGCGAATCGAAAACGACATTCCGGACAACTTGGTTGGGACGATGAATCTGAAACAGAACTGGGGCAACCTGGTCCTGATTCATCATGGGGTCGGAATCTATTCGCTGCTTGCGCATCTTTCGCGCGGATCGGTCAAAGTCCAGCTTGGCCAAGTGGTGCAAGCCGGTGATGTGATCGGTCTGTGCGGAAGCTCTGGACGATCGCCGCAACCGCATCTGCACTTTCATTTGCAAGCGAGTCCAGACATCGGTGCTGCGACGATTCCGTGTTCGTTTGCCGATGCTGTGGTGATCGATGCGGACCGGCAGCTTCTGCACTCTGCGCTGATTCCGGTCGAAAAACAGCAGGTCCGGAATCTGGAACCAGATGAAGATCGAGGATCGTTTTTTTCGACGCTGGCACCCGGACTCGGCGGGGAATGGCGGTTCCAAATCGGCGATCGCGAAGAGCGAATTTTGCTGGAAGTGGATCTGTTTGGACAGCCGCTTCTGCGCTCGCTGACGTATGGAACGGTGCTGCGCTACGTGCTGACAGATGATCTGTTTACGACCTATGATGTGAGCGGTTCTCGACGGTCAGTGCTGTATCTTCTGCGCACTGCACTGCCGCGGATTCCGCTGGAAAGTTCCGAAACCCTGCGCTTCCGTGATCTGCTTCCGGGTCGTTTGGTGCGCCCGCTGGGACTTCAGCTTCTGCATGACTTTGTCGCACCGCTAAGGGCGCGGGACGGAATCGAAGTCGAGCTATGTGCCCGACGGGATGGGCAGCTTCTGCAAGTCGATGGACAGTCGCTTGTGGACGGTGATGCGGGTGCTTCCGAAGATGGGAAAAAGCGCGGTGGAACAGACACCGAACCGGATCTGCGGACGCGGGTGCTTCTTGCCCGCGGCGTGGGTGTGGTACGAATCGAAGTGACCAATCGGGGACGGACGGTTCGCGCCGAGCGAATCACCGCTCCGCCTACTACCAAAGAGGAAACGCGATGAAGAAGCAGTTGCTTGTGGTGTGTGGCGTGCTTGCGCTGTCGCTTTCTGTCGCTTCAGCCGACGGAAATGCGGATCTCATCCAGCGATCGTATGACAGTGAAGCGGTGGGCAAGCTGCAAGATGCGCTGACTGCGCTCGATCAGATGTCGTCACCGCGACGCGATGGCTATGTGGTGACGCTGCGCAAAGCGTGGCTTTTGTATCGGCTGGGCCGCTCGGCAGAAGCGGTCGAGGTGTATGGACGCGCGATTGCACAGGCTCCGGCTGCGGTCGAGCCGCGGCTGGGAATTCTGCTGCCCCAGATGGCGCTGCGTCGCTGGGGAGACATCGAAACGCAGTCGCGGGCGATCCTAAAGCTTGATCCGGCCAACTATTTGGCGACGCTGCGACTGGCGTTCGCTTGCTACAACCTGCAGCGTTATGCGGAATCTGCGGCGTTTTACAAACGGCTTGCGGATCTGTATCCGGGCGATGTCGAAGTGAAGGTGGGACTTGGCTGGGCGCTGCTCAAGTTGGGCAAATACGCCGAGGCTGCGGCGGAATTCCGAACCGTCATGGATATCTCGCCGCGCAACGAGCTGGCCAGAGACGGACTCAAAGCAGCGGGCGGATAACTACTCTTTCACAAGCGGCAGCGAACGACCTTTGCGACCGCCGCGTGGCACGGGCGGAGGCGTCGTTGCAATCAGCCGCTCTGCCAGGTTTGCACTGCGGTCCACAAGCTCCCGCGCGGCCTGCCGTAGCTCCTCACTTTGCTTTACATAGTCGATGTTGCGTTCCATGTCTTCCGCAGTCCATCCGCGTGAGTGCGCGATGTATGGGAACTGTGGAAACTGACAACCCAGCTCGCCAAAAAATCCGAGCAGCTGACCCGCCACCGCCTGCACGTTGTCCTGTCCGCCGGTGATGATCGCGCCGACCACTTTGTTTTGCAGAAGCGCCTTTCCTGAAATCGTGATCTGGTTTTGGATGCAGTTCATCCGTTCCACCATTTTGAAGTACAGGCTCGACGGTGCGCCCCAGCGAATCGGGGTTGCGATCAGAAACACATCGCCAAAGTGAACCAGCGCTTCATAGACCCGATCGAGCTGGTCATTTGGGTCCATCTGCGTGATCGAACACGGCCACGTACAGGCCCGCGCTGCTTTCGAATAAAAGCCTTCACAGTGACGGAACGACAGGTCGCGCAGATAGATCATCTGGGTGTCGTAGCCCGCTTGTTTGGCGTGATCCATCGCGACTTCCAGCAGCGCATCCGATGTCGAATAACGCGGAAAGTCTTTCTGCATCGCCGTCGTGGAAATTCCCACCACGCGAATCCGTCCCGGCTGTCTTTCCGGTGTGCGGGACAGCGGATGCGGTGCGTGCGGTTTTTTGGCCCGTTTTTTGTGTGGTTTGGGCGAAACCTCGACGCGACCGTCGCGAACCCGGACGTGATACGCCGGTACGACATCTTCTTCAAATCCGCGCTCGCCTTGGCCTTCGACCCTGTGAAACTTCCACTGATGCCACGGACAGACTACGTAATCTCCGTCGAGAGTCCCCTTCCCAAGCGGGCCGCCGGCGTGATTGCAGACACCGCTTACCGCACCAAAGACTCCGCCCGCGTAACTTAAGGCGATGCGCGTGCTGCCGAGCATGATCTGTTGCAGCGGCGTCTTGGCCAGCTCGTCGGCAGATCCAATGTCAATCCAGTCGTGATCGTGCTTGTCCGCAGACTCGGTCGGGTCTTTGCTCATGGCGGTTTCCGTGTGTGGGGTTTTTGCGCGCGGGCGCGAAGTTATTTGCCGCGGAAAAAGAGCAGCAACGTGCCAAACAAAATCAGTACACCGAGCACCGCCGCGCCGACCATTTTCCACACCGCGATCGTTGGCTGCGTCGGCAAGATCGGGGTATGTGGCGACGGACCACGGGTTTTGGCCAGCACCTGCGCGGCGGCTGCCAGACGATGTTCACCGAGCTGTTCTAGTCGTCTGTCCACTTCGCGCAGCGCTTCTTGCTCGACGCGACAGGGGGGACAGCTTGCCAGGTGCTCGCTGACGCTGGCGACGTGAACTGGCTCAGGCTCGGGCAATTGCCTTCTTGTTTCCGCGCACGTCATGGGGAGTCTCCGGTGAAACAAGAATGCGCAGCGGTCCGCCGTTTTCTGGACCGGGCGCCAAGTCGCGCTGAAGCGCACGGCGAAGCTGCTTGCGACCGTGGCTGAGCCAAAACAGACAGGTCGTTTCCGTCGTCCCAAGCAGCGTCGCAACTTCCGTCAGCGGTCGTTTTTGCATCCGCGCAAGGATCAGCGTGACCCGCATCTCGACCGGCAGCTTGAGCAGCGCGCGGCTCAATCGCTCGCGGCGCTGCTGTTCACTTGTGCTGCGGCCTTGCGTGGCGCTGGGATCTGCGCCGTCGCTTTCGCTTTCACTGCCACCGCGGGCCGCGTCGGGCAGGGGCGGAACCACCGGCACGATAGACAGCGCTTTGAGCCGCTGCACCGACAGACTGACCACTTGCCGCAAAAGCCACTCGTCGTGTTTGGGTGGCGCTGGGCCATTTGGCGCCATCACTCCGCGCTCCGCTTCGCGAAGTGCTTGCCTTATGACCTGCTCAGCCCCGGCGGCATCGTCGAGAATCTGCATCGCGCAGCGGAAAAGCGGCTCGCGCTTTTGTCGCAACACAGGACTTTCATCGGGCACGACCGGCTGCGCGGGGCCTTTTTTGGACACCCACTTGCGCAGGCGTTGGACGATCTCGGCTAGCTTCGACAAGGGCTTACCACCTAGCGTAGCTCGACGGGAACGCACTTGTCTAGGCGCGTGTTTTGTAATTGAAATTACGGACTCGGTTTTTCGGAAGAAGTGAGGAGGTAGGACCGCGCTTGCGTTTCATCCAAAAACGGGCGAACTGTGCCGGCCACGATCGGATGTTCGCGACGGAGCCGACTGGCTTGCAGGATTCCCACCGACGAGCGCATCAGCACTGCGACCCGCGCAAAGCCGGCGCACAGACGCTGCATCGCGTGGTTCATCCGCTGTTCATATTCTTCGTCGTTGCGCATCGGCCCGTCCCGCATGTCCATCAGGAACACCAGCGTGCGACGGCGCGACGGGGGCAAAATCGCATCGAAGCGATCCAGCATGGCAAGCAGCTCGTCTTCATCTAGCGCAGGCGTCGAACTGCGCCGCAGCACGACCAGCGGAGAGTCTGGCTCGCGGTAGATTTCGCCCAAGGACGTGCGGACGGTTTCCTTCACGACAGCCAGTGTAGCGGACTTTTCCTGGCTGCCACTCGCCGTGCGCCTAGGCCCGACCGAAAAGCAGCGCTGCGTTGTTGCCGCCAAATGCAAAGCTCGATGACAGCACGACATCGACCTGTTTTTGGCGCGGCACTTCGGGAATGTAATCCAGCCCAAATTCGGTTTCGGGATCGCGCAGGTTTTTCGTCGGTGGCAGCACGCCGTGCACAAGCGATAGCACCGAAGCTGCGGCTTCGATGGCTCCCGCGGCCCCAAGCGTATGTCCGCACATCGACTTGATCGACGACATCGGGACGTGGGGCGCGCGATCTCCCAAAAGATCCCGAACCGCCCGACTTTCTGCGGCGTCATTGTGAGGCGTTCCCGTCCCATGCGCATTGATGTAGCCGATCGCTTCGCGACCGACTTTGGCGTCGCAGAGCGCTGCCTCCATCGCCTGGCGGGCCCCGATTCCTTCGGGCTGCGGCGCCGTCATGTGGTGCGCATCACAGCTCATCCCTGCCCCCAAAAGCCGCGCCAGCACTTTCGCGCCCCGCCGCTCGGCATGGCGACGCGATTCCAGCACCAGCACCGCCGCGCCTTCCCCCAGGTTCAGCCCTTTGCGGTTTTTATCAAACGGCTGACACGGTTCCGGCGACGTCGCCCGCAGCGCACCAAAGCCCGCCACCGTCAGCTTGCACAGCGCTTCGGCCCCACCGGCCAGCGCGACCTCGCAGCGTCCGAGCCGAATCCAATCGAGCGCTTGCGCAATCGCAATCGCCGACGAACTACATGCCGTCATCACCGTCGTGCGCGGACCATATGCACAAAGAATTCGCGCCACCAGATCGGTCACACTCGCGGGCTGATGCGTGACCAGCAGTTTGGGCGATGGCAACATCCCATCTTGCAGCTCTCGCAGATACTGTTCGGTTTCGATTGCGCCGCCCGTGCCGGTGCCAAACAGGACCGCTGCGTCGTGCAGATCGGGCGTCGAAAGGCCGGCATGTTCGACGGCTGCCAGCGCCGCCGCGATGCCAAAGCGATCCGGACGCGAGGTACAGCCCGGTAGCAAAATGCGCGACAGATCCGGGTCCGGCGCCTGCGCCACAAGCTGGCTGCGTGCGTCGGGACACGAAAACAGCGACAGCGGTCCAATTCCCGATCGACCCGAAAACAGGCCGTCGCAAAAAGCAGACAGGTCTTTGCCAAGACCCGACACAACCCCAAGCCCAGTTACCACCACATCGTCGGTGTTCATGCTTTCGGTCTGGCTTTTAGCGCAAAAAGCAGCAGCAGCACAAGCGCCGCGGTAAAAAGCCCAAGCCACGGCCCTGCCGCTGGCTCGCTCGACAGGCCGAGCTGGCAGTACCCACCCCGCACGAGCGGACGGTCCCAGATCGAGTCGTGGATTTGCGGCGGCGTCTGACAGGTTCCATCGACGCAGTACAAGTCGCCTTCGCAGCCGCAGCGCTTTTGCAATTGGGTGAGCAGCAGCGTGCTTTCCGCGTCGACAAGTCCGGCGCCGCAGCCGCTGAGATCATCGCTTGCGCAGCGATATTTGGCGTTGGCGGCGGTGCGCAGAAGCAGGCCCATCGTGCGCTGACGGACGGTGGGCACAAGCGATCGCGCAAGTGCTGCGATGCCAGCAACGTGTGGGGCCGCTTGTGATGTGCCAGTGAGCGGTGAATAGGTAAACGGTGGACGTTTCGGTTCGGCGACGCCTTCGTCGCGGTAGGTCGACAAAATTCCGTCGGGAGGCAGTCCGGCCAAGTCGGTTTCGTAGTCCCATTCCGACAGACCACCACCAGGGGCGAGCAGATCGACGCGCGGACCGTAATTGGAATAGACCGCGCGCTTGCCTTTGGCATCCGATGCACCGACGCTGATCACGTTATCGAGCCCGCCGGGGGAATACGTGGTGGTGTCGGTTCCGCCGTTGCCGGCAGCGACGACGACGATCAAGCCCGCGGATATCACTTCATCGACGGCGCGCTGGAGCGTAAAGGAAAGACCGGGGCCGCCAAAGCTCATGTTGACGACGTCGACCTTGCGCGAAACGACCGGGATGGTGCCAAGCTGGGCGCCGGTCAGCCAGCGCAGCGCGTCGGTGATGTCGCTGTCGATGCCGTCGCCGTTTTTGACGCCCAACACCCGGACAGGCAAAAGTCGACACTTCTGATCGACGCCGGCGATTCCCATCGCGTTGCCGCTGACGGCGCCAATGATGCCGGCGACGTGGCTGCCATGCAGACGGCTGGTATCGACGGTGCCGGTGTCGGTGGGGTCGCTATCGCGCACGCGGTCGCCATCGTCGGCACTCGCTGGACGCGAAATGAAGTCGTAACCGGGAATCAGCCTCGATTCGAGGTCGGGATGATCGTGAATGATCCCAGTGTCGAGAATCGCCACCACCACGTCGGGCGATCCGGTGCTGATGTCCCACGCCCGTGGCATGCGAATCAGCGGCAAGGCCCACTGCGACGACCACAGCGTATCGTTTGGCACCGAAGTGGCGTGACGCAGTCGATCGGGCTCGACGCGGCGGACCTGCGGATCGCTCGCCACTTTGTCCAACAGCGCCAGCGTCGCCGATTCGTCGATTCCATCCCGCCGGAGCAGCACAATCTGCCCGGCCTGCGGATCGCGCTGTCCAAGCGGGGAATCGCTTGCCGGTGGCGGCCACAGCTCACGTTCAAGAATCAGTCGTTCGTCCGCAAGCACCACCGTCGCTGGATTTTCATCCGGTGGCAACAACGTCGCAGGCGAGGGCGGCTGCACAATCGGCGGTGTGGCGCCGCGGCGGAACTCCACCAGCAGGTGCCCGGCCACGATCTGTTCATGCGGCGTCGCGGTCAGGCCGGGGATGGGACGGGCGCTTTCGACGGGCGTTTTTTCCGGGGGCGCAGAGGTCGGTTCGATGCACGCCGACAGCCCGAGCGCGAGCAGACCCCCCACCCGGCTGGCCCATCGGGTGGGGCCAAATGCGACGCGGCCCGCTTCGGCTCGTCTGTCGGTGTTTGGGAAGTTACGCCCCATGTGCCGGCAGCTTACACCCAAGTTGCGCCGCGCACGCCATGCCGCGCGGAAAGTGAAATCGTCTGCTGCAAAAAGTGGAGAATTTCGCGAATTTGCAGCTTTCGCACTTCTGTAAGTAGTTCTATGATGACTGCAATGTTTGGCAGTTCACTGCTCATTGCGGCGGCGCTTTCGGGGGCTCCGCTCAAGCTGTCGGCGCAGGCCGGGGAAGACCGATCGTGGCTGTCTGCCGTGGTGGTCGGGGCACTGCTCGAAACCCAGCGGGCGGCCCAAACCGAACCTGTGCTTGGCTTTGCAAATGGTCAGCCGCAGCCGCTCTTGATCGTCGACATGCCGAGTCCCTATGCGCAGACGCAGGTGCGCGCCGAAGTGCATACCGCGCTGGCGTTTTACCGGATGCAGACGGCGGCGCAGCGGTTTGGGCTGTCGCTTTTTCTCAACAGCGGCTTTCGCACAAACCAGCAGCAGCAGGACGTGTTCGACCTGTATCGTCGCGGGCGTGGACCCTTGGCGGCGCGGCCTGGTTTTTCGAATCACCAGAGCGGACATGCGCTCGACATCGACATGCGGCTGCCACGGGTGCGGCTGTGGATGTCGCGTCATGCGCACGAGTTCGGTTTTCAGCGCACGGTGCCGAGCGAAAACTGGCACTGGGAGTTCCGCGGTAGCGTGCAAAGGCTGCTCCGTCAGCCGGTGGCGCCGGGCAACTCGTAGTCGCTGTGCGTCGCGATATCCGACGGGCCGATTGACAGATCGGCTGACCTCGCGGTAGACCGTGGGGGTCTTTGGCACGGCTCCTGTGCTGACGCTGCAACGTCGTGCCAGACAGGGGAGTGTGGACAAAGTGGATGTCGCGATTGTCGGAGCGGGCGTGATGGGCCTTACTGCGGCGCATCAGCTCGCGATGCGCGGTGCCAACGTGCGGCTTTATGAACGCCTGGGCGACGTGGGGCTTGGCTGTTCGCACTTTGCCGGCGGCATGCTGGCGCTGTTTTGTGAACTGGAAAGCGCCGAGCCTCTGATTGGGGAACTGGGGCAAGAGTCGCTTACGTATTGGCGGACACAGTTTCCCGACGTGGCCGAACACGGGACGCTGGTGGTGGCGCCGGCGCGCGATCTGCCGGATCTGCGGCGTTTTGCGGCGCGGACTTCCCATCATCAGACGATCGGGCGCGACGCGATTGCCACGCTGGAACCAGCGCTCACGGGACGGTTTGAAACGGCGCTCTATTTTCGTGACGAAGCGCACCTGGACCCGCGAAAGACGCTGACGTGGCTCAAAACGCGGCTGCTGGGTGCGTTTGGGGTGCAGCTTGTATCTGAAACCGAAGTCGTCCCCGAGCAGATCACTGCCGATTGGGTGCTCGATTGTCGCGGCTACGAAGCGCGGGATGTGCTGCCGGATCTGCGCGGCGTCAAAGGCGAGATGCTGATTCTGCGCAGCGACGAGCTGGTGTTGTCGCGACCGATTCGACTTTTGCACCCACGGATTCCGGTCTATGTGGTGCCGCGCGCGGACCATCACTTCATGGTCGGTGCGACGATGATTGAAAGCAGTGATCGCCGTCGGATTTCTGCCCGCTCGATGATCGAGCTGCTGAATGCGACGTATGCGCTGCATCCAGCGTTTGGGGAAGCCGAGATTGTCGAAATCGGCACCGATGTCCGTCCGGCGTTTCCCGACAACCTGCCGCGCATCCGGCGCGAAGGAAACATCTTGCGGATAAATGGCCTGTATCGTCACGGCTATCTGGTCGCGCCCGCGCTCGGTAGACGGGCTGCAGCGATCATTTTCGACGGCGCATCTTTTCCCGAGGTCGAGCGATGAAGCTTGTGTTAAACGGCGAGCCGCGTGAGGTCGCCGCGCAGACGCTGGCCGATTTGGTGACGGAGCTGGGCTATACCGACATGCCGGTGGCGACGGCGAAAAATGGCACGGTGGTGCGCAAAAAAGATCGCGACGCGACCGCGATATCAGACGGGGATGTGGTCGAAGTCCTGGTTCCCATGCAGGGAGGCTGAGCGTGCAAGACAATGTCCGCTTTTACGGTGAGTCGTTTGCGTGTCGACTGCTCCTTGGCACCGCGCAATATCCGTCGCCAGCGATTTTGTCTGCGGCGATTGCGGCATCCGGCGCGCAGATCGTCACGGTGTCGCTGCGCCGAGAGTCCAGTGGCAGCAGCAGCGGTGGTCGTGCGTTCTGGTCGATGATTCGCGAACTGGGCGTCAAAGTGCTTCCCAACACCGCGGGCTGTCACTCGGTTTCGGAAGCAGTCAAGACGGCAGAGATGGCGCGCGATGTGTTTGAAACGGACTGGATCAAGCTCGAAGTGATAGGACACGCCGACACGCTCCAGCCGGATGTGTTTGGACTGTGTGACGCGGCGCGCGAACTGACGGCGCAAGGATTCAAGGTGTTTCCGTACACCACCGACGATTTGGTCGTTGCGGAAAAGCTGCTCTCGATAGGTTGTGAAGTGCTGATGCCGTGGGGCGCGCCGATTGGCAGTGGGCGCGGACTTAACAATCGGTTTGCGCTCAAAGCGATGCGAGCGCACTTTCCGGGCGTGCCGCTGGTTGTCGATGCGGGGCTTGGGGTTCCGTCGCACGCCGCCGAAGCGATGGAGCTTGGTTACGATGCAATTTTGCTGAACACCGCGGTTGCCAAAGCCGGCAATCCGGTCCTGATGGCCAAAGGATTCCGCTTGGCCATCGAAGCCGGCAGACTGGCGTATATGGCCGGTGCAATGGAACCGCGAGACATGGCCGTACCGTCGACACCTGTCCTCGGTCTGGCCTTTTCGGAGTCAAAGCGTGCTTGATCCTTTTTATCTCATCGTGGATTCCTTTGCGTGGCTTCTGCGGCTTCTGCCGTTGGGCGTAAAGACCGTTCAGCTTCGCATCAAAAACCAGCCCACCGACGAGATCATCCGGCAAACTCAGCAAGCGATGGCGCTGTGTGCGCAGCATGGCGCGACGCTCATCCTGAATGATTATTGGCAGACCGCGATCGATCTGGGCTGCGACTTTGTGCATCTGGGACAAGAGGATCTGGCGGAAGCCGATCTGGCAGCGCTGCGACGGGCGAACGTGCGGATCGGGGTGTCTACGCACACGCCGGAAGAACTGGAGACCGCTCTTAGGGCGTGTCCGGATTATGTCGCGCTTGGACCGATCTGGCCGACGCTGCTGAAAGTGATGAAGTATCCGCCGCAGGGACTTGCGCGAATCGGACAGTGGAAAAAACAGATTCAGGCGATTCCGCTCGTGGCAATTGGCGGTCTTACGCCCGATCGGGCTCCCCTGGTGCTGCAAGCCGGGGCAGATAGTGCCTGTGTCGTGACCGATGTCCTGACCCACGCCGATCCAGAATCGCGCAGCAAAGAGTGGCTGCGGGCGACGGAACCGTTTCGCAAAAAGACATAAAGCTACGCCGTGTCCGATGCCGCGGCACGCGCCAATAAGAGGCATGTAAAATGACTCATATTGACGTTTGGCTGAAAGATTCCTACAGCGGACGGCGTGCGCGCAGACAGGCCGCTCGCACGGTCAGTGCAAGTGGCTTGCGCAGCGGCGGACGCAGACCCAGCGGCGGCGTTTCGTGCTGGGTACAGAGCTGTTCCATCCGATCGCGCAGCGAGACAAACACCGCTTGCATCCCAGCAGGATCGCGATCAAACAGCGACTTCCACGCGAGCAGCGGCCCAAATTCGATAAGCGGCGCGTAGTACAGATCGACCGCACCGGCAAACAGAAGCGAAAACGGCGAGATCAGAAGCTCGACTTCGGCCAGACCTGCGGCTTTGGCCCAGCCCCGCACCACGTCGACATCGGGCCAGCTTTGCAGGTGGGAAGACAGCCGCTGCTGTTCCAGCTCGCGTCCTTGCAGCTCGGTTTCGAGCAGCGAATAAAATTCGGCAAACGTTCCGCGCAGCGGCAGTGTCGTGATGATCTGCGCCCCTGGCTTGGCGACGCGCGCCAGCTCACGCAGCAGAAGATGCGGCTGCGCCGATTCATGAAGCCCCAGATTTGACACCACCAGATCGAACGCCGCTTCGTCGAACGGCAGCTTGGGTTCGCCCGCTTCGGTGCGCAGAAAGACCCGGCGGCTCAGGAGCGGTCCGGCTTTCTGTCGCGCGACATCAATCATGGCCGCGGACGGATCGATCGCGACCAAACGGGAATCCGGAAAACGGCGCAGAAGTTCGAGCCCAGGATCTCCGGTGTGGCACATCACGTCGAGGATCGTGGTCTTGCCGGGAAGTGTGGCCACCTGGCCAAGCAAGAGCTTGCCAAACGGCTGGGTCCACACCGGTGAAATGTCTCGATCGTAGACCGCAGCCAGCCGCGGATCGCGACGGAACTTGTTTTGTTGCGGCGGTGGCGGGGGGGCTTGGGGCCGGGGCATGGCCGAGGACGTGCCGGACATGCCCGAGATGGTCGACATGGCGCGAACTATACCGCGCCGTTTTCGCAAGAGAAGTAACTACGGGGTCAATTGGCTCAGTTCGCTAAAGCGCAGGGTGGTCAGCGCGTCGGCGTTGCGGTCATAGACCACGTCCGAAACCCACCACTTGCTGTTCCACTTGAACAGCTGCGGATAGTAGCCACGGCTTAGGCCGGGCTCGGCACCGACGGTCTTGTGGGTCCACGACATCGCTTTTTGCGCCACTTCCAGCGTGCCCGCGGTCGCGTCTTGGTACGCAATCACCGGGCCGCTGTCGCCCAAAACCACCGTCGCGCCAGCGCCAACGCTGTGTACGTCGGGCGTTGGCATCGTGCGGTTGCCATCGTCAACGAGCTCCGCTTTGCCGATCATCGTGCCTTTGGCGTTTTTGTAAAACAGCCGTCCGTCGGCATCGCTGTAGGCAACGTGCAGGGTTCCATCGCTGGCCGCAAAGGCACCAACATGGCGTCCGGTGTCGACTTTTCCGTCGCCGCCATCGAGCGTCGTGACTTTCCAGTCGGTGCCCGTCGCCATCTTCAGCGCGCCGGTCGCACGGTTATAGAACACAAGGAAGCGGCTGTCTTGGTTCTGGACGAGTCGCGCAAACAGACCGGTGCCTTGCGGCAGGTCGCTCGGTGGCGTACCGAGCGCATCGACACACTTGGCAGCGACGCAGGCGAGCCCGCTCTTGCAGCTTGGCGTGCAGGTCGATTCGGTCTTTTTGCAGATCGTCTTTTGGCGATCTTTGACCGCGGGATCGGCGTACACGCACGCTTCACCCGTGCCGCACAGACCGGCGCACGAAACCTGCACTTCTTCGACGACCTTCTTTTGGAAGTCCGACGGGCTCTGCGGGCTTGCGCTCATGGCCGTCGCAACGACCATCTGCGCGAACACTTTGCCGTCGGATTTTTTGTTTCCGGCGACCATATACGCCACGGTCGGAACGTCGCTGGCGTCGAGGATCAGCTGGGCAAAACCACCAACGCCACGACCTTCGTTCTGATCGGCGACGACCAGCGTGCTCCACTTGTTGTCTTTGCGGGCGGCTATTTTGACGGCACTGTTGGTGACGTCTTGGTAAGCGACGACGGGGTTTCCGCCTTGGTTTAGCTTGAGCGAAGTAAATCGACCCACATCATCGGCGGCATCGGCATAACCCGATCGATACGCCGACGGGTCCATGGTGTCCGGATCGCCCGTCGGCAGACCGTCGACCGGCAGCCAGGTGCTCTGGTTGCTCGGCATCGACATTTCGGTAAACGCCAAGTCGCCAAACGTCGAGTTGTACGCGCTGACGTAAATTTTGTCCGCGGTCACGGCGATGCTCTGGTAGCGACCGACCTCGTCGTTTGCGGCATATTCGGGCTTGGGTTTTTTCACTTCGACGGGCGGTTTGTCGGTGCCGTCGCCAGTGCCCGTCGGGTTGTTGTTGCAGGCGGTCTGGCTTACGCCGAGCAGCGCCGCGATGGCCAGCGTGCCGACTTTCGCCAGCCGCCTTCGCGACAGAAGACCGCAGAGCGCGATCGCAAATGCGATCAATGTGCCACGGCTTGTGTCGCTGCGGCTCGTCGAGCAACCCGTCATCGACTGACCTGACGATTGTTCAGACGACGAATCCGACTTGCTACCGACGCAGGTGGGCTTGGCAGACGCGGGGGCAGCCACGGGCGAAACGACAAAATCGACCCTGGCCGGCGTCGGGTCCAGCGTTCCCGGCTGACCGGCGACGCGGGCGCGGACTTCAATGTTGTGTGGGCCGGCGAGTCGCAGCTCGGGCTCTTCGATGACCAAGCGCTGCTGGCCATCAAATGGGCGCCACAGACCACCGTCGATGCGGTACTGCCATTCACGGTCGCCACTTAGGTGGCTCTTGGCATCGAGATCCAGGGTGACGCGGGTCGACTTCTGCTCGGTCGCGGTAACGGCCAGCTCGGCAGCCGTCGGGACTTCCACGCTCAGAAGTTTTGCAAACGTCTCGGTCGGTTCGTCAGCAGCTTGGGCAGCCAGGCTCATGTCTTCTCCCGCAATTGGCATCGTCGAAAGTTTGATCGACAGGAACATCCCGAGCAGCGACAGCTTGCCCGTCGGGTCCGCCGTCGACGTGATCTGGACCGGCGAAAGCTGTAGACCCATGATGTCCGGCAGCTTGATGGGGCTGAGCGAGCCGCTGAGTGAACCGGCGAGCACCGGCAAGAGGCTCGGGAACAGGCGGGCCAGCTGGGCGGGCGATTCTTTTAGAAGCGAGCTGTCGCTGACGCGGACGTTGCCCACGGCCATCGCCAGGTCGCCGAGGATCGGCACAATCTGGTTCATCGCATCGACATCCAGTCCGAGCGGCAGATCCAGATCCACCGTCTGACGCATGAAGCGCACATAGCGTTCGTCGATGTAGACATAGAAGTCGAGCGCCATGTCCTTTATCACGACGTGCATCAGCGGATCGTCGATGATCTTTTTGCCCATCGCGTCGGTCTTGTAGGTGCCCTTGCCGAGCAC
>DAORGN010000026.1:0-33772 GCA_035340095.1 Pseudomonadota bacterium | reverse complement strand
AGCAGCCCGTGTGGTGGGGATGGCTCGACCAAGTACTACCGGGATAGTGGGGGGGCCGGCGGCGCACTCACTGGGATCGGCGTGGTGTTCTTGGTTGGCGGGGCTGTTGCGATTGCAATACCCGAGCCGAAGCGACAGCGCGATACGTTTTCTATTGTTTATAAATAGTAATTATCAAATCACTGATAATTGCTGTCTTAGAATATGGAGGTCGAACCATGCGCAAGTACGTGTATGCTGCTTCTCTTCTGTCCTTGTCGTCATGCAGTGGGCTGTGGACGACGTATCAAGTTCTAGAAGACATGCCCATGTCTGATGTGGCAGACATGGCTGAGAATCCTGATTTATTGGTAGATCCATGTAATGGAAAACAATATTATAAAATGGATTCGGCAGAGCCAACTCTTGTCGCGTGTTGTTCAAATCCAGACCAGAATAATGGTGGTACAAATCAAAGCAATGTCATGGCAACGATTCGAGATTCGCAAAACTCGACTATGTTTCCTGGCAACAGCGTAACCATTCGATTTTCATGTGCAGGAACGGCCTTGGGTACTATGGGATTTTCGCGTGCTGATGCCTCTGTGTCAGCTCTTTTTGCTCCGATTACGCGGCAGACGGTGATCGATGGACTGCCGCTGAATATGTCATCTGCCAATTCGATGTATCCAACGGTGCTACATGCAAATCAAAATTCCCGCCACTTTATTGTAAATTCTGGCGGCTCGCTGTGGCTCCAAAACTTGCACTTGAAGGGTGGCAAGGCGACGGACATGCCAGCTGCTCACCAGAGCGCATACCCAGCCGCCCAAGGGAAGGCACCGGTTGCGGCAGGTGGCTCGATCGTTTCGATGGGAGAGATCAAGCTCGACCGGGTTGCCTTTCTAGACAACCGCGTCGAAGGCTCAGCACACATTCGCGGCGGTGCCATTTTCATCTTGAATGGCAAGCTTTCTACCAACAATTCCATCTTCTACGGAAACAATCTGTCGGCCTTAAATGGCGCTACGCTTGCAGCCACCGATCAAGCAGCTGGAGCGGCTATTTCAGTTGTAAACGGAAATGTTTTGATTGGTTCATCCACGATTTTGAAAAATGAAGCGCTGAGTGGATATAATGGTACAGAGTACAAGGGTGTGATTGATGTATTTGAGCAAATGACTGGGGCTGGTGGAGCATACTCGATTACTGTTGAAAAAAGCCTGATAGTGAATTCACTGATCAGCTCTGCCCCGGCGGTGAATACGGCAGTGAACTATGGGCTGTCTGTAAATTGCACAACTGGTGTTCAGCTAAATGGGTCCGTGTCAGCGGGCAATGTGATCGACACGGTGAATAATCAGCTGAATAAATCAACCGGGAAAGCCTCTTGTCCATCTTTCACCGCACCTAGCTCGCCCATTCCGGGGGAACTGGTGGCAAAAACCGCGATCTTTAACCATCCGATCAGTCGCTCCCATCCGGGTGGGCAGATTGTCGCGAGTGGACTGACCGATCTGCTGCTGATCGGTGCTGCGAAGCTGAGCTGTGCAGGAGATCTCGACTTTTTCGGGGTGAACCGTGTTGGCACGCTCTGTATGCCGGGTGCGGAGGTTCCGTAGTCGCTGGGCGGCGGGCTAGTCTGCTTTTTTTGGGCAGGGTTTTTTGCCAAGCTCGACGGCTTTTTGGTTCTGCGGATCGACGTCGAACACCATCTGTAGCTGCTGTTTGGCGTCGGCGCAGCGACCATTGAAGCTGGCGCTGTTGGCTTTTTCCAAGTGGTCTTCGATGTAGCTTGGCAAAATCCGCTCGTATTCGGTCTTGGCAAGTCCGCGATAGTACGATCCCTGCGCCATGTCGCGGAAAGCCGCCATCGCAGTGTCGTGATCGGTGCCGGCGGCGCCGCTAAACTTTTGGTACAGGGTCTTGGCCAGCTGCTCGCTCTTGGCTTGCTCTAGCTTGAGCTTGGCCTGATCGCGGGTCGCGTCGCTGATTTTGGCGATGGCGAGAATTTCCTGCGCTTTTTTTTCCGCTTGTTCCCAGTGCTGCGTACTCAGGGCTGCGTCGACTTCTTTGCCGATTTCGGCGGCTTTCTGCTCGGGGTTTTTCCCGCAGGCGAAAAGCAGGAGCGAAAGAGCAAGAAAGGTCTGCTGGTGGCGGTTACGTCGCTGCATGGCACCTCCGCGAACACTGCGCGTATCAAGCCATTTTCCTTCGGAAAGCCGCCGCGGCTCAAGATGCTTTCGTGGCAAAGCAGCAAGGTTTGGCAATATGGGGGGCGCATGTCCGCCCGCGAGATCACTTTTCTCGGCACTGCCAGCCAAGTTCCCACTCGGCACCGCAACCACAATGGCCTGTTTATTCGCTGGGATACGCTCGGTATCTTGGTCGACCCAGGTGAAGGCACGCAGCGGCAGCTGCTGCTGGCCGGGATTGCAGCGACGCAGATTACCCATATTTTGATTACCCATTTTCATGGCGATCACTGCTTGGGTCTGGCGGCGTTGTCACAGCGAATTTCACTCGACAAAGTTCCGCATCCCGTCGAAGTCATCTATCCCGCAAGCGGCCAGGTGTTTTTCGAGCGACTGCGCTACGCCTCGATTTACAAAGAGCAGGCCCAGCTTGTCCCGGTGCCGCTGGCACTGCCGACGGGCGACGACGGGAATCCGGCTGTGGGACCGCTTTTGGCGACGGAAATTGCTGCGGCGAAAGTGAAAATTTGGGCCCGTCCGCTGTCGCACCGCGTCGAGTGTTTCGGCTACCGAATCGAAGAAGCCGACGGTGTGCGGATGCTGCCCGACAAGCTGGCTGAGCTTGCGGTGCGCGGGCCGGACATCAAAAAGCTTCAGCAAAGCGGGACGATCGTCGTGGGCGGCAAGACCATTTCCATCGGTGAAGTCAGCGTGCCGCGGCTTGGGCAAAAGCTTGCGGTGGTGATGGATTCGCGGCCCTGTGCCCAGGCGGTGGAGCTGGCGCGTGGCGTCGATGTGCTGGTCAGCGAAGCGACGTTTACCCGTGAGCACGAAGAAGAAGCGCATGCCTTTGCGCATATGACGGCGGCCCAGGCGGCGCAGATTGCCGTGCAGGCGCAGGCGCGCAAGCTGGTGCTGACCCACTTTTCACAGCGCTATACCTCGACGGCAGGGCATGTGGCGGAAGCGGCTGCGATTTTTCCGGATGTCGTCGCGGCGGAAGACTTCGCGCGTGTTGCGGTGCCGCCCCGTCTGGAAGAATCAGAAGCGGGGTCAGTCGGCCTTGCGCCGTAGCACAGCGGCGAAAAATCCGTCGGGACCGTTTTCCGTCGGATAGATGCGCATGCGTTCTCCGTCACCAAGCGGGGCGGCGCGGCTGCTGCTCAGGATTTCTTTGACTGGCATCGGTACGAAGTCGGGGTGGCTGGCCAGAAAATCGTCGACGATGGCGTCATTTTCGCGGCGCAAAATTGTACACGTTGCGTAGATCAGCCGCCCGTGTGGGGCAACCAGGCGGGCGCTCGCGGCGAGGATCTGCCGTTGCTTGACGGTGATTTCGTCGATGTCGCCAGGGGTTAGTCGCCAGCGTGACTCGGGATTGCGACGCAGAACGCCCAGTCCGGAACACGGCGCATCGACCAGCACGCGCTGCGCCCCGGCACCGCAGATTCGCTCGGGGACAAGGTGAAGCAGACCGTCTTCGCGAAGACACCGGGTTTCAATGTTGGTAAGACCGGCTCGTCGCGCGCGCTGTTTCAGTTCGCTGAGCTTTTTGTCGTCGATATCAAACGCCAAAATGCGTCCACGGTTGCCCATCATCGCCGAAAGTCCCAGCGTCTTGCCGCCAGCCCCCGCGCACGCATCGATGACCAGCCCACCCGGCGGCGGTGCGCACAGCTCCGTCACAAGCTGGCTCGCTTCGTCTTGGACTTCGCAAAAACCTTCCTGATGGAGCGGCAGCGAATACACGTTCAGGTGCGTGTCGAGCACCACTCCCCACGGGCTAAAGGGCGTCGGCTCGGCGGCAATCCCGAGCGCGTGCAGCTTGGCGCACAGCTCGTCGCGACTGCACCGCAGCGTGTTGGCCCGCAAGGTCAGCCGCGCCCGTCCATTTTGCGCGTGCAGGATCGCGATCGCCTGCGCAAGTCCAAACTCGGACACAAACAGCGACGTGAGCCAGTCGGGATACGACAGCGCTTCGCCGATCAGCGTCGCCTGGGCATCGGGACTGGCCGACGCGATGTCGGAAAACCGCTGTTCGATGTCTTGCCGGCGTACTTTGACGTCGGGGAGCGACAGTCCGGCGCTGCGCAAAAATCGCGACAAGGCATCGAGTTCGGCATCGCTGTGCGCCGTCTGTTCATCGACCAAAAACGCTGCGTAGATCGCTTGGCCCGACGGATTTTTGCCACCACACAGTGCCCGCAGCCGCCGTTGTTTGCGCAGCATGGCGAACACGGTGTCGCCGACATAGCGCCGCTCGCGTGAGTGAAGTTTGCGATCATCGCGCAGGCTGCGGCCCACCAGTGCACTCGCCGCGAACCAACCTTTGCTGCGCGCTGTCTGCTGCACTGCGTCAAAGATTCGCACCACAGCTTGCCCGGCCAAGCCAGAAGGTTCCATCCACAGCTTGTGGGGAAGCAAACTTCCCGACAGAGAATCCGCTGTCACGGAACTGTTTCTGGCTGTGTGGTCTGGCCTTCTTATATGCTGCGCAGCGTCGAGAAAATCATCATCAGCGAAACTTTCTGGACGAGCTGCTTTGGGGTAGATTGGTCCACTCATATTCCACTCTGGCTGTCGCCGATGACGTGTTTTGCCTGTCGGCGCGCCCAGGGAACTAGCCAAGGAACAAAGTGTCATGTCAAAAGAAAAATCCTCTTCGACCCCTGTCCCGGCGCCGGCAGCTCAAACCGCGACGCAACATCCCAAGGGAAACCTGGGCGCGATCGTCAATCAGCACATCGACCGCGCCGCCAAGGCGATCAGCCTCCCCGAAGAGATTGCCCTTATCCTCGGACAGCCGAAAAACGAAATCATCGTTCACTTCCCGGTCCGCATGGACAACGGCAAGTACCAGATGTTTACCGGCTACCGTGTGCAGCACAACAACATCCTGGGACCGTACAAGGGCGGCATCCGCTATCACCAGGATGTTTGCCTGGAAGAAGTGCGCGGTCTGGCGTCGGCGATGACCTGGAAGAGCGCACTGCATGACATTCCGTTTGGCGGCGGCAAAGGCGGCGTGCAGTTTGACCCGACGCTGCACAGCATCGGCGAAATCGAGCGCATCACCCGTCGCTTCACACACGCGCTGGCGAGCTCGATTGGGCCCGAATACGACATCCCGGCGCCCGACGTCGGCACCAACAGCCAAGTGATGAACTGGCTGATGGACACGTATATGAACATTGCCGGCGCGCTCGACAAAAACGCGATGCGCCGCGTTGTCACCGGCAAGAGCATCACCTCGGGCGGATCGCTTGGGCGGGAAGCTGCGACGGGTCAAGGCTGCGTCCACTGCATCACCGAGTGGGCCAAAGATCGCCGCTTCGACCTGACCGGCAAGACCGTCGCGATTCAGGGCTTTGGCAACGTCGGTTCGTTCACCGCCAAAATCTTGTCGAAGCTCGGTGTGTCGCTGGTGGCGACGGGCGATTACAAAGGCTACATCGCCAATCCTGAAGGACTGAACCCGCACAAGCTCGCCGAGCACGTTCGCAAGACCGGATCGGTCGTCGACTACAAGCACTCGAAGCCGATCAGCCGTGAGGAGTTCTTCGCCGTCGAGTGCGACATCCTGGTGCCGGCAGCGCTCGAGCTGGAAATCGGCGAGCAGGAAGCCCGCAACATCAAGGCGCGGCTGATCGTCGAAGGCGCGAACGGTCCGACATGGCCCGAGGCCGATGCGATCCTCAACGAGCGCGGCATCACGGTGGTGCCCGACATCCTGGCCAACTCGGGCGGTGTGACGGTGTCGTACTACGAGTGGCTGCAAAACAAGCGCTCGGAGCGCTGGGATCTGGAAGAGGTCGAGGCGCGGCTCGAAAAGCAGATGAAGCGGTCGTATGGCTGGGTGCGGGACTTTGCGCATGAAAAGCGCTTGGATCTGCGCACGGCGGCGTATGCGATTGGGCTCGATCGGATTCGCCGGGCTTACGGCGATCGGGGAATTTGGCCGTAACGCGCCATCCTGGTCTTTACCCCCCATCCCCCTCGGTGTGTTAGGAGTGAGGGATGGCGGGTTTGTCACGGCAGACGTGGGGGGATTTGGCGCTTGGGACGGGTGTTGGGGTTGTGGTGCTGGCGCTGTACTTTGTGGATGGGGTGCCGGGTTGGTTGCGAGGACTTTCGGGGGCGGTGATTGCGCTGTCGTTTGTGCTTCCGCTGGTTCCGTATGTGGCGCTCATCCCCTGGTATTTTTGGGCCAAACACCGCGGACTTGTCCCTCGCAGCGCGACGCCGTATGTGGTGGCGGTGGCTGACGGCTTTCTGATCGTCGAACACGAAACGAAGGGCGGGCGCTACCGGCTGGATTCGGTCGTGCGGGCACGGCTTGCGCGCAACAGCAACTGGGGAGAATCGAAGCTACTCGACGACGCACTGGGGCTGTTTGCTGACAGTGGCGCCGAGATCACGCGGCTACCGCTTGACTCGTCGGGGATCGATGCTCTGCTATCGTCGCTGGCGGCCCAAAAAATCCCTGTGCATGAAGTCGATGTGAGCGCCCCGGCGCTGATTGATTGATTGATGGACGACAGAATCGGCGACCCGTCGGGACGTTTCATCGAAAGCCAGCGACCGCTAGTTGAGGTAGTTGCGCTTGATGATGTTGAGCAGGTCGTTGTGGAAGGTATCCATTTCGCCGGCGAGCACTTTGATGCGACGGGCGAAATAGTTAAACGCCATGACGGCGGGGATGGCGGCGACCAGGCCGATGGCGGTGGCAATCAGGGCTTCGGCGATGCCGGGAGCGACGGTGGCAAGGTTGGCGGTGCCTTTGCTGCCGATGTTGCGGAAGGCGTCCATGATGCCCCAGACGGTGCCAAACAGACCGACGAATGGCGCCGATGAACCGACGGTGGCAAGCAGTGGTGTCAGCGCTTCCATCGATGTGGTCTCGGCGATGGCGGCCCGGCGGAGCGCGCGTTCGATGTTTTCCAGGTCGCTTTCGGCGTCACCGCCGCCTTCGCTGCCGGCCTCGTCGCGCTTTTTGGTCAGGCGGACCAGTTCCAGGTAGCCGGCGCGAAACTGCGCAGCGACGGGCGATCGCCGCAACTCTTTGGCCCGGTCATAGACTTTTTCCAGCCGTTTGACCTGCCAAAAAGTGTCCAAAAACTGGTCGGTTTCGCGGCTGGCCAGCACGAGCTGGTAGCCCTTGTAGCCGATCACGAACGTCGTCACGACGAAGAACACGATCAGCAAAAACAGCACGAACAGGACGACGCCACCCGAGCTAAGCACAAGCTGAAACAGGTCCAGCTCTTTGCCGCCAGGCGATGGAATGGAAAAGGCGAGGGCAGACAAAAGCAACATGTGCGGCGAGCGTAAAACGTCCGCTTGGGCGGGGTCAATCGCTGTAGGCGTGGTCTACGTCGCGCTCGGGGCGCAGGCGGGTCCGTTTGTGGGTGGGGCGCGGCGCGGTTTCGAGCCAGTTGTCATCGGGAAGCGCCCAAAATCGTTCCAATTCGAAAAGCCGTGACTTCGGATCTTGCGCGAGCAGCGCCAGGTGGCTGACCAGCTCGGGGCTGGGATTGCCGGCGCCGGCGCGGATTCGCGACAGATAGCCCTGCGACAAGCCCAGAAGCTGTTCAAGCCGTCGCTGGGAGATGTGCTGCGACAGGACATCAATCGCCAGCCGCGTCCGTACATGCAGCGCCAAAAGATAGGCCGTTTGCAGCCGAGGCTGGATCGCGAGCGCTGATTCTTCGTCGAGATACTCGCTTTGACAGCGACCGCAAGCGGGGATCGCTACGTCTTCGGGGATGGCCAGCGTCGGCATCGTCCGATAGCGCGTCGTGCGACCGGGGCCTAGGCGCGGCTTGACCGCTTTGGCGCCGCAGCGAAGGCAGCGCTTGGGTTCGACGGGCGGCTGGGTACCGCTGCGGGACCGAGGCGACTTCGTCTGTGCCGATGAAGGCTGCGCTGAGCGAGGTTTTGTCGAAGAGGTTTTTGACATCGCGAAAACACCCAAATGCCGACCGAACGACGACGCAGTGTTCGGACGATCAGCCAAAGGTGTCAAGCGATTGTGTGAGTCGGATTACATAGTGATTTTGTGTATAAAAAATATACGGTCGTTGCGCGATCGGGCCTTCGACGAAGCTGTGGCGATTGATAGGAAAAATTCTTCCCAATGGACCGGATTTGAGCCAAACAAAAACTTCAGTCCAAACAGTTCTGAGGAGAGCTTGTCGAGATGGTGGTCAAAAGGTCACCGCTGAGATCGCTAAAGGAGATAAAGGCGGTGGCGCAGAAGCACTGGATGGTGCTTCCTGCCGAGGACGCGCTGCCGATTCTGCGCGCGCTCGGAGTCGATCCGAAACTGCTGAAAATTTGTGAACGTCGACGAAGAATCCAGCAGGCAGTCCTGGCTCTGCGCGAAAGTGATCATTTGGGCTGTGTCTGCATCGGAAAAGAGCACTACGACGTGTATCAGATTGGCAGCCAGGATGCGCTCTGTTTGAGCCTCGAGTGTTTTGGACTAAATCAGATTTTGCTACTGCTCTGTTATCACTGGTTGAGTCCGATATCCGCGCAACCAGCGGGCGACATGTGAGTCTCTACGCGGCGCCGTGCCGTCGTTTTCCGCAGGCTCGATGACCCTTTCTTTCTGGCGAGCAGTGGTTCAAAATCGCCGTCTAAGGGACTGCCAAACAAGGCACAATCTCTACGACAAGGAGACGTAGAAATGGCTGTCGAATACACCCTGGCGATGGTCAAACCCGATGCTGTGAGCAAGGGTCACACCTGGCACATCATCCAGGACATGGCGTCGTCGGGACTGAAACCGGTGGCGCTGCGCATGACGCGGATGTCAAAGGATCAAGCAAAGACCTTTTACTCTGTGCATGCCGGGAAGAAGTTCTTCGAGGGACTGACTGACTTTATGTCGTCGGGCCCGATCGTCGCGCTGGTGCTCGAAGGGGACAATGCGATCAAGAAATATCGCGACCTGATGGGCTCGACGGATTCGAAGAAAGCGGCACCGGGGACGCTGCGGGCGAAGTTTGGCACCGACGTCAGCCAGAATGCGGTTCACGGCAGCGATTCGCCGGAAAATGTGCGACGCGAAGCGGGCTTTTTCTTTGCCGGAAGCGATCTGGTGCTGCTCGGGATAAACTTCGATGCTGTCGGTGCCACTGCGCCGGTGGCAAATCCAGCGGCTCCAGCGACGGCTCCAGCGGCTCCGCCGGCGGCTCCGGCTGCCCCTGCAAAGTAGCTCGCTGGCGGTCTCGTCCCGCAAAACCGACCAAGCTGTTTGACTCTTCGGCTTGCGTTGATACGCTCCGCGAGCCATGAAACACCTCCGTTCTTTGTTCCTCGTCTCCGTCCTCGCTGGCAGCGTCTTTGCTGTCGTTTCATCCTGTAACACCACCGAAATGCCCGCCGAATCGACCGACATGGCGACACGCACCTGCTGCGGCAAGCCGGGCGACGTCGGTAACAGCCTGGGCGTCGGAAAATACTGCTCCAGCGCTGCCGGTGCCGAGTGCCGCACCAACACGAGCGCGACGGTCTGTTCGCAGCTTTTGCAAGATCCGACCCGCCCGACGTACTTTTGCACGCAGCCGTGCGTCCCCGACGCTGGCACCAATACCTGCGGCGATGCCGCCAAGTGCACCCAGGACAAAGGCACCCAGCAGTGGGGCTGTGTCCCGTCGGTCTGTGTTGACACGCCGGCCCCTGGCTGCATGCTGTAACGCACGATGGATCGTCCTTTCATCATCGGGCTGACTGGCGGCATTGCGTCGGGAAAGAGCACCGTCGGCAAAATCCTGCGTGAACTGGGGGCGGCGGTCGTCGACGCCGATGAAGTGGCGCGCGATGTGGTTTTGCCCGGCCAGCCGGCCTATCGCAAGATCGTCGAAGCGTTTGGGAAGGGCATTCTGACCGAGCCTGTGACGGAATCAGGCAGCGAGCCGCCGATTGATCGCAAAAAGCTGGCGGCGCGGGTGTTTTCCGACGAAAGCTCGCGTCGAATCCTAAACCAGATCACGCATCCGGCGATTGCAGCAGAGAGTGCCCGACAGATGCAAACAGCGACGGCACAAGGCGCCAAAGTGATCGTCTACGAAGCCGCGCTGCTTATCGAAAACAACATCTACCAGGGGATGGATGGGCTGCTCGTCGTCGATATTCCGACGGAACTGCAAGTTGAGCGTGCGGTCCGTCGCGGCGGGCTTTCGGCGGACGAAGCGCAGGCGCGGATTCGTTCGCAGGTATCACGCAGTGCTCGGCGCAGCGCAGCGACGTGGATCGTCGACAACCAGGGTGGACCTGACGACTTGCGGCGGCAGGTTCTCGCGCTGTGGCAAGAGCTTGTGCAGGGACGGCTGCCACCTGCGCACAAGCCGGCGATCGCCGATCCTTGCTAGTCCGTCTCTTCGTCGTCCCCGGCGATGTTGATGACGAGGACGCACGAACCAGCCAGCTTTTCGCTCGTGCTGTGGGCGGACTGCCTCTGCTCGGGTGGGAGCGACAGCTCGAGCTGGAGGGGCTGTGGACCACAATCCCAGCTTGCCGCAGGGGAAACAGTGGAAAGGTGGCGGCGATGAAATGCTGGCTTGCGGTTTGCGGTGTGGCGCAACATGGAACCTCTCCAGGCGAAAAAATGTTGCCTGTTCTTACAATAACATAGCGAAAAGAAAGTTACAGCAGCGACTTGCACGGCGTGCGCGTGTCCGGTGTTCGCTTGAGGCGCCGTAAGCGGCTGTGATAATTTGAACTGTCCTTGGGGATGGGGGCGGTGGGGTGGAGTCTTTTCTTGCGCCATCGAGGAACCAATGTCTGATCAGTTCACGTCGGTAGAAGAGAAGGGTTTGGGAACCAACCTGGTCGATTCCATCAAGGGAGTTGCCGTCGGTGGGCTCCTGTTTATCTGTTCGTTCATCGTGCTGTGGATGAACGAGGGGCGCGTCGACCTGTCAGAAGTTGCCAAAAAATCGGTGGTCGCAAACCCAGCCAGCGTCGACAGCGGTCTCAATGGCAAGTTCATTTCGGTGACGGGCGATCTGAAGACGGACGAAAAGATCGGCGATCCCGAGCTGCTCAATCCGGGCAACTACCTGCGGCTGCATCGCAACGTCGAGATGTTCGCTTGGATTGAGACCGTCAAAACGTCGACGGAAAAAAAGACGGGCGGCAAGAAAGTCGAGACGCGGACGGTCACGTATTCCAAGGGCTGGACCGACAAGCCGAAGCTCCCCAATGAAATGGAGCAGCCCAAAGGTCACGAAAACATTCCGCTGACGATCAAAGACGAGAGCTTTTCGGCGCAGAAAGCCCAGGTCGCGGCCTATCCGTTCGAGGTGGCCGAAGCGAGCCTGCCGAGCGCCGAGCCGCTGAAGCTTTCGCAAGACATGGTCAAGGGCAGTTCCGAAGAGGCCAAGACCGATGCGGCTCCGGCAGATGCTGCCAAGCCGGCGGACGGGGAAAAAGCCGAAGGCGACGCGGTCAAGCCGGCGGAAGACAAGGCCGAAGACAAAGCCGACGAAGACGACCAGCCCAAGAAGAAAGACAAAAAGAAGAAGCGCAAGGGTCGTTCGGTGAAGAAGCCGAAGCCTCTGCCTGCGGAAGTCGGCAAAGCCGAACGCAAAGCCGACGCGATCGCAGCGCGCAAGCCGGTCAGCTTCTCGCTCGTCGACGACAAGTATCTGTTCAAGGGATCGGGGACGCTCGCGCAGCCGGAAATTGGCGACGTGCGGATCAGCTTTTCAGCGCTGCGACCAGGGGCCAAAGTGACGCTGTTCGGTGTGCTCGATGGCGGCCAAGTCCGCGCCTACAAAGACAAGGAATCGACGCTGTTCCGGGCACTGGCTGGCTCGCGGGAAGAAGCGATTCAGACGATGCACAGCGAATACCAGACGGTCGGCTGGCTGCTTCGGTTGGTCGGCTTCTTGATGATGTGGTTTGGCCTGATTCTGTTCTTTGGCCCGATCAACACGCTGCTTGATGTGATTCCGTTCCTGGGTTCGGCGGGGCGGTTCCTGATCGCGGTGGCGATGTTCCCAATCGCGCTTTTGCTGTCGTTTGTGACCATCCTGCTGTCGATCATCGCGCACAGCCCGATCCTGTTGACGCTGGTGTTCGTGGGCATGGCCGCCGGTGGGTACTTCCTTTACCAGAAGAAAAAGAAGAAGGCCGCCGCCTAAGCCCCGCGTTTTCTCGCCTGCGCCCGTTTCGGGCAAAGTCGCTCCTAGACATCGCCGCCGCTCCGCGCTATACCGCCCGCCCGGCGGTGCCTACTTCCGCCCGATACCATGCCAGTCTTTGCCTCCTACGAGGAGTTCGCCGCTTCCAGCTCGTCTTTGACGCCGTGCGCGCTGGTCATTGGCAATTTCGATGGCGTGCACCGCGGTCACAAAGCGCTGATCGCCGAAGCACGGCAGCGCATCGGTGCTTCGGGTCGCGTCGTCGTTCTGACGTTTTTTCCGCATCCAGCGTCGGTGCTGTCGCCACAAAATGCCAAACAGGTGCTTTTGTCGTCGCAGCGCAAGCGGGAACTTTTGCACTTGGCGGGCGCTGACGATGTGATCGAGCAGCGCTTCGATGCCGAGTTTGCCAAGCTTTCAGCGACGGAATTTGTCGAGCGGATCATTTTGTCAGGTCCACCTCCGCACGCGGTCTGCGTCGGTCACGACTTTCGTTTTGGCCAGGGACGGGCTGGGGACGCGGCGCTTTTGGGGCAGCTTTTGGTGCGATACGGAACCGTGGTGACGCAGCTTGGCGCGATCACGGTTTCGACGGCGAGCGGCGATACGCTGATCTGCTCATCGACGCTGATTCGCAAGGCGCTTGGCGACGGGGATGTCGACCGGGCGGCGCTTTTGCTTGGGCGGGCTCCCGAGGTCGAAGGGACGGTGGTGCATGGCCATGGGCGAGGGCGAACCATCGATGTCCCGACAGCCAACCTGCGCGTGCATTCGGATGTGAAGCTGCGGCCCGGTGTCTATGCGGCGTGGGCGGAAATTTTGGCGCCGATTGACCCGTCGTCCCCGTCGGTGTTGCGGCCTGTGGCGGCTAGACACCCTGCGGCGGTAAACCTTGGATATAATCCAACGTTCCAGGGTCCGGGTACGGTCGAAACGTCGCCACTCTCCGTCGAAGCACACCTTTTGCTCGCGGCGGGTGAAACGCTTCCCTCGCTGTATGGCGGCGAGCTGCGATTGTGCTTTGTGGCCCGGCTGCGTGACGAGAAGAAGTTTTCCCAGGTGGCGGAGCTGGTCGCGCAGATCCACAAAGACATCGCCACCACAAGACAGCTAACCGGGGGGACTCCGTCTGCAGACCGCGACGTTTTGGCGGCGCGCGACGGAGCTGGAGTTGCCATGGGTTCCGGGACAGACAGGGAAGCAGGCGGACGACCACCACACGACGGCGGGCACTCGTCGTCCGCGGCGGTTTTTACACATCAGGATGGCAGTGGTCAGGGCGACAGCTCGCCTGAACCAAAACAGCGGCGACGAGCGGCTCACGATGACGCGCTGCCCGAAACGTATGGGCGCGACGAAGTCGAGATCCTGTCCAAAGATCCGCACTGGTACTTCATCTACTGGGAAGTGACGGCGGCGGGGCTTGCGCAAGCGCAGTCGCAGCTCGGGCTTTCTGAAGGCGATGGCCGTCTGATTTTGCGGGTGTTCATCACGACGCAGCTCCCGCAGGGGCGCGAAAACCGCGAAATTCGCGATCTTTCGCTGCACCAGCACCACGGCAAAAAATATCTGGAGTCACCGAAAGCCGGGGCGCACCTGCGGGCGGCGGTGGGTCTTGTGTCGAAAGACGGTCTGTTTTCGCCGATCGCACAGTCGCAGTCAGTGCGCTTGCCGCCGATGCATCCATCGTCGGAAACGGCGATCGAATGGGCGCATGTGCAGCCGGTTTCTGGCGACGGAAAGCAGCGTGAACATATCGTGCTGTCACGGCCCCAGACGCCGCACAAAGAGCGTGAGCTTCCCTGGCGGACGGGGAGTTCTCCGCCGTCTGGGCAGCTACCGGTGACGGACTCGGAATGGATCGTCGATGCTCCGTCGAGCAGTCCGACAAGCAGTGGTCTTACACCACAGCCAGGCAAGAGCGGAGGTCTGTGATGTCGGCGGCGGCTCGGGGTGATCTGCTTCTTTTGCTTCACGCGCACCTGCCGTATGTGCGCCACCCCGAAAATTCCTATCACCTGGAAGAAAACTGGCTCTACGAAGCGATCACCGCGACGTATCTGCCGCTTGTGCAAGAGCTGCAAAAGTTTGGCACGACATCATCTGGGCCCAAGCTGACGCTGTCGCTTTCGCCGACGCTGTGTTCGATGCTGCGCGACAAGCTCTTGACCGACCGCTATCGCAGCTATCTCGATAGACTGCTGCGGCTCGGGGAAGAGGAACTGACCCGCGCCAAAGCAGATCCCGCGCAATCGGAGCTGGTGCGCTTTTACCTGTCGCGGTTTACCGAGCTGCGGGCGCTGTGGCGTTCGCTGGACAGTGACTTGGTCGCGGCGTTTGGTCAGCTTCAAGATCGCGGCACAGTCGAACTGATTACGACCTGTGCGACGCATGCCTATCTGCCGGTGGTGCAAAAGCCGTCGGCGCGGCGGGCCCAGCTGATTATCGCGGTCCGTCACTACCGCGAGTGTTTTGGTCGCTATCCGCGCGGCATCTGGCTGCCTGAGTGTGGCTACGTCGACGGGCTGGACGAGCTGCTCGCCGAGCTAGACCTGCGCTACTTCTTCCTGGATGCGCACGGACTGACGTATGCGCGACCGCGTCCGCCGCTCGGGCTGCATGCGCCGATTTTCACCCGCGCTGGCGTGGCGGCGTTTGGTCGCGACCTGATGTCATCAAAGCAGGTGTGGTCGTCGACGGAAGGCTATCCCGCCGACGGTGTGTATCGCGAATTTTATCGCGACATCGGCTTTGACAGGCCGCTTGAGCAGATCGCTCCGTACATTCATCCCGACGGCATCCGCGTCAACACCGGCTACAAGTACCACCGGGTGACGGGGGCGCGTGTCGATCTGCAAGACAAAGCGCCGTATCAGCCGGAACTGGCGCGGGCAAAAGCGCGCGAGCATGCGCGGGACTTCGTCGAAAAGCGCCAAGCGCAGATTGCCTGGCTGTCGCAGCGGATGGATCGCCGTCCGGTGATTGTTTCGCCGTATGACGCCGAGCTGTTTGGTCACTGGTGGTTCGAGGGGCCGATGTTTCTGGGCGAAGTGCTGCGGCTGTGCAGCGAGCCCGGCAGTGTCGTGCAGCTTCAGACCGCGAGCGGTTATCTTGTCGATCATCCCGTCAACGCGGTCTGCGAACCGGCGCCGTCGTCGTGGGGTGAAGGCGGCTATTCCGCGGTGTGGCTCGATCAGAGCAACGACTGGATTTACCGTCACCTGCACCACGCCGAATCGAGACTGCACGAGCTTGTGACCAAGTTTGCGAGCAAAGATCCGCAAGAAAGTCCGCAGCAGGCGCTGATTCAGCGGGCGCTCACCCAAGCCGGACGTGAGCTGCTGCTCGCGCAGTCGTCGGATTGGGCGTTCATCATGAAGACCGGGACGGCGGTGTCGTATGCCGAATCGCGGGTCAAGACGCATCTGCAGCGCTTTACCAAGCTGGCGAGCGATCTCGAATCGGGGACGATCGACGAAGCGTTTGTCGCCGATTGCGAGTCGCGCGACAACCTGTTCCCGAGCCTCGATCCGAAGCTGTTTTGATTCGAGCAGACGCGACGTGTTGCCACGCTAGCGCGAAAGCAAAAAGTGGGCGAGCAGGCGCGACATGTTTTCCGGGTCAGCCGCGCCGGCCAGCTCGCGCGCCGAGTGCATGCTGAGCATCGGATTGCCCAAATCGACCGTCGGAATTCCCAGCAGCGTCGACACAATCGGACCAATCGTGCTGCCACACGGCAAATCGGTGCGGTGGACGTACTCTTGCAGCGACAGTTCGGCCTTCTTGCCCAGTTCAAAAATCTGCGCTGCCGTCGGTAGACTCGTTGCGTAGCGCTGCTGCGAGTTGTATTTCACCACCGGCCCCATGTTGAGCTGCGGCCTGTGGTTGGCTTCGTGGCGGTCGGGATAGTTTGGATGCACCGCATGCGCCATGTCCGCCGACACGCAGAGCGATCGACTGAGCGCTTGATGGTACTTCTCGCGGTCACAGCCCGTCGAAAGCGCCAGCCGTTCAAGCAGCCTGGGCAGCGTGGCCGACTGGGCACCGTGGTCGCTGGCCGAGCCGACTTCTTCGTGATCGAACAGCGCCAAAACTGGGGTGATGCCGCGCTCGTCGTCGAACTCGAACGTCCGCAGCAAAGCCTGAAGGCCAGCGTGACACATGCCCAGGTTGTCGAGCCGCGGCGCAAAGATCAGTTCCTGTGCAAGACCGGCCCGGCACGACGGCGTACTGTCGTGCAGATGCAGCTCGAAGCTGACGATGTCATTTGGACCAAGTCCCAATTGGGCGGCGCACAGCTCGCGCAGAAGTTCGCTGTCCCCAGCCTGGCGCGGCTTTTTGGCGTCGGCAAGCCCCAGGATCGGCACCAGATGTTCCTGGCGGTTGAGCAGCAGACCCTTTTCACTGACCTCGCGGTCGAGGTGAATCGCGAGCTGGGGCACCCGCACAACAGGCTGCGAAAGCGAGACAAGCCGCGACGTGAGCTTGCCCTCGACGCCGCGCACCATCACCCGGCCAGCCAGCCGCAGGTCGCGATCGAGCCACGAGTTGAGCAGCACGCCGCCATACACTTCGACGCCAAGCTGGAGGTAGCCGACTTTTTCGTACAGGGGACGCGGTTTGATCCGCAGGTTCGGGCTATCGGTGTGGGCGCCGATGATGCGGAAGCCCTGCACGCGGGTTTTGGGCCGGACAAACGCCAAAATCGTGCCGTCGCTCGATGTGGTGTAGTACGGACCGGGGGTGAGCGCCGCAAAGTCTTCGCTTGGAACGGTGGGACGAAACCCAGCTGCGCGAAGCTGCGCGGCGGCGGTTTCTACGGCGTGATAGGGCGTCGGAGACGCATCGACAAAGCGGAGCAGATCGCTACAAGTTTGGTCAGGATCGCGGCGAATCGCCTGCGATGGATCCAGAGTGGAAGCCATGGTCATGCTCATTTCTTGGGAAGCGGGGCGTCGTCGCGCCACGGTGGCGGCAGAATCGGTGGTCGCTCTGACACATGTTGGGCGCGCTGGAGTTCAATTTCAGTAAACAGCACGGCGGGCGCAATGGTCGAAACCGGAGCCATGCCGCTTTCGGCGCCACAGAAGCCATTAAACACGCCAACGGTATCGGATGCGGCGACGATTTTGGCGACGGAGCTGAGCGGGGTTCCGACCATCTCGACGCCGCGCACCAGGGTTTCTTCGCCGGTCTTGGCATCGACGCGATAGACCATCGTTGGCTGACCACGGAAGGTCTGGCTGCCAAAGCTCATGGTGTTGGTTGATCCGCCCAGGATGTCGCGGATGATCAGGCCGTAAGGCTTGCCTTGGCGACGGACTTCGGCCAAAAGCTGCGCTTTTAATTCGGCGAGCGGCACGGTCTTTTCGGCGCGTACAAGCAGGTTGGCCATCCGTCCGATCGGGTCGCTTGTGCCCTCGGCGCGACCGTGGCCATTCGATCGCAGCGATCCGAGCACCGGCGTCCGCGACTTCAGGTAGTCGCGCAGCACGCCTTTTTCGATCAGCGTCACGGGACGGGCCGGCACGCCTTCATCGTCGTAGCGATAAAAACCGTTGAGCAGCGTCCCGTCAGGCGCCGTTGCCAGCGTCGGATCGTCGAGCACCGACAGAAACGGCGGCAGCACTTTTTGCCCGATTTGCCCTTTGAACGTGCGGCCTTCTTGTTCGCTGACCTGGCGTTCGCCTTCGAGCCTGTGGCCGATCGTCTCGTGGAAAAACACGCCCGCGGCTTCTTCCATCAGGATCGCCGGACCGTTGTAGGGATCGGCTGCCGGGGCGGCTTGCAAAAGCGACAGATCGCGGACCAGCCCGTCGACCGCCGTGGCCAGCGCTTGCGCCGACGGAAGCTGCTCGGCGGATCGACCATAAAAATCCCGTTCATTGGTCAGCAGCATGCCGTCTTTGGCGCGCGCTTCCGCCGACAGGTGTGCGGCGAAAATGGTGCGGTGTTCGACGGTTTCGCTTCCTTCACTGCTGACGAAATACCGGCTCACGCGGTCGGCGTTGACCTTGACTTCTCCGTCGAGAACTGGCGCCTGTTTGAGCCGCGCGCCGGCAACCCGCACGATGTCCGACAGCTTGTCGAGATCGACTTCGTAGCGCGGCATGTCACCGACGAACTTTTGCGGTTTTTCACGCGAAAAACTCGGCAGTTTGTCTTCGGGTTCGACATCGCGGACGCCACGGGCGCGCTTTCGGGCATACGACGCCAGTGCGGCTTTGTATTTTTGGTCGGTCAAAAGCCACAACGATCCGCGCAGCGCATCCAAATTGTCGTCGAGCGGGGCGTCTTTCGACACTTCCGAAAGGCTCAGCGCCAGATCGGCATCGCCTTCCGATTCCCCGGCGGACGTGTTGTCGAAGTCATAGTTGCCGACGCGAACTTCGACGTGGATAACCCGTCTGCGATCGCGCGCTTTGCTGTAGACGGCACCGAGCTTGCCGGTGACTTCGGCTTCCTCGATGTCGCGCAGGGTGTAGCCGATGAAATACGGCGCTTCATAGCCTTTGAGCCGCAGCCGCTTCATCGAGCGATCCAGCTCTTGTCGCAGCGCCGCGAGGAGCGGACTTTCAGGCGCTTGGGGCGCTGGGTTTGGCGCGGTCGCCGCCTGTGCTGCGGGGCTTGGCTGTGCGGCGGCCTTCGCGTTGGGCTGTGGCAGCGGGGACAGCGCAACGCCCAAAAGCAGGCTCAGCCAGGAAAAACGGGAACCACGGCGCGGCGCTTTGGCGACGGATGATTGGCAACGATAAGGGATGCTTGGCATCGAGTTCTCGGCAGTTAAGACCCCATCCATGATAGCGCAGCAATGCATCGACGAGTCGGACCTTTGTCACCGTCGGCTTGGTCGGGCCTCTTGAAAAGTTGCCGCAGACGATGATCCCGTGTGATAAGAAGGCCCGGCTCAATGACTGCCAGTTCTCCTCGAAGGATGCTCTCGTGATGAAGGAAGTTTCGCTGGCCAAGGCCTACGACCCGGCTGAGGTTGAATCGAAGTGGTACAAGGTGTGGGAAGATCAAGGCTATTTCCACGCCTCGGCGACGACGCCAAAGACCCCTTTTACCATCGTTATTCCGCCGCCCAACGTCACCGGCTCTTTGCACATGGGCCACGCGATGTACGTCGTGCAAGACGTGCTTGTGCGCTGGCGCCGCATGCAAGGCTATAACGCGCTGTGGCTGCCGGGCACCGATCACGCGGGCATTGCGACCCAGCTTGTCGTCGAGCGGATGCTTGCCAAAGAAGAAGGCAAGAGCCGGCACGACCTCGGGCGGGAGGAATTTACCAAGCGGGTTTGGCAGTGGAAGGACAAGTACGGCAGCCGCATCATCGAGCAGCTTCGCGTACTCGGCTTTTCGCTCGACTGGCAGCGCTGCCGCTTCACGATGGACGAAGGTCTGTCGCGCGCCGTCGTCGAGGCATTTGTGCGTCTGTACGAAGATGGCCTGATTTACCGGGCGCGACGGCTTATCAACTGGTGTACGCGCTGTTACACCGCGCTGTCGGATCTGGAAGTCGAAGCCGAAGAGACGGACGGCAAGCTGTGGCACATTGCCTATCCCGTCGTCGGTTCGAATGAACGGCTGGTGGTGGCGACGACGCGACCGGAAACGCTTTTGGGTGACACGGCAGTGGCAGTTCATCCCGAAGATCCGCGCTTTGCCCACCTCATCGGCAAGCAAGTGCAGCTTCCGCTGACGGATCGCACGATCCCGGTGATCGCCGATCCGGTGCTCGTTTCGATGGAGTTTGGCACCGGCGCGGTCAAGGTCACGCCTGGTCATGACTTCAATGACTTCGAGACGGGACTGCGGCACAACCTCGATCAGATTTCGGTGTTCGATTTGGGCGGCAAGCTCAACGAACATGCGCCCGAGCGTTTCCGCGGCCTGACCATCGCGGAATCGCGCAAAGCCGTGCTGGAAGCGCTGGCTGAGGCTGGACTTCTCGTCGAAGAAAAAGCGCACAAGCTGAACCTGGGACGCTGTCAGCGCTGCGACACCGTGATCGAACCGATGCTGTCGCTCCAGTGGTTTGTGAAGACCGAACCGCTCGCCAAGCCGGCGATTGAAGCAGTCGAGCAAGGCAAGACTCGGTTTGTCCCCGAGCACTACACCGACGATTACTTCCGCTGGATGCGCAACATCCGCGACTGGTGTATTTCGCGGCAGCTTTGGTGGGGACATCGGATTCCGGCGTGGTACGACCCGCAAGGCAATGTCTACGTCGCCCGGACATTCGAGGAAGCCTGTCAGCGCGCCGGTCGCAGCGATCTTTCGCAAGACGACGACGTGCTGGATACGTGGTTTTCGTCGGCGCTGTGGCCATTTTCGACGCTGGGCTGGCCCGATCAGACGCGCGACCTCAAGACGTTTTACCCGACGTCGGTGATGGAGACAGGACACGACATCCTGTTCTTCTGGGTCGCTCGCATGATGATGATGGGCCTGCACTTTATGAAAAAAGTGCCGTTCCGTAGCGTGCTGCTTCACGCGCTCGTCGTCGACGAAAACGGCGAAAAGATGTCCAAGGTCAAGGGCAACGTCCTCGATCCTTTGCATCTGGTCTACGGCGCGAAAATGGAAGAAGTGCTGGGCTTCCCCAAAGACAAAGCGCCGGCGAAAAAAGAACTCGACGAGCAGCTGGGCAAGTTCAAAAAAGCCTTCCCGTCGGCGGCTGCGGCGTATCCAAACGGTTTCCCGCGGCAGGGGGCCGACGCGCTGCGCTTCTTCCTTTTGGTGATGGGAGCGCAGGGTCGCAACATCCGCTTGTCAGTGCCGCGCATCGACGGCTATCGCCACTTCCTGAACAAAATCTGGAGTGCGACGCGCTTTTTCCTGATGAACGTCGACGACAGCGAAGTCGAGTCGCTGGCCAACTTCCGCGAGGCGCTTTTGCATCAGCGCGGGGCGATCGAATCGGAAAGCGTGGCTCAGTCGGCAAAAATCGAGCTGGGACTCAGCGAACGCTACATCCTGTCGCGGCTTACCCAAGTCACCGAAGAAGTCGACGCAGCGTTTTCAGCCAGCAAGTTTTCCGACGGTGCGCAGGCGCTCTATCGGTTCTTTTGGACCGAGCTTTGCGACTGGTACATCGAGATCAGCAAGCCGAGTCTGTCGCCATCGGCAAGTCCGGAACAGCGACGGGCCGCGCTTGGAACCCTGACGATGTGTCTGGAAACGACGCTGCGGCTTTTGCACCCGATCATTCCGTTTATCACCGAAGAGCTGTGGCTGCGTCTGCCGCGTCCTGCGGGCAGTCCACAGAGCATCATGATCACGCTCTATCCGACGAGCGATGCGGTGCTCAAAGACCCGGTGGCGGAACGGCACATGGCGGTGTTGCAAAGCGCGATCGCGGCGATGCGCAGCATCAAGTCGACTTACAACCTGAAGACGCAGAAGTCGGAAGACGGGACCGAGAGCCAGCGCGTGCAGTTTGCCGTCAAGTGTCCCGATGCAGAGCTGCGCAGCGTGCTGTCGGCCAACAAGGCGACCATCGAGCTTCTGACCCGTGCAGAGCTGTCGCAAGTCGTCGAGGATGCACCGACCAAGGGCACGATCGCCGAGGTGGTGCCGGGGCTTACGGTGCTGCTGCTCCACGCCGCGGAGCTTATCGACGCGCCGGCAGAGCTGGCTCGACTCGATAAGGACATCCAAAAGGTCGAAAAAGAGCTTCAGACGGTGCAGGGACGGCTTCAAAATGCCGACTTTGTCGCCCGCGCCAAGCCGGAAGTCGTCGAACAGAGCCGCGCTCGCGTCGAAGAACTGACCCAGCGCACTGCCGAGCTGCGCCAGCACAAGACCGCGATTGCCGAAATGGCCCGCTAGCTTTTTCGATGCCAGCCTCCGGCGGTGTGACAACGCGCCGACCGGAGTGACTGCGTTCTACCGTTCAATCACCCACAGCGGCTTGGCCCACTTCGGCAGCGGAGGGATGCGATGCGACGGCGGTGGCGTCTTTTTCGGCAGCTTGGGCGATCCGGTTCCGACGCGGACAAACTGGGTCGTCGCTGGATAGCCCAGATCCCACTCCCGCCGGCTGATCAGCTCCTCGGGGTTGCCGCGGTTTTCGTCTTGGGGATCGGTCTTCCACTTGCCCTGGAAGATGTACCGTCGCCGCTTGATCCGATACCCCGGATACCCGTCTTGTTCGATGAACTGCTGCCCCGTGGGCATTTCGGGGTCGGGCCGGGTGACTGTGGCGAATGGAGTCTCGACGAGGATCTCGCGCTCGAAGGCGACCTTGAAGACACGTTCTTTGCCGAGTAGCTCGACGCGAACCACGCCCTGGTGCACGACGTAGTGAATCACCACCGGGAAATCGAACGGGTTTTTCAGCTTCAGATCCACCGACGGATAGACCACGGTGGAATCGAGCCCCATGGGAATGTACGTGCTCGGTCGGGAGTGCGGCGTCGAGCGGACAATTTCGAGCCCCGCAAAGAACGCCGCCGCGTGCAGCGTCGACGCAATCTGACACATGCCGCCCGCCAGTCCGTCGATAAGCTCGCCGCCCGAGATCACCGGAGCGACCCGATAGCCTTCTTTTTCCGTGCGATCTCCAACGGCAGCGTTAAACGAAAAGACCTGACCGGGTTGCAGCACGTAGCCGTTGAGCTTGTCGGCGCCGACTTTCAGGTTGTAGGTGCGATCACTGTCGATGGATGCGGTCGAATAGCGGGTTTCCCAGCTTGCCAGCACCGTCTTTACATCGAGCTTGCCCAGGCTTTCTTTGCGCACCACGGGCTGCGATTCCGCGACGGCCAGCCGGACTTCCGGAAGCGCTTGTCCCGTCGACAGCGTCCGCGCCATGTATTCCAGGCTGACCAGCGAGTCATAGACCCGCAAAAGATAGCCCGGACGCTCTGGCGCAATCGTGTGCTTTTCCAGATCCAGGCGCGCGTCGACGGCAGCTCGATCGACCACATCTTTTAGTTCGATCAAAAACTGGTGAGACTTTTGCACGTCGAGGCTGACCGCAAACTGAAACGAAAAGCCTTTGTGCTTGCCGTGCAGATGGCTTTGCAAGTCGGCGAGCGGCTCACCGCTGTGACCGAGCGATGAAAGCTCGCGCAGCATCGACTCTTCATCGACGCGCAGGCCCAGCTCGCGCAGGCTCGCGGTCGACTTGTCGTGACCTATCAGAAGCCGCACCCGCTTTTCGAGATAGCGTTCACCCAGCGCGTGCACTTGTTTGGGCAGCTCGTGAAGCGGAATCGTCCCCAGCGGCTGCCCCGAAATCACGATGCCGGGCACCACGAACTGCCGGTGTTTGCGCGACACCACGACTGCGGAAATTGCAATCAGCAGCGACGACAGACAGAGCAAAATCGCCAGCAGCAAAAGCCCAAACCGCCTCCTTGGCGATGGGGGTGTTTGGGGCGGCGCGTCTTGGGGTTCCGTTTCCGGCGACGAGAGCTCGCTATGAGGCAAAACCGTGAACAGCATCGAGCGCACGCTTCATAGCGCAAGGTGATGCAAAAGGGAAACCGCAGACCGCAGCCCGAAAGCAAAAGTCCGCCTGCGCGAACAACGCCGACTTGCCGGCTGCCGCTGCGGACTGCAAAGATCGACAACATGTGGCAAAAGGGGCGTTTTTGGTTGCGCGGACTTGGGCTGCTTTTGATGCTGCTCGCGATGTCCCGTCGAGCCGACGCAGCACCGTCGGCGCAGATCGACGTCTATACGATGGGCCCTGGCGATGACCTGTTTTCGCGTTTTGGCCATGCTGCCATCTGTGTCACCGACGAACTGAGTCCGCAGGGTCGCTGCTATAACTACGGGACGGCGGATTTTTCGACGCCGGGGCCGTTGACCTGGGGCGTGATTCGCGGCGACGGGCAGTTCTGGGTTTCGGTGGTCAGTCTGCCGCGGATGATGCTGCTTTATCAGCTGGAAGACCGCACGCTGTACCGGCAGCGACTGCCGCTTTCCGATGCCCAGACCGCGGCCATTGTGACGGCGCTGCACCGGGCCGATCGGCCTGAGCAGACGCTATATAACTACCGCCATTTCGACGACAACTGCACGACGCGCATCCGCGACTTGGTCGATGAAGTGACGGGTGGGGCGCTGCGGCGCGGCAACCTGGACAAACGCTTTGCGCCGCTGCGCGCTCGGGTCTACGACGGGTTTGCCGCGGCGCCGCTTTTGTCGACGCTGTCGCAGCTTGTGCTGGGTCGCCGCGTCGATGCGCCGATCACCGGCTGGGACAGCATGTTTTTGCCCGATGTGCTGCGTGCCGAGCTGGCCAGCCACCTTCTGGCTGCGCCCGAAGTGGTGTATCAGCGTCAGCGCTCGCTGCCGCCACCGTCGAACCTGCCGCCGCTGCTGTTCTGGTCGCTGCTTGCGCTTGGGCTCGTTTTTTTGTCACGGCTTGGTCGCGTCGGACGGATCGCAACGCTGGCTGTGCTGACGCTGTGCGCGCTTGTGCCGTGGTCGTTGCTTGTGGTGGCGCGACTTCCCGAGCTGCGGGTGAACGAAGCGCTGCTTGTGCTGTGGCCGACGGATTTTGTGTTTTTGCAGGCGCGTTACAGTCCGCTGTATGCGCGGCTTCGGCTGGCTGGGCTTGTCGGGGTGATCGTCGGGAAGCTGCTTGGGATCTTGGTGCAGCCTTTGTGGGGACTTTGGCTTTTGGCGTCGCTACCGCTTTTGTCGGTGTGGCAAGCGACGACGCGCCCACGGGCTACAGATATTCGGTGATTTCTTCTTCTTTGAAGCCGTTCGCTTTCATGCACAGCTCGGTGAACTTGCGCACTTGGCTCTTGCGGGCGTCTTTCGCATCGCCCGACAGTCCCGCCGGCGAGCCAGCATCCAGCTCCGCTTTGTACTCGCAGAGCGCCTGTTGACGCTTTACGACGTCCTTGGGAATGCCATCTTTGCGCCACTCTTTTTTGGTCTCAGTGCAGCCGAGGAGGGGCAGAAGGCACAGGGCCAGGGCGCAGAGCGAACGAATCCTCATCATCAATCTCCCGTTGGAGCAGAGAATAGCGTAAAAATTGAGTAACTTACAGCACGTTTTAATTGCTGATTAAAAAGTGCTCACATAGCCCAGTGGTGGACGGCACGGCATCGTCCTCTGGGCGGACCGTGGCTACTTGGGCGGGTTCGGTTCGTGAAGTGTAGCTAAGACTACAGGATGTATTTTGACAGGTCGGGGTTGCTCAGGACGCTCTCGACGCGCTGGCGGACGTATTCGGCGGTGACTTCGACCGCCCAGTCGCCGTGACGACCGACTTCGGGGGCTTCAAACGAAAGCTCGTCGAGTACCCGTTCCAAAATCGTTTGAAGTCGCCGTGCCCCAATGTCTTCGAGCATGCGGTTGGCGTCGGTGGCAATCCGGGCAACTTCGGTGATCGCGTCGCTGTGCCAGCTTAGCTTGACCCCTTCGGTGGCCAAAAGCGCTTGATACTGACGACACAGCGAGTTTTCCGGCTCGCTCAAAATCCGTACCAAATCGGCCTGCGTGAGCGGCTGAAGCTCGACGCGAATCGGAAAGCGACCTTGCAGTTCCGGAATCAGGTCCGACGGCTTGCTGACGTGGAACGCTCCGGCGGCAATAAACAAGATGTGGTCGGTCTTGACCGGCCCATACTTGGTTGTCACCGTCGACCCTTCGACAATCGGCAGCAAGTCGCGCTGGACGCCTTCGCGCGACACATCCGGCCCAGAAGCCCGCTCTCGTCCGGCAATCTTGTCGATTTCGTCGATGAAGATGATGCCGGCTTGCTCGGCGCGGTGGACGGCTTCCCGTCGCACTTTGTCCATGTCGATAAGCTTTTGCGCTTCTTCGCTGGTCAGCAGCTCGCGCGCTTCGGGGATTTTGACTTTGCGCTTCTTTTTGCGACCACCGCCGAACAGGTCTTGCAGCCGAGACAGATCGAAGCCCATCTGTTCGATGTTTTGTCCAGCGATGGCTTCGACCCCGCCGCCGCTCTGCGGTTCGCTGACTTCCAGTTCGACTTCGCGGCTGTCGAGCTTGCCCTGGCGCAACAGTTCGCGCAGTTTTTCGCGGGTGTGGCTGCCATCGTCGCTGCTGACCTCGACGGGCGGTGGGCTCTGACGGGTCTGCACGCCACCGGCATTGCGGGTCGGCGGCGGCAACAGCACATCCAAGAGGCGCTCCTCTGCGGCCTCTTTGGCTCGGCCCTCCACCGCGGCGCGTTCTTCGTCTTTGACCAGCTTGATGGACACTTCGATGAGATCGCGAACCATCGAATCGACATCGCGACCGACGTAACCCACTTCGGTGAACTTGCTGGCTTCGACTTTGACAAATGGCGCGCCGACCAGCTTGGCGAGCCGACGGGCAATTTCGGTTTTGCCGACGCCCGTTGGGCCAATCAAGATGATGTTTTTCGGGGTGATCTCGTCGCGCAGGTGTCCTGATACTTGCTGTCGTCGCCAGCGATTGCGCAGCGCGATGGAAACGGCCCGCTTGGCATCACGCTGACCGACGATGTAGCGATCGAGTTCTTCGACTATGGCGCGCGGAGTGAGGTCTTTGGCCTCGCGACGTTCGCTCATGACAGCTCCTCGAAACAAAGCTGGGTGTTGGTGTAGATGCAAATCTCGCCGGCAATCCGCAGGGCCCGTTCGCTGATTTCGCGGGCCGACAGATCGGTTGCATCGACGAGCGCGCGTGCCGCAGCCAGCGCAAATGGCCCGCCTGAACCAATCGCCGCAATGCCATTTTCCGGTTCGATGACATCGCCACCGCCCGACAAAATCAGGGTGCGCTCGCGATCCGCGACGATGATCATGGCTTCCAATCGACGCAGGGCGCGATCGGTGCGCCAGTCTTTGGCCAGCTCGACGGCGGCGCGCAGCAGTTGTTGGTTGTGTTCTTTGAGCTTGGCTTCGAGCCGTTCAAACAGGGCGATTCCGTCGGCAGCACTGCCAGCAAAACCTCCCAAGACGCGCCCTTCGGCCATCTTGCGGACTTTTTTTGCGGTGGCTTTGACGACGGTGTTACCCAGCGTGACTTGTCCGTCGGAAGCCATTGCCACTTGGGGGCCTTTGCGCACGCACAGCACGGTGGTGGCATGGATTTTTTCAGTCATGGCGCTTTGTGGTCCTTCCGCCCGCGGTCTGTGTTTTCCGTCGGATTTGCCCGACTTTGCGCGTGGGGATGGTGCTGATATTGGTCCCAAAGATACTGCAAGTCGACGTGCGCATAGCGCGCGGTGGTCGATAGGTTTTGGTGCCCGAGCAGCTCCTGAATCGATCGCAGATCGGCCCCCGATCCCAAAAGATGCGTCGCGTAGCTGTGCCGCAGGGCGTGCGGGTGGCTCTGCGGCAGACCGCTCTGCGCCGTCGCTCGATCGAGAATCCGCCGGACTTCGCGCACTCCGAGCCGCTGCCCGCGCACCGACAGAAACAGCGCCTTTTCGTCGACTGCAAAAGTCTTTGGATGGGCCAAGCTTTGCCGAAAAGGCAGGTACGCTCCGAGTGCTTCGGTCGCCTTTCGTCCTGCTGGCGCGATGCGGTCTTTGCGGCCTTTGCCGCGCAAAATCCGCACAAGCAGGATCGGTTCGTCGCCGGTCTGGCCCGGATCTTCTGGCGATACGTCGGCCAAGTTCAGATTCACCGCCTCGCTGACGCGCAGACCGCCGCCGTAGATCAGTTCCAGGATGGCGCGATCGCGCAGTGTGACTGCTTTTTTGCGCGCATCGTCGCTTTCCGTCGGCAACATCGGATCAAGCAGCGCCGAGGTCTGTTCCGGCGTGAAAAACTGCGGCAGTGGCAGCTCGGCTTTTTTGCGCGCAAGAAGCTTGGCGACGTTTTCTGAAATCAGCTTTTTTCGGCGCAGATATTCAAAAAAAGACCGCAGTGCCGACAGCTTGCGGCTCGTCGTCAGCGGCTTTTCTTTGCCATGCTGCGCGGCGAGAAAGCTGCGCACCGCCCACAGATCGAGATCCTCGACAGCCAGTGGCCGTTTGCGACGCGACTCCGCGGCCAGCAAAAATTCGACGATGTTGGCGCGATACGCGCGCACCGTTTCGGTGGACAGCCGACGCACATGCGCTAGCTCGTCGAGATAGGCCAAAACAAGCTCGGCGAGCGGCACAGGCTGTGGGGGAGCGAGCGACACCGCGGCAGCATACAAGCTGTCGTCGAGCCGTCAACTGCACAAGGTCAGGTCTTGCGGTCGCCTTCGACGCGAAACCAGGCGACGACGACCATCAAAATCGCGACCACAATCCACAGCATCGTCGCTGTCGCTGGGTCTAGCTTCTGTTTGATGGTGTACGGCGAGCTGTTGTAGACGATATCGAGGTGGACCATATACACGAGAAGCGACGCTTGCCCGAGCAGTCTCGTCGGTGAAAAACCATCGGTGAGACGCAGCCTTTCGATCAGATACGACGCTGCGGTGCCAATCAAACAAAACGCGGTGCGATAGAAAAAAATGAACGGTGGTTCGACGCGCACCGTTTTCGTCGACGAAAAAATCGGCAAGTGGGCTTTTTCCAGGCCATAGCCGCACAGCCAGACCAAAAGCCCGGCCAAGACCGTCCAGCCCATCGCTGCATCCAGCTTGTCGTTTTTGGCCGCGCGCAGCCACAGCGCACCGACGGCGGCTCCGGTCAGCGTATACGACAGCCACGGCAAAATCGGAAACTGCCCGAGCGGATGCGCTCCCGGCCACAGATACGCGACAAGCGGTCCGGGCCCGCCTGGTGCACCCAGTTTTTGCAGTGTTGGCACGATCGCCGCGACGACAAGCGCAAGCCCCAGCGGCTTCCACGGCACTCGCTTTTCATCCAGATCGCGCGGCGACGCCACAAACGCGGTGATCATCAACGACAGCCCGATGCACTGAAGCACATCGACCTTCAGCATCGACAGCGCGTCTTTGACCTTGCCTCCGCCGAGCAGCCACTCGGCAATGCGAAAACCGTAACCTATCAAAAACACTTCCAGGCCGCGTGAAAAGGCACCGCGCCGTGCCTCGGCAACTGGCACTGCTTTGCGCGCATCGCTGGCAAAACGCATCGCCAGCGACACACCGGCCAGAAACAGAAACATTCGCGCCGGCAGCCCGCCCAGCTTAAGCCGGGCCCAAATCCACCACGTTCCTTGCCGATAGGGCTCTTTGGTCCACGAGTCGTAGGCGTGCGTCTGAATCATCAGAATGCACGCCAGGCCACGGAACCAGTCGATAAAACCGAAACGCTGCGTCGCCACAGTGCCTGCCATTGCCCAAAATCGTTCGCGAAAGACCTTATCTTCGCACAGGCGAGAGCGTGCTTGCTGAGACGAAGTTCGAGCTTTGTGAAAGCGCGTGGTAAAGCGTCCGCATGGCGTGGTAGTTCCACAGCCGGAGCCGGTGTCCGACACTGGGTTTGCCGACGATCTGCGCCGACTCGAGAGCGCCGGTTTTGCCGACGCTGACTGCGATTTCTCCGTCGTCAAAGACATCGCTTGTGTCGCCAAAAACCAAGGTGTGCTCGACACCGCTGATGCGGCCTTGGATGCGACCGGCGCTTACGACAAAGCCATCTTGCATGTGGGCGACTTGATAGCTCTGCAACGACGAAAAGAACCGTGGCTTGAGCTTGTACGGGCCGCCCCACTCGGGACAGAAAATGTCGCAGTTGCCGCACTCATTGCAGGCGTCGGCAAAGTTAGCGATCTGGACGTTTTCGCGCAGGGCAAATGGGTCCGCCGGTTCGTGCACAAGCGTGCCTATGTCGCGTAGCACCACATCGGAAACCGGGATTGGATCGACCTGGGGCGTGTTGACGGCAAAGTTTGCGTCGTTTGGACAAACCGCGATGCACTTGTCGCAGCTTAGGCAGTCGAACATCCACAGCTTGCTGTCGACGCGGCGCGGGCGACCTTGGTTTTTGGCGGCGGCGTAGCGCGGATCGGCGACGACTTTCTGTGCGTAATCGGCAAGACACTTGGCCATGCCGCCGTTTTTTTCGACCAGCTCGGCAATCGTCGTGGCACCGGCTTGCGCAAACTTGGCCGGCAAAGGTTCCAGGTATTTGGCCATTCGACCGTAACCGCCCGGACGCAACAGGTCGGTACACACAGTGACGGGCAAAAGACCACACGCCACCACATCGGAGCAGTTTTTCTGATCGATTCCGCCCGAAAACGAAATCGGCACCTGTCCGTCCGTCGCTTGCGCAAACTCTGCCGCAAGTGAAATCGCCAAGACGTGCAGCGGCTGGCCCGACAGGTACATCAGCTTTTCCGTCGCGGGAAAGAACTGTTTGTGGTTTTTCACCACCAGCGTGTTGGAAAACTTCACGCCGAGCCGACAGCCGGCACGCTGCGCCGCGGTCTTGAGCCGCGCAATCATCGCCAGTGCATCGCTCCAGCGCAGATCACTTTCAAAGGCGTGCGGATCCAGCTGAAGCTCGCTGTACCCGAGCCGCTGATGCAAAAGATCCGACACCCGATCAAAGCCGAGCAGCGTCGGGTTGAGCTTGACCACCACGTCCATCTGGTGCCGTGCAAACAGGTGCAAAACGATGCGCTCGATTTCATCGGGCGGACAGCCGTGGAACGTCGACAGCGTGACGCATCCTGACAGCTCGTCGGGCAGCTCATCGGGCAGGTAACGGCGCAGCTCGCTTGGCACTTCATCGCGAAGCTGCACAAGCAAAGACCGCGCACTGCGCATCGTATCGAGCCAATTGGCCACCTGCGGACTGCGGATTCCGTCGAGGGAATAGCCAACCGAAATATCGAACAGCGTGTCAAGCTCTGCCGCGCGCAGGCCCTGCGGATTCAGCTTGCGCAGCGCTGCCAACAGCAAAAAGCCTTTGGCGTATTCGAAAAGCGATTCGGGCAGCCGCAGCTCTTGCGACCACTCGACGTTGTAACCGACGTTTTCCGCGTCGATGCAGGGCCGCGGAATGTCCAGCGTGTCGTTTATCTGAACCGTCTTGAGTTCCATCACCCGCGCGCCGCCGAGCCACGACAGCACCAAGTTTTGCGCAAGCTGGGTGTGCGGTCCTGCCGCTGGGCCAATCGGATTGGCCGCCCGCCGTCCATGCAGCGACACCGACAAATCGACGGGTGAGCCTGGATAAAAGCGATGACGCGGCAGATCAAAGATCGGCGCTTTGGCATCCGTCGTGCATTCGTGGACCAGGCGGGCGAGCAGGGTAGATAGCGGCTGCGGAACCAGATGCATGACGAGGAAATCCCAAAACCTAGCGACGAGCGCAAGCAAAATAGTCAGTCGCTTGCCAAGTTAGGAATGTGGCAGGCAGCGGCGAATCTGAAGCAGCAGCTCGGGATAGCGGAACGGCTTGGCGAGAAACTCGATGTGCGTTTGCGGATTCGATTCCGCAGTGATGATTTCTTCGCTGTAGCCGCTCATCAGGATGATCGGGAGTTTCGGATTGCGGACGCGCAGCGTGGTCGCCAGATCCATTCCGCTGATTCCACCCGGCATCACCATGTCCGAAATCAGCAGGTCAATTTCATCGTGGTGCGCATCGAACACGCGCAGCGCCTGCCGGCCATCGGCGACGGCCAACACACGAAATCCCTCGCTGGTCAGCATCGCGACGCCAATTTGACGCAGCATGTCTTCGTCTTCGACCAAAAGCAGAGTGTATGGATTCGCCGGCTCTGTGTTCGCTGTTTGCTGGGATGTATCGTGCGGTGGCTGCACTTTGTCTGACCATGGGAAATAGATGCGGAAAGTAGAGCCTTGTCCGACGGTGCTGTCGACTACGATGAAGCCGTGATGCTGCTTCACGATTCCGTAGACCGCAGCCAGTCCCAGACCAGTTCCTTTGCCGGCATCTTTGGTTGTGAAAAACGGTTCAAACAGATGGGAAAGGACATCGCTAGACATGCCACAACCGGAGTCGCTCACCGTCAGTAGTACATAGCGTCCGGGCTGCGCTTCTGGGAATCGTTCAGGGGGCGCACCTTCCCAAGATACCATGGCAGATGAAAGCTCCAGCGTGCCCCCTTGCGGCATCGCATCGCGGGCATTTATGCACAGGTTCAAAATCACCTGATCCAGCATCGAACTGTCTGCTTCCGTCCACAGCGCAAACGGAGACAGCTTGGTACGCAGATCGATGTGTTCACCCAAGATGCGCGAAAGCAAGCTCGCTGTCTGCTGAAGCACCGCGTTTGCATCGATGGTCTGCATCTGCACCGTTTGTTTGCGCGCAAACAGAAGCAGTTGTGAAGTCACTTTCGCGGCGCGATCGGCCAGGTGTTCGAGCTGCTTTATCGACGACAAAAGCGATCCAGGCAAGTGGGTCTGCCGCTCCAAATGTTCCAGGTGCAGCATCATGACTTGCAAGATGTTGTTAAAGTCGTGCGCGATTCCTCCGGCCAGTCTGCCAATCGTTTCCAGCCGCCGCGCGTCCTCCAGTTGCCGTTCGAGCAGCTTCCGTGCCGACAAGTCCCGGACAATCGCGGACACTGCGACAATGTCACCGCAGGCGTCACGGACCGGAGACACCGTAAGCTCGACGTCGGCCAGGCTGCCGTCTTTGCGCTGGCGCCTGGTTTCAAACTGTCCGATGCGCTCGCCTTGCAGTGCGCGCGCTACGATGTCGTGTGCTGCGGGCAGCAGCTCGGTAGGAATCAGCTTGTCGAAAGATTCGCCAATCATTTCCGCCGCGGAATAGCCATACAGCCGTTCCGCCGCCGCGTTCCACGCTTGCACCACTCCGTCTCGTCCGGCGCGGACGATTGCGTCGCTGGCAGATTCGACAATTTCCGAAAGCTGGGTTTGCAGTGCGGCATCCCGCTTCATCTGCGTGATGTCCGTTGCCAGCACCAGGATTCCTGTCACTTCATTCCCGATGATGTGGGGAATGTACTTTACCCAGTACCAGCGGCTTCTGTCCTTTCCAAGCGGGGCGGGCGGCGCGATTTCGTATTCCGATGGCGTTCCGCGGAGCGCGGCTTGCAAGCGTGGCAGGTTGTGCCTGAAAAACGCTTCCGACATGACGTCCGCATAGTGCTTCCCAATCAGTTCTTCGCGTGGCTTTCCGGCGATCTGTACACCCTCGCGATTGACGAACGTAAGCCGAAGCTGCCTGTCCCAGCGCAGGATGCTGCTCGGAACACCGTCGGCGATCGAGCGAAGCAGCGCTTCACTTTCACGGAGTGCCGCTTCTGCGTTCTTTCGTGTCGTGATGTCTTGGGAAATACCGACCAATCCAATCACTTTGCCGCTGGAGCTGAGTGCTGGGGTTCCGACAACTTCGGCCAAAAAACGATGCCCATCCTTTCTGCGCAGCGGGAACTCGCCACGCCAAGACTCACCGCGGTGGATGCGATCGAGCAGTGCATTGGCCTCTGGCTCTTTTCCTGGTGCGACAGCCACGCTCAGGAGCGATTTCCCCAGGACCTCTTCCTTTTTCCATCCATACAGCGCTTCCGCTGCGGCATTTATGTATGTCACCCGCCCGAGCAGATCGGTTGCATATACCGACTGTC